>JAGXRH010000225.1 GCA_018335975.1 Ignavibacteriales bacterium
GAACGTGAACCCGATATCGTTTTTCCCATTACCAAAACCACTACTAACAGAATAAGCGAGATTCCATACGTAATAAATGCTATGCGGGGAAATGCGCGGAAAGGAATGAAGAGAGTTATAAGCAATGCCACTGACCCAATTCCAAACCAGGTGAGTTGCTTTTGATAATATTGGATTGCTCCTGTTTGACCGTAGGTTGCGCTGTAAATGGAGACGATACCAATTGCTATAAGCACAATACTGAAAAGCAACGTTCGATAATCGAACTGCTCGCGGAAAAATTCAGTAATCATTGCAATGTCGTTTTAAGAAACACAAAAAAATCATTTCATCATTTTATATTTCAACAACGTCCAGAGCGCCATAATTCCATCGCGCCAATTGATTTTTTTCCCTTCGGTAATAGTGCGGGGTTTATACGAAATCGGCACTTCAATAATTTTGATTCCACGTTTTAAAACTTTGGCAGTAACTTCCGGGTCAAAATCAAACCGTTCACATTCGAGATTGAGCGATTTGATAACTTCAGTCCGTAAAACTTTATATCCCGTCGGAGCATCGGTTAAATGCGACCCGTATAACAAATTCGCAAACCACGTTACCGATTTTCCACCAAGATAAAATAAAAAATAGTGATGTTCTTTCAGTTGCTTTCCCAATTCCCTCGAACCATAGACCACTGATGCTAATCCATCCTCAATCGGTTTAATCAATGTGGGGTATTCTGATGGGTCAAGTTCCAGGTCCGCATCTTGAACTATGACGATTTCGCCGCTTACGTGTTCAAGCCCACTACGAATTGCGGCGCCTTTGCCTCGATTGCGTTTATGATGAAGAATTTTTATATCCGCAAATTCTTTCCCGATTTCCGAAAGAACCCTTTCCGAATTATCGTTAGAAGCATCATTCACAATTATAATTTCCTTGTTCACGGGAACGACGCGAACTTTTTCCACTATCGTACGTAAAGTTCTTCCTTCGTTGTATGCCGGAATAATAACAGATAACTTCAATTCTCTCCTCCGGTGCGGAGAAGCGAGTCCATATACGTGTGTTGCATTGTTCGATAGAGGAGAATACTTTGAAAAATTAGGGTTAAAAGTACTATAAATGCAAGACCGAACAAAAATATCGGTGAAAATCCGGCATAAATTCCGTACATAAACCAATAATCAAAGGTATGTAATAATTTTTCTTGTTCGCTTTTTTGAAACGGAATTCGTTGGTTCGCATCACTTTCAGAAGGAACAAGTTGTGGAATTTTTCCTTCAAGGTGTTCTTCCAGATTTCGTTCAACCATTCGCCAATGCCCGAGAATGGGAGAATGATAGGGATTGAAATGAGACTTAGCCATAAAATCCGGATGTTCAAATCCCTTATCATAAGGATACTCACCGATGGAGCGTAAGTAATTCCCGAAGTATATTGAAACCCCGCCAAGTTGAATGAACACTCCAACTATTGCAAGTGCAAAGATGATTCGTTTCCGTAACGGCGATGATTCTTCGAAAAAAATGCCGAGCGGAAGTATGGCGAGTGGTAAAATACAGACAAGATAACGCGGACCCCAACTCCCGTCACCTGCCCATGCAATGTATTTTGCATACAAAAGAAGATTCGCAAGAAGAAGTGAGAAAATCAGAAATGCCTCAGCGCGAAATCTTTGGAAAAATACTTTCGTTCCCCAGAATAATAAGATTGTAATTGGCGCGAAAAAAAATAATCCCTTACCGGCGCTGAAAAGCAATCCATACATTCCATAGTATAACGGTGTTGTAAATGAAGTTCCGCCATGGTACCCCATTTCCAGAATATTTCCGAAGCGTAAGAAATTATAAACGGCAAAAACCAAAAATGCGCCCGCAAACGGGAGGGAGAAAATTATTCCATTCTTCCACCACGATATTTTCTCCTTTTGCAGAAAACTCACATACAAAACATACATTGCAAGAATGGGAACATTCAAAAGAAAAACAATTTTATTCAATACTCCCAGTGCTGCAAAAACTCCCGCCGCAAATATCCACTGTCGTCCGGAACGTTCTTTTTCCCGCGAGTAGGAAAATAAACAATAGCAACTCCCGAGTAGAAAGAAGGCAAGTTGCACATCCCGCGAAATTGTTTTCAGGTATGGAAAGAGAAATGTTCCGAAACATAACGTGAAGGAGAGAAACACCGCGGTTCGAACAGAATAAGAAAATAATCTGCACAACCGAAAGAAGACAACCGCAAGGAACGCTCCGAATACAGCATTCATCGTTGAAACCACTGCTTTGACGAATAACGGTGTAAACTGTTCTTTGAACGGAACGAAGTACGAAAATATTTTTCCGATGACATAAAACGGCAGAATCAGCAACGCTTCTCCGATTTCCGCCCAGATATAAAATTTTTCTCCGAAATACGAACCATTATCTATAATATTCGGTGGAATATCCAACGCACCGCGAGTAACTATACTTTCCACAAGTAAAAACATCGCATTTTCGTCGCTCGATGCAAGCCGTGCGCCGCTTACAAACAGGCATGCAAGAAGTACAAGCCAAAACAATCGCCTTTGTAACGGAATTTCGTTTGCACTCGTGGTATTCAAAAATGTAAACATTGGGACAAAAAATACTCAAAATAATTTGCGTTAAACAATAGATGACCGGGTTTCCTGTTGTACTCGTTCGTAAAACAGTTCTTGCATCCGTTTCGTCAAAGAATTATCTCGCCTCGTTTTTTCCTTCATTTGGCTGACCGAAACAATTTCTGCAACTGAATTGGTAAGAAATATTTCCGCGGCAATGGATAACGCAGATGCGTGAATCAATCGTTCTTCAAAAAATATATTACATTCTTCACAAATTTCTTTTATAATGGAACGCGTAATTCCGGGCAGTACATCGCAATCAAGAGTTGGAGTAACAATTGCCTCGCCGAGAACGAGAAAAATATTCGTCCGTGTCCCTTCGAGAATGTAATTGTGCTCATCAAGAAACAACACCTCGTTCTTTCCCGCATCTTCGAAATCAAATTTTCGTAACGTGTGTATGCTACGAAGATAATTGGTGATTTTATGTTTTCGTAGTTCATCTTTTGCCGCAAGTTGATATTCGGAAAGATGCAACGAAACCGGACTGGAAAATGTCGGTAGAAATTCTTTTGCTTCAATAATCAAAAACGAATTTGTTGGTTTGCTGCAGAAATGATTCGCGGGAGAAATTTCTCCTCCGCTCAATGTTAAGCGAACAATTGCATCGCGTAAATTATTCATTTGAAGAAGTTGATGGATAATTTCTTTCAATTCAGAAATGGAAAAGGAAATCAGTAATGAAAAATATTTTGCCGAAAATAATAATCTTTCCAAATGTTGGTCGAGTGCAAATACTTTTCCATTGTATGCGCGCATCGTTTCAAAAATTCCTTCGCCGAAATACATTCCTCGATTGCGAAAGGGAATTGTTGCCTCGTGTTCATCGCAAAAATTATTGTTGAAGAAAACAATCATCACTGGTAACTATAAACTCACAACATTCAACGCTCGCAACATTCCGTCGGCTTTGTGCATTGTTTCTTCAAATTCTTTTTCGGCGATACTATCTGCAACAATTCCACCGCCAACATTGAACCAAACAGAATCATTCTCCATCATCATCGTTCGAATCGCAATATTGAATTTTGCATTTCCATCAAAACCAATCCAGCCGGTTGCGCCCGTATAAATTCCTCTTCTGCATTTTTCCAGTTCATCAATAATTTCCATAGCACGAATTTTCGGCGCGCCGGTAATTGAACCACCCGGAAACATTGCTTTCAACACATCAATTGTATCTTTGTCTTTTCGTAATGTTCCTTTTACATCAGCAACGAGGTGGTGAACGGTTTCATAAGTTTCGATGCGTTTTAAATTTTCAACACGAACAGAATTTTTCTCACATACTTTGTTTAAATCGTTTCGTTCCAAATCAACAATCATCAAAAGTTCTGCTTCATCTTTTTTACTTTCTAATAATTGGTTCTTGAACAGTTCATCTTCTTCCAAAGTTTTTCCTCGACGAATTGTTCCTTTGATTGGTCGTGTTTCAATTTCATTTCCATTGATGGAAAAAAATAATTCTGGTGATGATGAAAATACAAACCGTTTTTCATCGAGGCACATCATTGCCGAAAACGGTGCGGGATTATTTTCTCGAAGCGAATTGTAAATTGTCAACGCAGAACTTCCCGTCTTTCCCCAAAACCGATGTGAAAGATTTACTTGATACACATCTCCGTTTGCAATGTAATTTTTTATTTTGTGAACGGCATCGCAATATTCACTTCGCTTGAAATCGGGAATAAGGAAATGCGTTTGTGGTTTGTGAATCGTGGTTTGTGATTGTAATTCGTAATTCGTAATTCGTAATTTCTCTACGCTCTCTGCTCGAAGTTTATCCTGAGCGAAGTCGAAGGATTCTATGCTATTCAAACTCCACTCTTTCGTTTGATGATTGAAACACAACGCAGAATCGTATAATCCAAAAAATATTTCCGGAAATGGATTTGTTTTAGAATGTCGCGAAGAAATATTTTCCAATGTCATTCCATAATCGTAGGAAACATAACCGACTGCACCACCGGAATAAATACCACTGTCATTACGAGACGAAGCCGAAGCAATCCCCTTTCGTTCTGAAAGTAATTTTCTTACCACATCCAAAGCGTCATCATTCGTAAGAAAACTTTTGCCTTTATTCGTTACAAATGTTCTTCCACCAATCGAACGAACAATTGCGTATGGTTCAGTAACGATAAAAGAACATTGAGAAAGTTCGGAATGAGCAGAAACGCTTTCGAGAAGAATTGTTCCTTGCGAAAGTTTTAATCGCTGGAATAATTCAAAAGGAGAAAGGGAAATGTCGAGAGGAATTGAAGTAATGATATGTTTCGGAAAAATTATTTTTTCTTTTTCGGTTCACTTTCAAACTGATGCAATCCGCAGTACTTACTTCCTGTTTTAGCACGCCGTGTACATCGGGTTCCTTTTGTTGTTTTCGCGGCGCATTGGATAAATTTTTCTTTCTCCTCTACAACTTGCGAAGAATTTTCTTCTTTGGAAGTCACTAAGTTCGATGAATCATTTTTTACGGAAATCAAATACTCTAATTGTAAAATTTTCTGTTCAAGAATTTGAATTCTCTTTTCGAGCGCTTGTATTGTTGAATCACTTGATTGCGAATAACTTTGGATTGGAAGGAAAAATAGAATAACCACCAAGGCACCAAGACACCAAGAAATAAAATCTTTGTGCCTTCGTGCCTTGGTGTTTAAAACGAAATTATGCAACAATTTTCTGTTCATTTTATTCTTCCTCAATTCTATTTCTCCATGAATTTGGCTCCCGATGAAGATTCATGACCGCGACGATGAGAATTGCATCGGAACGGATTTGATAAATAATGCCATAAGGAAATCTTTTTGTGCGGCAACGTCGTGTTCTTGATGAAAGCGGATTCCATGCTTGTGGAAATTGCACAATACGTTCAAGAGTTCGTTGAACTTCCAATGCAAATTCAAAACCAAGGCCTTCGCTTTGTTCATTGTAATAATTGACAGCATCAACAAATTCTTCTTCAGCAATAGAAAGGAAATCAATCTTCACAAAAACTAATGCTTCCCGATTTTTTCAAAAACTTCTTTTGCGGGAATCACTGCAAGTTTTCCTTTATCAAACGCACTGATACGGTCTTCTGCTTCTAATGACCAAAGTTCATCAATGGAAACTCGCAAGGGAAATTCAAAACTGGAAAGAAGTTCTTCGACAAGTTCTGCTCGTTCAATCGGTTGCAACTCCAATGCCTCAGATAGAATTTTTTGAGTATTGTTTGTCATAATATTTTGCTTGTTGAATGACTATAATATCTTAACGGCATTGCGTGAAATAAAAATTATGCCGCCATTTTCTGTTCATACGTTCGTAAAATTTCATACAATGTTGTTCGCTGCGCGGGAATAAATCCGGATTCACGAATTAAATCAATCACTTCATCAGTATTTGTTTTATTCACAAAGTTTGCGGCGGCATGAACATTTTCTTCGAGCAATGTTCCACCAAAATCATCGCCACCAAAATGCAAAGCGATTTGCCCGGTTTTCTTTCCTTCCGAAAACCACGACCCTTGAATGTGCTGGAAGTTATCAAGATAAATTCTTGAGAATGCAATCATTTGCAAATACCGAGTTGACGAAGCATAATGCGGAATAATTTTTTCGAGCGGCGTATTTCCCGGCTTGAAACTCCACGGAACAAACGCCGTGAATCCGTGAAACTCATCTTGCAACTTGCGAACGTTTTCAAGATGAATCACAATATCTTCATCCGTTTCAATATGCCCGTACATCATTGTCGCCGTTGATTTGAACCCGATACGATGCGCTTCTCTCATCACGTTCAGCCAATCTTCCGAGGTTCCTTTCAATGACGAAATTTTTTTCTTCACTTTATCAGAAAGAATTTCTGCGCCGCCGCCGGGAATTGTTCGCATTCCGACTTCCCACAATTTTTGTAACACTTCCCGAATCGAAAGTTTTGAAACTTCTGCCATTCCGATTATTTCTGATGTTGAAAAAAAATGCGGGTGAACTTGCGGAACTTCTTTGATTGTTCGCGAAACCATTTCCAAATAATATTCAAACGGCAATGCGGGATTCACTCCTCCTTGCAGTAAAATTGTCGTTACGCCTTTGTCCGATGATTCTTTGAATTTCTGAATCATTTCGTTAACGCTGTGTGTATAAACTCCCTCTTCTCCGGGATGACGATAGAACGCGCAGAAAATACAATCAATGTTGCAAACGTTTGTGTAATTCGGGTTTGAATCAATAACAAACGTCACATGCGGTTGCGGATTTTTTTGGAAACGAATTCCATTCGCTAAATCGCCAAGGTCAAGAAGTTCTGCGTTTTGCAAAACTTCCAATCCTTCTTCGGGAGAAATGCGTTCTTGATTTCTTATTTTTTTGTAGATATCTGTGAGCATTAATTAAATAATTTTGGTAATGTTAATCGAGTAATTGAAACCCTTGTTCCTCGAAATGTTTATCAAACGCAAATGCTTTTTGCAAACCAAGTTGTTTCATCAATTCAAAACTTACGCAATCGACCAGACTAAGATTTCGTCTTCTTTCTTGCAAAAAGATTTCCGCTCCTTTTTGGTGAAGTTCTTTGTTTACAAAATAAACACTTAGTAACGGGGCAATAATCTCTTGAAAATCTTTCACCGCGTCAAATCCCAATCGTCGCTGAATCAAGGCAATAGTTTCGACAATTATATAATTTGATGAAACAACAACATCATTCGACTGAATCAATGAAGACATCTGTGCCTTTGCCCGAAGATGTTGAGAATCTTGTTTATCCAAATATGAATAGAAAGCGGATGAATCGCCAAATACATTCATTGACTATATGCCTCTGCAAGATAATCATCGTGATGAACTGAAACATCACTCAATCCTGAATCATATTTGCCGGCAAGAGATAAAGCACGCTTTTTTAATTCTTCCCTATCCGTCATTGATGTTTGTTGTACCAAAGAGTTTATACTTTGACGAATAATTTCTTCAACAGTAATTTTTCTCTCGTGAGAAATTTTTTCTAAAAACTCTTCTTCTTTTTCCGTTAACGTTATTTGCTTTGTAATCATACTTTTTTAAATAACTTTTTCTACACTAACTTACTAAAATACTTTCTACTAACACACTCATCTACTCAACCACTTTCTCTCGTTCCCTCTCCATCAAAAACTTAAACACTTTCATCGCTTCTTTTTCGCGTTCGCCGAGGTGGTAATTGAATCCTTGCAAATACTCAACGATTTCTTCTTTCGTCAAACCAATCGCTTTTCCGTGAAGCAAGCCAATTGTTTCTAAATTATCCTCTCCGTTTTCCATCGAGTGTTGCAAAATTACTTTCAACGTTTCTTTCTTTTCACCCGAAAGATTTTTTTTCATTGCCCACACTGCAAACACGAACGGAAGTTTTTGCCACTCGTACCATTCTTTCGCCAAATCGAAAACGAGTTCATAACCAAAATAATTATGATGTTTCGCTTGTAATGCAGTATCGCCAATGAGTAGCACTGCATCGTATTTCGAGTAATCATTCACGCCGCTGTGCATTCGTTCAAATTGCGCTTTTACTTTATACTTTTTTTCGAGCAACACTTTCAGAAGTTGAACCGATGTCGCAGTTTCATCCGTAATTCCGATTTTCTTTCCTTGCAAATCTTCCCACACGAAATTGGAAAACAACATCACGCTTTTCACTTGGTCGCGCGTTGCAATACATCCGTTCAAAAGTTCAAAACTATTTTCTTGCTGCAAAAAATCGACGAGAGAAAATAATCCCGCATCAATCTGATTTTTCTTTGCAAGTTCTCCCATTCGCCGTGGCGCAATCGGAAGAATTTTAAATTGCTGTTTCTCCATAGAATTGTAAAACGGCGTCGCATTGAGATACGGAATTTTTCCAATTACATTTTCAGAAAAAATATTGAGCGGATTGTAATAAATATCGCGCTCCACCGGAATTTTTCCCGCATCGCGAATTATTTTTACAATTTGTTCTTTTGCAAGTTTCATCGGAGAAATCGCGCCGGCATCGTGAGCAATTCGTTCTTCGCCAACCGTTCCATCCATATCATCCGCGCCAAAATTGAGCGCAACGCTTGCAACTTCTTCCGTCAACATTACCCAATATGCTTTGATGTGCGGAATGTTATCGAGCATCAATCGCGAAATCGCAATCGTTTTCAAATCATCAATTGCAGAAGTGTATTGCGAACGCGGTTTGATGTTTGTATCTCCCGGCTGAAACGCAAGCGGAATGAACGAAAGAAATCCATTCGTTTCATCTTGCAACTCGCGCAATTTCAAAAGATGAATGATGCGCTCTTCCAATGTTTCGATGTGTCCGTACAGCAATGTGCAGTTTGTCGGAATTCCCATCTTGTGCGCCGTGCGATGAATATCCAACCAAACTTTCGCTCCGATTTTTTGATTGAATAATAATCGCCGAACGCGTTCCGAAAAAACTTCTGCTCCTCCGCCGGGCATTGTTCGCAGTCCCACATCAACTAATTGTCGCAACACTTCTTCAATCGGCAAGTGAAATTTTTTGTGGAAGAAATCTATTTCGATAGCGGTGAACGCTTTAATATCAATGTTCGGAAAATGTTTTTTGATGTCGCGTAAAATATTTAAGTAGCGTTCCCATTCCCAATCCGCCGGCATTCCACCGGTGATGTGAACTTCGTGCAATTCATCGGAAAGTTTGGAAAGAATTTCTTCCGTCGTCATTTCATAAGCGTTCGGTTTTCCTTTTTTCGTTGCGAAGTCGCAGAACTTGCACGAGAGAACGCAAATATTCGTCGGCTCGATTTTTCTGTTCAACACAAAATATACAGCGTCGCCGCTTTTCTGCTGCTGAACGTAATGCGCCATTTTTCCCAGCGAAATAAAATCGTTGGTTGCATACATCGCAAGTCCATCTTCAAGCGACAATCGTTCGCCGTTTTGGACTTTCGTAAAAATTGTTTCGAGATGTTTATCTCGGAAGTTTATGGTTGTGGTCATTTATTAACTTTTCGATTTTACAAACTCATCAATTATTGGAGTAAATAATATTGTCATTGATTTCATTTTTTCTTTCATTTTTTGAACCCAGCCTTCCAAATCATTACCGTCAAAAACAGGTAAGATATTTGGCTCGATTGCATAGTCATTAACACGGCCTTCATAATGCGAAACATATATAGTTTTTTCTTTTCCCTTGAGTTTTTTCATAATATACTTTATTATTTCATTGGTGAATTCTATTCGAGTATTGCTTTGGTTTGTTTTGTCGTTTACCCACAGGCCTATTATCATCTTGTTTTTTTTAAGATCGTTACTAGAAAAACCAAATTCAAAATCCCCAATTTCCCAATTATTACGACGGATTAACCAAGGTGCTTCGATGTAAATAAAATCATTCCCTAATAACCCTCTAAATTCTTCCTTAAACTGATTACAAAGCCAAGACACAATTTCTTGTTTTTGTTTTTTAGCGGCTTCTACTTGTGCCTCAATCTTTTCAATATTATTTCCATTAAGTATTATCTTTGTTGCATTTGATATTTCAGGGGTTGGCATATCTGGGTTTAACTGCTTTAAAAGTTTATAACGTATGGTTTCTATGTAATCTTTTACTAATGCTTTCGCTTTTTCATCTACATTTGTTTCATCTTTCAATCCTTTTTCAAGGAGTTGTGCTAATTCATCATAACTTAATGTTCTTACCTTTTCATCGTCTTTCTCGACACTTTTGGGCCATTCTCCTTTTTTCGATAAATAAATTAAACAGCCATCTTTTATACTGTCAATCGTATAGTTTTTGAGATACGTTTTAACTTGTGCTGGATTTTCAGATGCTCCAATTTTATTCTCGATAATTAAATGATAGTCATCCCAATGAAGAACGATATCTGTTCGCTTTCCCTCGTTATTTTCTTCCCGTTGAATTTGAAATTTTTTTTCAGAAAAGTCTTTTCTATCAGGTAGTTTCTCTTTCAATATCTCTTTCAACAACCAATTATTTTTCAGGATACCGTTTGGAAATAATAACCAAGCAATAAAATCTGAATTTCTATTTTCATCCTTTACAAAACCCAGCGCCTCAAAAAGTGTTGTTGGATTTTGAGGAGGAATTGGCTCTTTAATTAAGAGTTCAATTAAATCTGTGATTTCTTTTTCTTCTTTCGACGTCATAATATTTATCCAGCACTATATGTAAACTCTACATCGAAAACTCTGTGTGAATTGGAACAGTGATTTCGCCTTTTTGTTTCGCTGTGCGTTTCTTAAAATTTAAAACAGAAAATCCCACAATTCGTTTTGTGCGTGGATGAACACGAACAAAAAAATCATCCGCTATTTCGTTGGAAATCGCTTTCATCGGTTTTCCAATCGAAATATCGAGAATGTCGCCTTCAAGGTCATAAGCAAAATTTAGTTTTTGTTTCATCGTAACAAATTCCACATCTCCAAAACATTCAGCCAATCAGAAGAAGACAATATTCCTAAGTTCTTCTCGACAAGTTTCTTTTCCAGACTTGCTAATTTATTAAGTCGAACAATCGAAGGAAGAAGTAATCCGGCTTTATTCCAATCAGAAATATCCATATCAAAATCTGTTTATTTGCTTTGACTTGTAATTCGCGCAACAAGAATATCATCGTTGCCAGTATCAAGGAGAACTAATGCTGGACGACGTTTCATTCCTTCCATATTTGCAAAAGGAAATGCTATAAGTACAACTTCACCCGAACGAAATTTCTGCACGTTTACATCCTATCGTAAATTGCATCCGCTTCAGTGTAGCCAGCAAGAAATTGTTCCGAAGTCAACTTTGCCCACGCAACTTGTTCTTGTTTCTCGTTCGGCTCATTTACTAAAAGAATCAACCGTACATTTTGGTTTGGTTTCAGATTCATAGAAACATTTTCCGGCAACTCAATTTTTTTATCGCTGGAAATTGTTGTTGGAAATTCAAATGCTATCATAGATTTTTCTTGCTTAAATTAATAAATTTTTTACTTTTCAAAATTTCACTTCCACATTCTCCCCCACTTCGCATCAACGCGCTTTACAATTTCTTCATTCATAATCAGCGGTGCGGGATAACCGATTTTCCATGTTGCGTCAATTCCCATCACGCCATTATACACGGGAGAAATGCCGATGAGTTTTTGTTCGGAAAAAATCACGTCGCGTTCGCAGTCAAATCGTGTAAAGACACCCCAAATATAACTTTCCTTGTCGAAAATATCTACATCCTCGCTCACCATTGCAATAAGTTTGAGTTGCTGTAATTCTGGAAGTCGAATTATTTTTTCAAGAATTTCTTTTCCGATGGTTGGTTCGAGGTTTGTGGTTTGTGGTTTGTGGTTCACAAATTGAAAATCGATCTTCGTATCAACCTTCACGAGTAATAATGTTTCATCAACTAAATTCACTTGCAAAATCCTCGAATCAATCAATCTCAAATCTGAAATCTCAAATCTCAAATCTTTTTTTTCTCCAACCGCTAACCTCAAACCACCAACCTTTCGCGTAGCATCAACAATCATCTTACTTCCCAAATTCATTTTGTACGAAGAAAAATCCAACGTATCAAGCGGGACTTTTGGAATCATAACAAAATCAAAATGCGGGTCAAAATTATTTTTTATTTCGCGAAGCACTGCATTCCAATTTTTCACATCAACATTTTCAGAAACGGTGATAATACATTTTGTCAGCGCGAGTTGGTCGGTTCCCATAATTCCCAACGCCGCTTTCATTGCTTCTTTCTGATAACGCTGGTCAACGGCAACAACGAGCAAGTTGTGAAATCCCGCTTCGTAATACGCCCACATCGCAGTAATTTCTTTGTGAATAAGTTTAATCAGCGGCGCGAGAATTTGCTGTGTTGCATCGCCCAAAAATTTATCTTCCATCGGCGGTTTGCCAACAACAATTCCCGGATAAATTGCGTTGCGTTTGTGCGTGATAGTTTTGATGTTGAAAACGGGAAAGTTCGCCGCGTTGGAATAATGTCCGAAGTGGTCGCCGAACGGACCTTCGAGCCGCGTTTCATCGAGCGGAACAAATCCTTCCAAAATAAATTCTGCATTCGCGGGAACATCAATCGGAATTGATTTCGCTTTCGTCATCGGAAAACGCGCGTTGCGTAAAAATCCAGCAAACATTACTTCATCAATTCCTTCGGGCAACGCGGCGATGGTTGCGAGAAGCATTGCCGGTTCTGTTCCAAGTGCAACGGCAAGAGGAAAATCTTTCTTCAATTTTTGCGCTTGATAATAATGAAAGCCACCGCCTTTTTGAATTTGCCAATGCATTCCCGTTGTTGCATCATCAAAAACGTGCATTCGATAAATTCCCACATTGCGTTTTGCGTTGCGCGGATCGTACGTAAAAACTTGTCCGTAGGTTATAAATCTTCCTCCGTCAAACTCCCAGCATTTTTGAATTGGAAAATCACTCAACATCGGTTGTGAAATTATTTCTTGCGAAACGCCGCTTGAAACTTTTTTCGGTCGTGCAGAAAGAAATCGTTTTGCGATTGGTTTGTTGTTGAGAAGCGCATCGAGAGTTGGCGGCATCATTTCTTCGAGAAAACGAATTAACTCTTCGCCAAGTTGTTCGGGATGTTTTCCAAGTGCCAGTTCAATGCGTTTCTCCGAAGCAAACATATTCATCGCAAGCGGAAATTTTGCGTTCGTACATCGCTCAAAAAGAATTGCTTGCTTTCCTTCTTTCAATGCGCGCATAGAAATTTCAGTTGTTTCCAACACGGGGTCAACTTCAACGGAAAAGCGTTTGAGTTCGCCGTTGCGTTCGAGATAGAAAAGAAAATCGGAAAGAGAAGAAAAGTTAGGCAAGTGTTTGTGTAGTTTTCATCTTAGTGTTTCTTTGTGTGCTTTGTGTCTTAGTGGTTTTGCTTTTTACCACTAAGGCACTGAGAACACTTAGTTTCACTAAGAATTTGAAATGATTTTTTCTTGAATTTCTTTCGGAAGATTTTTTTTCAGCGTAGAATCAACTTCAACTAATCGCATTATATCAGCTAAATCTTTTTGTCGTTTGCTTTGCCGCCGTTCGTTATCGGAATACGCCCAAAGTTTTCCTTGAAACACATCTTCGATTGATGCAACGAAAAGTTCATATCCGAGAACATTTTTTCGTTCCGCGCGTTTCATAAATTCTTGATAGCGCTCATCACGTTGAATTTGAACTTGCAAATCAGAATCAGTAACGGAAATGTTGATGCTGTGCTTTTCTGTTTTTACTTTCCAATCTCTCGGAAATAATAAAAGGATTTTGTCAGTTACTCGTGATGCAATGACAATATCGAGGTCTAAACTTACGAGCGGTTCAGCGTATGCATTCACAGCAAGTCCGCCGATGACGCAGTAAGAAATATTTTCTTTCTCCAAAAGTTCAATGAACTCTTGTAGAAAATCTTTTTTACCGTTGGTGATGGAGTTGAAGAAAGTTTTAGCGGTCATTATTAGAAAACTTTATACTATTTTTCGATTGAAGGTAGCTCTAACTTTGAAATTGGTAGTAGAGACCTCCCAATAATTTCTTGTAAATCACCATACATTCCAGAAGTGTTTTTCATAATACGAGAAATTTGTTGCTCACGCTTCGACCAAATTCTCTCCATTGCTCTTTTTTCAGCATCTAAATCTTCCTTCATCCCAACAAACGCTTCAACAATCGCTTCTATTCGTTGTCGAAACTCTTGACCTGAAAGATAATTGTAAACAACTTCCATCTTTTCATTTTTTCCAACTTGCGAAACCTTTGTTCTTGCAACTTCTATCATCCCATTGCGAATTACTTCTGCCAATTCAATAAAAGTAAAAAAATCAACTACCCAAACCCCATCAACATTTCCAATGTGTCTTATATCCTTGGGAAGTACAGTAGAAACAATTATCGCTACATTTGCTTTTATGTCTCTTTGGTCTTCTTTTAATTTTTGAACCCATCCATCGCTCCAATTTTTTGTTCGTTTCGATTCCCAAAGAATTGTTCCACAGTAATTTCCGAGTTGTGTAATAATTTTATGAATAACATCCCCACCTTTAACGCCCTTTGGTACTGGGGCAATATCATCTGTTCTAAATTTTAATCGAAGTAGGTTTTCCAATTCTATTTCCATCACTTCCCCTTGTGTTTGTTGCGAACCTTGTTCAGCTTTTCGTTTTAGATCCTCAATTTGACGAAGCAAGTCTGCTTTTTCTTTATCCTTCTCCGCATCTTTCAAGCGATGTTCCTCCGCAAACTTAACTGAAACTTCCTCACGAATTTTTTTTCGTTCTTCGTCAATCGTTCTTTCTTTTTCTATTTCTAAATTATTCTCACGTTCTTCTAATTCTCTTTGACGTTTTCTTAATTCAAGTTCATTTCTTATTGCTTCTTGCAATTTATTATCTTTTTCTTTCACTTGGTTTTTTAAATCAGAAATTTCAAAAGTATTTTCTTCTCTTACTTGCTTCTTGGCTTTCTCTTCAACTTTAGAAATATCTTCAGCATATTTTATTTTGTATTCATCTCGAATTTTTTCTTCTACTTGTTTGGTAAATGCCTTTGAAAGTTCAATTTCTTTACCACAATTTGGACAAATAATAATTTGTTGATTCATAATTTTTCTTTCTTCATTTATAATTTTGAATTCAATTTTTTGTATCGCTTCATTACTCCATCTCCTCGCTTCTCCATCCTTTTCCCGTGCTCACGCCAACAACATTCAACGCTTTATCAACAAAACCATTCACATATTCATCAACAGTTTTGGGAACAAAATACAGCGGCGGAGAAATCGGCATAATGATTACGCCGTGTGCAGAAAGTTTTGCGCATTGCTCAAGCGTAATGGTAGAAAGCGGAGTTTCGCGAATGCAGAGAATAAGTTTGTACCGTTCTTTCAATGCAACTTGCGCCGTGCGTGTAATAAGCGTGTCGCCGATTCCCGAAGCAATTTTTCCAACGGTGGAAGTAGAACAAGGAAGAATGATATACGCATCGAAATAATTTGAGCCGGAAGCAATCGGCGCAGTTAAATCGTTATCATCAAATTGTTTTTTGATAAACGGCTGCAAATCTTTTTCGGAAATTCCCAGTTCATCTTTCAGCAACACCTTTCCCCATTTACTTACGACGAGAAATTTATCTTCGGGACATTTCTCTAAAAATTTTTGAGCGTAAATTGCGCCGGAACTTCCCGTAATACCTACTATTATTTTCATATTTTTTTGAATGTTATTGGTAATTTGTCATTAGTCATTTGTGAAGTGGTTTATGGTTAGTAGAATTACGAATGACAAATGACTATTGGCCAATGACGTTTACGATTTCAGCAAAACCATTACAAAAACTACAAATCCCAACACCGCATTGATTTTGAAAAACGCAAGTTCAACATCTCCTGATTTTTTTTGTTCGAGATAGAGAAGAAATCCGCTGAGCAAAAGAAACGGCAACGCAATCAAACTTTTCACGGAAACAAAATACAGTGCAACGAGAACAATGAATGAGAGAAAATGCAATAACGCAGAATATTGCAACGCTTTTTCTTTTCCAAAACGCGAAGGAAACGAAAACAGATTTTCTTTTTTATCAAACTCTTCATCGAGCGTGGAATAAATGATATCGAAACCCGTTCCCCACAAAATTGTAAAAAACGTAATCAACATTCCCGGAAGCAAATCGGAAAACGAATTGAATTGAAAATTCCCGTCAAAACTTTTTGCTGCAAACCATCCACCGAGCGGAGCCATTGATAAACCAAATCCAACGCCAAAATGTGCAAACGGCGTAAAGCGTTTCATATATGGATAAATAGTAAAGATGATAAGTGGAATCGGTGAAAGCAGAAAACAAAACTGCGAAACATAAAATGCAACGGAAAAATAAATCGCCGCAGAAATTATTGTAAGTAACCAAGCGGAAGACAATTTCAATTTTCCGCTCGGAAGTTCACGAATTGCAGTGCGCGGATTACGTTTATCAATTTCTCTGTCAATAATTCTGTTGAGAGACATTGCAACAAGTCGTGCAGAAATTGCGGCAAGTAAAATGAAAGTTACAAATGTGAATGAGAAAATTTCTTTTGAATTCTCCGAAAGAAATATTCCGGAAAAAATAAGCGGAAGCGAGAAAAGAGAGTGTTCTATTTTAACAAAGCGGAGAAGTGTTTTCACAAACGCGAATGAAATGTTGTTTCAATTTTTTTCGCGGAAAAGATAGGGAAAAGGAAAGAGAAGGAAAAGAATAGAGGGGAATTTGGGGATTACGAATTTTTATTGCAAAAGTAATCTGACTGTTATGGGTAGAAACCCGGTACGTCGAAAACTACTTACCGTTTTTTAGTTTCCTTTTGGAAAAAAAGAGACCTTCCTTTTATACATCGGGGCAAGAATAAACCTGTCCAGTAAGAATCCAATTCCGAGGGAAAGCGCAATGAAGAGAACGTTGGAAACCATTCCCCCCTTGAAGGAAGAAAAATATTTACTCGTCCCTAACGAGAAAATATGCACACCGGTAGAAATATAGTTTTTGAGAATATCCACCAAGTGCGTGGGCTGCACCGGAGATTGAATTTCGGGTGATGCGCCGGGTTGAAAAATGATGATTGCGTTCACGATAAATATTACCGCAAAGAGCGCCAACGGTTTCCAAACCAACGAGAATAGCGGTTTCTGCGAAATCGCAACCATAATACGTTGGGTGAAATTTGGAGAAACTGTTTCAACAGGAAATTCTGTACGCAAAAAAACGTCGAGCGATTGCAGGGATTCTACCTGTGTACGGCACGATGCACATTCGTGAAGATGGTCTTCTACTTCTTTCCGCTGATGGGAAAGAATTTCACTATCAACGTATTGATTCAGTTGAATGAACGTGAGGTGTTTCATAGCGTTACCTCCTCGCGGGAAAGTTGGCGTGAAAGAATTTTCTGCAACATCACGCGCGCGCGGTAGAGTTGCGTTTTCACTGTTCCCATCGGGAGTTTTGTCATTTCACAAATTTCTTCGTAGCGAAGTTCTTCTAAATAAAAAAGCGTTAAAATTAATCGGTAATGTTCCGGCAGTTTTTGAATTGCTGCTCGAACAACGGCTTTTGTTTCATCATGCTCGTATGATGTATCAACGGCAGAAGGTTCAATCGCAAGTTCGCGGTGCGGCTCGTCGTCGTCGTCGCTCGTTTGGTC
>JAGXRH010000226.1 GCA_018335975.1 Ignavibacteriales bacterium
GTATTATCGCAACGGATTTTTTTCGTGGCGATTACTTTTTCCGTTTGTTACCGCTTCCATTCCTATGGCATTTCTTGGGGGAATGATTCCAATTTCACAAAACCTTTTTTCTATTTTGCTCGGACTTTCTTTATTGTTTGCTTCGGCGCGGCTATTTTTTCTCGGCGAAATAAAAAGTGAGGCAGAAAATTTTTCTGTACAAAAACTATGGATGTTTGGTGTTCCGCTCGGGGCAATTCTCGGATTGCTTTCGGGAATGGTGGGAATCGGCGGCGGCGTTTTCCTCAGCCCCATTTTGCTTTTTATGAAATGGACAAACGCAAAACAAACTGCCGCGATTGCAAGTGCCTTTATTGTTCTTAACTCGTTCAGTGGAATTACCGGTCATCTCACTCGCGCGAATGTTGATTTCACTTCATCGCTTCCGTTTGTTGGTGCGGTGTTTGCCGGTGGATTTCTCGGTTCGCGCTTTGGTGCAGAAAAATTCCGGTTGAAGACTTTGCAGTATTTATTGGCAATTGTTTTGCTTTCCGCAGGAACAAAATTGGTATCGAAACTTTTTTAGTATTCATTTCTATGGAAAAATTTTCTTCCGAAGAACTTCAGCGTTATTCCCGTCATTTTGTTTTGCCTGAAGTCGGCTTCGAAGGACAGGCAAAGTTGAAATCAGCAAAGGTTCTCATTGTCGGCGCGGGGGGGCTTGGTTCTCCGGTTGCACTGTATCTCGCTGCCGCAGGAATCGGGAAAATCGGTATCGTAGATTTTGATACGGTTGACCTTTCCAATCTGCAACGGCAAATTCTTCATTCAACAAAGGAGATTGGAAAACCGAAAGTTTTTTCCGCAAAGGAAAAAATACTTGCTCTTAATTTAAACGTAGAAGTGGAAGTTTTTCAAACACAACTTTCTGCCGAAAATGCGTTTGAGATACTAGAACACTACGACGTGGTTGTTGATGGAACGGATAATTTTCCAACGCGGTATTTATTGAATGATGCCTGCGTGTTATTGAAGAAGACGCTTGTGTATGGAAGTATTTTCCGATTCGAAGGACAGGTTTCCGTCTTCACTCCCGAAAATTCTCCTTGCTATCGCTGTTTATTTCCCTCCCCGCCGCCGCCGTATTTAGTACAGAATTGTGCCGAAGGGGGAGTGCTGGGCGTTCTACCGGGAATTGTTGGAACAATTCAAGCGGCAGAAGTTTTGAAATTGATTCTCGGAATCGGGGAAACGCTTGTGGGGAAAATTCTTTTCATTGATGCGTTGAAAATGAAATTCGCTGAAATGAATTTGAAAAAGTATAATGAATGTCCAATGTGCGGGAACAATCCGACAATAAAAAGATTGATTGATTATGAAGAGTTTTGCGGAGTAAAGCAGGGAGCGAGGAATAGTGAGCCGGGTGGAAATGAAATTACAGTATTTGAATTGAAGCAACGAATTGATATTGGCGAAAATCTATTTCTCCTCGATGTGCGTCAGCCGTATGAATACGAACTTGTGAACCTCAACGGATATCTGCTTCCGTTAAATGAGTTGCCAAACCGAATGAACGAACTCGACAGAACAAAAGAAATTATTGTCTATTGTCATCACGGAACACGAAGCGGATATGCGGTTCAACTTCTGCAACAAGAGGGATTTCAGAATGTGAAAAATCTACTCGGCGGAATAGATGCGTGGGCGAAAGAAATTGATACATCGCTTTTCACCTATTAAACATTGGTGTTTCTGAAGAAAAGTTCATTTTTAAATTGAGAATTAAAAGATATACATAACCAACGCCCACTCTTGACAGCGGTTTTTTTTTCCCTATATTTTGCCCGAAAAAATTGCCAGAAAAAAAATGGCACTCTGAAGTTTACAGTAGTTAACAAAATATTCATTCACAATCTCGAGGATAACTTTCCTATGAAAAAACTCTCTCTCTTACTATTAGTCGTTGGATTTCTTTCCAGCGGATTTGCTCAAGACGCGTCGGTATTTGAACAGTACAAAATTCCGACATACGAATACAAATACCTTGATGTCTATGGTACAGATTTTCTGCACTATGTAAGTCAAGCCGGTAATAGCCGAATGTATATGAACTTCGGTGGTAATTTCAGTTATGTAAATCAAAGTCCGATGATGAGTTGGGGTATTATGGATAATCTGAACTATAACTCAGACTCAAAAGGTTCTCCAACCGGGGATGCAACCTCGACAATGACAAACACACTTCAAGCAAATGCACGCAAATACATTATGGATGATGAGCCACGCGGTGTATTTGCCTATGGAACAGCAGGATTGGCATATTCAAAAACCACCGATGTTGACGCAACAAAGATGTTGCCTCTTGAGGTTGGCGCTGGATACGGTAGGGTTACCGAAGAGCGTTCCGTTGCTCAGGCAATCGTCGTCTTGAAAGAACTTGGCGCTGATGCATCGAACGAAAACGTGTTGAAACTCGCCGACATTATTTCAAAAAGCAACAGCGGCTATTATGCAAATATGTATAAAGATGACGCAGCGATTATGTATTATAAAGACATCGCAAGCGTAACCGGAAAAGCAGAAGATGCTGTAAAAGTTCAGCGAATTCTTGGCGGAGGAATCTATCAAATTTCGACCCGATGGTTTGGTTGGGCTGTGATGGGTGGCTATCGAAATCCGGATATGGTCGCTGACCCATCCAACAGCGGTGGAATCAGACTCGGCGGACAATATGCAATGCCAATGGATATGGACAAACAATTTTTTGGCTGGGCGTGGTATTCGATGGATTTAAACGACAATCCTGTGAATAATTTTAATCTCGGTGCATCTTTCTCTATTGACCACACGTACCTGTGGGCATCTATGGCAAAGTTTGAATTCACGCAATATATGCCCGACATTGGTGACAGTAAAGCAGATTGGTCGCTCAGCGCACGTAGCGATTATTTTGTATTAAATCAAATGTCTTTGTATGGACAACTTGAAATGGCTAACAGAGAAGCTACAACTGGTGTTAAAGATACTGGAACCGATTTCCGTATCGGCGGACGTTACATTATTGATTTACACTAGCAATTAGGCTAAGTTCGACTCAACAAGCAACTTGAGTTTACACAATATCAAAAGCGGCAGAGAAAGTTTCTCTGCCGCTTTTGTTTTATTCACAACTCGCCAATCCGGAATTCGTCATACCGACACATTCTTTTTCTCTCTTTTCCTATTTCAATAGAATCATTTTCCGCATAACATGCTCTTCATTTCCCGAAAGCCCGATGCGGTAATAATACACTCCGCTCGACAGGTGCGATGCATCAAAGGGAACTTCGTGTTCGCCTTCTTCCATTAACCTGTTTTGTATCAATGTTGCAACCTCTCTACCAAGCACATCATACACTTTCAGCGTAACATAACTATTAACCAATAACGAATAACTGATAACCGTTGCCGGATTAAACGGATTGGGATAATTTTGCTCGAGTTCAAGAACGGATGGTTTCACATTGCTATTGCGAAACGTAAATGCCGGTAATTGTGTCCTCGGCGTACCCCGTTTCAAAAATCCGGATGCTTCTGCGGATTTTACTCCGAGCAGTTGTACGGAGTAGGGTTTCTTTCGTTCCACCACCGCATCCTTATTGATTTTGTAATTGGCGGCGCTCATTGTTGTGTAAAATAATTCGTTGACCCGCGTTAATACATTATCTACAAACAATTTCAACTCGGCGTAAGCCGCATCATTATCCATTCCCGTTTGGCTCCAATACGTCATTACGCTATCATAAAAAATGGAAATTTGCAGGAGCGAAACATCTTGCAATGAACGCCCCAAAAATGTTGCGGCTGTATCAAGCAATAAATCACCAAAGCCGGGTGGAGTTACGGAATCTACGCTCGCAAAGATATTCAGATTAAAAGCGATGCCTTGTTCGACTGCAGGATTATTCATTTTGTAATCGGGAATGAATGCTTTTTTCAACTTCTTCGGTTTACGGGTTCCGATGCGAAGCGAATCAAGCGGTCGGTATTTTCCCGTATGGTCCTGCGTGTAGAGTTTTCTCAACGAACTTGCACTTTTGTAATAAATCCACGCATAGAGTTTTTGTGAATCGGGCTCTGCAACTTCAACTCCTAAAAACGAGGTGCCGGTTTTTCCTATTTTTGCAAACTCGGCTTCAACGGCAGAGCCAATATTCGGAGTGGTGAGTAATTCCCCCGATTTGCTGTACTTGATTTTGATAGGTTTTGTACTGAGCGAAACATCTCCTTTGAAGGTGCGGAATTTTGGCGCTGAAGTATCTTTTACGCCGAAGACGCGCGACATTTTTATTTCGCCGCTATCGAGCGTGAATGAATAAATTCCCGCCCCGCCCGGCGCTGTTTGAACATAATTTGTCTGTACTTCTATGCTCACCGTATAATTTCCTGCTGGAAGATTCACGAATGCAAAGTTCCCGTTGGTATTGGTGAGAGCCGTTTCCACTTTTGCCCCCGAAAGAAGAATCTTCCAACTGTCCAGTCCCCGTTCGCTCAATCCGCGTACACCGTTACTATCAATATCGTGGTAAAGACTTCCGGCAATGTTTGCGCTTGAATCCCGTTTCGTGAATGAAATCAGCCGCTTATCGAAAGTTGAGGTCTGTTGCACGTACATCTGTTTTTCAACCATACTTGGTCCGCGAACATTGCCATAACGGCTTAAATCTTCCATTCGCACGGGAGAAGAAAAATCTTCACCGGTATTGGAACGAAAGGCGTAATAAATACCGTAAGGCTGTGTTTCGCGGGCAAAATACAGATGCAGTTCATCATCACTCAACCACGGCGAAAGAATTCTTCCCGAAAAATCGAGAGCAACGCTTTGTAAGTTGCCGAACGTATCGTTGACGGTCGGACGTGTTGCGAAACCTAACGCAGTATCGCGCGTGTAATACAATCGTAAACCGTTTGGCGAAATCCACGGAAACGCATCCCCCTTTCCCGTAACATTGATTTCCGAAAGAGCGACGATAGAAGTAAATTGGCTCGTGTCTGTTTCGCGTTCGGCGAGAACAAGTTGAGTGTTGTTGAAGAGGTCTTCATTCGTCCGTACGAAGAACAGCCGTTTTTTATCGGAAGTGATGCTTGGCAAAATGTTGTACTTCGACGTATCGTTGATGAGTAAATTATTTACAGAACTGCGAATCTGCTCGGGTACGTCGAAGGAGGAATCAAGACTCGTCCGTTTCATCACATACAAACGGGGTTTGATAATGGAATCAATTGATTGCCAGCCGGGTTGCGATGTATCGGGTTGCATTGAAAAATAATATTCCAAACCGTCTTTCGTAAATTGCCCGGGCCACGCAAAATAACCTGTGGGAATGGAAACAACTCCTTTGTAATCAAAGAATGTATCCGTTACGGAAGATGTGATGGCGGGCAATCCGGCAAAAGAGGAAATGCGCTCAAACTTTGGCTGCGCCTGCGCTTGATGTTGAACGCTAATGACGAAGAGAAAAAGAGAAAAGGAAAAGAAGATGGTATAAAAAGTTTTCATAACGTATCTCTCAAAATAATTGTGAATAAAAATTACTGCGGTGAATATAAGATTTAATGGTTGCTTATCAAATGATTAACGGTAAAAATGGCTTTCGTTTTTTGTTTTGTCCTTTACTTGCTAATCAGTACTTTTTTCCCGCAATTTGAAAGGCAATAATGTATGTCAATATTAGAAGAAACAATTATCAAGATTCAACAACTTCCGGAACAACGTCTTTATGAAGTATGTGATTTTACAGACTTCTTGCTCTCTAAACGGAATCAAGTGAATCGAGAATCTTCCCAGTCATTTGGTCTTGGGTTGGAAGAATCAGATTTTTCTGATTACTTATCAAATCTTGAAGAATACGAGAATCGTTTATCGCTTGGAGAAATTTCGTGGAAGTAAAACGCGGCGATATTGTTAGGATTTGAGATTTGTGATAGAAATTTTTGTTTGCTCAAAAATTCACTATAATAAACCCAGATTTTTAACTGAAACAAGATTTTAAAACAACTAATTGAAAATCCCGACTAATCGGGACAAGTTAACGAACAAACGATTTTTTTATGTAACAAACAAAAACAAAATTTTATAACGTAGTCTTTACTGCGTTCCAAATAGAAAACTAGCACTTTTCAAACACAAACGAATGAGTAAGGGTTGCGTCCAGCAATGGACGTAGCCGCTTATGTCTGTTTGTGTGGGTATGCTAGTACCTCTATTTGGGACGTAACGTTGGTTGCGTCCTTTTGTTTTTTAAAAGAGTTTTATCTTCTTCAAAAAAAGATAAAAAAACAAACAATTAATATTCATCACAAATTATTTAAAAAATTCTATGAAAACGACAATCAAACTCTTCATTTTATCTTTATTTACATTTTGCACAATTACATTTGCGCAAATTCCAAAAACTATTTCTTATCAAGGAATATTGACTGATGCTAACGGAATTCCAAAACCGGATGGTTCTTATTCGTTCACGTTTAAACTTTACGAATTAAGCAGCGGCGGTACTGCAATTTGGACAGAAACAAAAACGCTTACAACAACAAAAGGGTTATTCTCAACTTATCTTGGAAATACTACTGCATTCGGAACAGGTGTAAAATTTGACAAACAATATTATCTTGGAATAAAAGTAGGCACCGAACAAGAGATGACAGATAGAATTCCTCTTTCAAGCGTTGGGTATAGTATATCATCTATTAAATCTGATACTGCTGAGTATGCAAAAAATTCTAATGAAGTAAATGGATTTACTTCTAATTCGATCCCTACACCCAATACCTTGCTTCCACTTGACGGTTCAGGAGAAATTCCAGGTTCCGTCATAAATGGTGTTGTGAAATCTATTAATGATATAACTGACGATATAGTTCTTTCAGCTGGAAATAACATTCAAATCAGTCAAAATGGAAACACAATGACTATTTCAGCAACTGGCAACGGAATACAATCAGTAACAGCATCCTCACCTTTGAGTTCTTCTGGAGGACAAAACCCCAATTTAAGTCTGAACAGTTTTAACGGTGATAATTACATTGATAATAATTCGATATCATCGTCAAAATTAAATTTTAGCCCCGCTATCTACCCAGTTCAAGCATCTAATATAAGTAATGGCGCAGTAACAAGTGAAAAAATTTTTTGGCCAATTACTTATGGAAATCCATCCGTGACTTCTGGACAAATTAACGTTGGTAATACTAATACATCTGCAAATCTTTCAGGTGTGTATAATGGTGTTTATGGAACAAGTTCAACTGGTGCGGGCGTGGTAGGCAATACTTCTATCAGTGGAAATTTTTCTGGAGGCGTTTATGGCTCTTCAAGTAATACTGCAGGCAATGGAGTAATTGGAGAGGTAGCAAATGGAGGAAGTACAGCATATTCAATATGGGGAAAAAGTGCTGGTTCAGGTTATGCAGGATATTTTAATGGGAAAACGCATGTTGTTGGAACATTTTCAGCAACAACCAAAAATTTTATCATTGACCATCCTCTTGACCCTTTAAACAAATATCTTTATCATTCTTGTGTTGAATCTCCCGATATGAAAAATATTTATGATGGATTAATTGATTTAGATAAAAACGGAGAAGCGATTGTAGAATTGCCGAATTATTTTGAGGCGTTAAATAAAGATTTCCGATATCAACTAACTTGTGTTGGTGGTTTTGCAAACGTTTATATTGCTGAGGAAATAAAAGAGAATAAATTCAAAATTGCTGGTGGTATAACAGGAATGAAAGTATCTTGGCAGGTTACTGGTATAAGAAAAGATGCTTATGCAGAAAAAAATAGAACTATTCCAGAAGTTGAGAAAGAACAAGAAAATAAAGGAAAGTATCTCAATCCAGAAGTTTTTGGATTACAGAAAGAGCAAGGAATAGGATACAAAAAAGAAAATGAAGGGGAGAAAAAATAATATGAAAATAATAATAAAATTCTTTTGCATTATAACTTTAGTAGTTTGTGTATCATTTTCTCAAACGAGTAAAGTTGCGTGGTCTTCATTTAATGCTGGTTCCGGTATTCCACAATCTTCAACATCAGCAATAAAAAATGCAGTTGGTCAAAATTTTGTCGGTACTTCTCAAAGTACAAACTCAAAAGTTGGCAGTGGTTTTTTAACATCAGATATTGTAGATGCAGTCCAAGAACAAGGAGATGTTTTACCCAAAACATATTCGCTTTCCCAAAACTATCCCAATCCCTTCAATCCTAAAACAAACATACGTTTTGATTTACCGAAAGAGGGATTTGTAACATTGAAAGTGTTTGATATTCTTGGAAGAGAAGTAACAACACTTGTCAATCAAACGATGAACGCAGGAAGTTACTCCGTGGATTTTGATGCGAGTAATTTGCAAAGTGGTATTTATTTTTATCGCTTGCAAGCAGGAGAATTTACAGCAGTGAAGAAACTTGTACTGATGAAGTAATCCCCCTAACCCCCTTTGACAAGGGGGAATAATTCAAAGGCGATTTCAATTCAACGAAATCGCCTTTTTGTTTTGTCCTTTACTTTCTTATCAGTATTTTTTCTCTACAACTTTTAGAAAATAAAAATCAAAATTTTATGAGTAGTCTTACAATTCACATTCCCGCTGATTTCTGGAAAATTATCGAGTCGCACAAGGAAATAGATTGGCGTGAAATAGCGCAACAATCAGTGATGGAGTATGCGAAAAAGGTCGCTCTTGCGGATAGATTAACACGTCAAAGCACATTAACCGATGAAGATGAAACGGAAATTGATGTGCGGATAAAATCCGGATTGGCGCAAAAATACGTCTGATATATGCGGCTCGTTCTCGATACGAATATTTTTTTGTCCGAATAGCGAATGGTTGCGAATTTGCGAATGTAATGTATTCGCACATAAATAAAATTGCGTTACATCTTCACTTCCACTGTCAACACAAAATTGCGAATCGGTGCAATGGTTCCGATAAATTCGTTGTAATAATATTGCAAAATGTTATTCGCTTGCAGTGATGTTGTGCAAGAAATATTCTTCCCAAAGGGATGTTCCACAAACGAAAAATCTTTTGCTACTCGCGCATCGAAAACATAAATCGGAACGCGCCTATCTCCTTGCGGAATAACTCCTACAAACTCATCATCAATTTTTTCCACACGCGAAAGACTTCGGAAATCTGCGCCAAGTTGTAATCCGAAAACATTCACCGTTGAAGAAACATAAAACAAATTTCGCGGACGATATTTCAGTGATTGATTTGTATGCACATCTTTGGAAACAACGTGCGTAAAACTGATTTCGGTTTGTAAATCATTTTCAAAAAAACTTGATTGCAAACTCATCTCCATTCCATACAAACGCGCACGCAAAACATTATCGAAACGAATTGCAAGTCCGGCAACATTCGGATCATTAACAAGATGCGGTTCAATCAAATTATTGAACTCGCTTTCAAACAACGAAACATCGAACAACATTTCTTTGCTGAGAATTTGATTTCCTCCAATTTCAAACGACCAATTTTTTTCGGGAAGAAGTTTGGGATTCGGTTTTGTGTTGAATGCACCGCTGTTCGCTTCGATGAATAATTCCGCAACACTTGGTGCGCGAAATCCACTTCCAATAGAAGCGCGAAATGTAGTTCCGAGAGTTGGCGTGTACACAATTCCGGCTTTCGGATTAATTTCTCCAACGGCATTTATCGAATCTACTTTGGAAAAATCAGAACGAACGCCAATTGTCGTTCGCACAAAATCAGAAAATTTTTCTTCCTCTTGAATAAATGCAGCGAAACCATTACTGTTTCTTTCGCCGAATAAATTTGCGCGGATGAGATTCGATTTTGCTTCTACGCCAAACGTAAAACTCGATTGCGAACGCATTTGGTAATTGTAAAATAATTCCAACGATGAAGCAAACGAACGCGAATGAGTTTGTGTGCTGTCTTTATAGGTGAGCGCGGCAATATTACTCCAATTCGCATAAAAGAAATTCCCGCGAAATGTGTACGAAAGATTTTCTTGCACGATCTTATTATAGGAAAAGGAAAAATTCATTCGCGTTGTTTCCACTCGTTCTTTCAATTGGTCATCTTGGGGAATGAGCGCTTCATCCAAACTTTTCCAATACAAAAAGTTTCCACGTTTCTGATTCAAGAGAGAAAAGTTTGCGATAAATTTTTCATTGGAAGAAATTGTGTAATTGAGTTTGGAAAAAATATTCCATCGTCGCCAATAATCATTACGTTTGTAACTATCATCTTGTGTGTGAGAGATTCCGTAGAATAATCCCACTGCATCATTTATTTTTTCTGAGCGTGAAAAAGAAACGCCGTTGAATAATCGTTCGCGCGAACTCCATTTCCAACTTTTATATTTTGGCTGTTCCCAAATTCCTCCGTACGTTTTGAAAGTTGTTTGAGGCGTTTCGGAAATTTCTTTTGTAATAATATTGACAACGCCGCCGAGCGCAGAACTTCCGTACGTTGCTGAGCCCGCGCCTTTCACAATTTCAATTTTACTGATTTGCGAAACGGGAATTGCTTCCCAAATAATTTCTTGCGTATCGCCGGCGAGCATTGGCATTCCGTCAACAAGCAGCAGCACGCGCGAACCAACTCCTTTGGTGTAACCGGAAAATCCCCGAATGTTGATTTGTCCCTCGCTCACATTCACGCCGGAAACATAGCGCAAACTTTGGTCGGCGGAAATTGCGTTGCGTTGAGAAATTTTTGCGGCGTCAACAACGGAAACACTCACGGGAATTTCGGATAAACTTTGGGGTGAACGGTTTGCTGTAACAATTACTTCGGAAGTATGAAGCGAAGTTGGAGAAAGAAATATTTTTACAAATGTTATTTCATTTTCTTTTACAAAAATATTATTAACAATTTCTCGATGAAAACCAATAAGGGAAACAGCGAGTGAATATTTTCCCTCGTGAATATTTTTCAAAAGAAAATTACCACTTCCATCGCTCGTTGTTCCGAGAACTGTTCCTTGCAACAGAATATTTGCACCAACTAAATTCTCGTTTGTTTCTTTGTTGAAAATTGATCCGGAGATTATTCCCCTTTGTTGCGCAGATGCTTCCCCGAAAAGAAAGTGGCTCGGCATGACAAAAAGTAGAAATATTTTAAACGCAGAGGCACAGAGTGCGCTGAGAAAACGCGGAGTGTTTTTTATTTTCATTTTACTTCTCTCTTCTTACTTCTTCCTTTTTGAATCAAACGGTTGCGGAGGAAGATTTTCATAATCAACGACAATGTTTTGATTGCGAATAAACGTGTTGAGCGGGACAATAAGTTTCTTCGGTTCAAATGTTGTTTGGTTCTCAGTGAGTACTCCCACAATACGAAAACACTGTGTTGAAAGAATATCTGGGCACACCAAAATGGCAACGGCAACATACTTATATGTCCCGGGCGGAAGAAAAAATTCATAAGAAGTTTGCGTGGTGTCTTTCGGTAAACTGGCAATTAAGTTCAAGTCCGGTGGAAAAAGAAAAACTGAATCTCCTCGCAAAACTCTCACAAAGACAGTATCTATATTAAATGGTGGGGAAATTTTTGATGCTATCAATCGAACAATTATAACGGAATCCGGCGAAGGCCAATTTCCCCTATATATAATTGTTCCACCAAATCCTGCAGTTTCTCTATACGGCTCAAGTCCGTGGTTACAGCCGGAATTTAGACCGAAGAGAAAAGTGATAAAACAAAAGGTAAAAACTTTCATATCTGAAACGGGCAAAAGATACGAAAGTTTTGAGGGTTGAAGTGAATCTGATAATATTTTTTAGCAAAACGCTAAACTTTCTAAATAAAAAGCCGATAATTACTATTTAGGGTGAAAAGAGAAGAAGTTCGTCAAAAAAAATAGTTCTATTTTCTCTTGACAAAGATGATTTTCTTTCTTATTTTCAATCCATAAAATTTCAATCCATACGGAGTGGATTCGGGGGTTGCAAACAGCAGTACCCCAAAATGACTATTCTCTTTTGAGAAATATGTTTTTTTTATTACTCATTTATTTTCACACAATTTAATCAGGGAAACTTTTTTATGAATACTCAATACTCTTTCAAAAAATTATCATTTCTTATGTTCGCGGGAATGTTATTTTCTATTCTCGCTCAAACAATTGCCTTCTCACAAGGAACGGTTCGTTGGACTGGAGGTACAAGTGCGGAATGGAGTACGGCGGCGAATTGGACTACTATCAGTGGTACGCCCAGTACACCACCAAGTTCAGATGACGACGTTCAAATCGGGCAAGCAGCAATAACTAACCAGCCATCCATTACATCAACTACCGGCGCAGTAACTATTGCTTCGTTAACGTACGGAAGTACCGCCGCATCTACGCTCACGATTACTAACGGTGGCACGGGTTCTCTAACCGTAACCGGGGCAGTATCAATGGTACAAAGCGCAAATTCGGTTGCACATACGGTAAATGTTAATGACCGCACTTATACCATAGGCGGGAATTTAAGCATTGGGGCTGCCTCTGGGAATGCAAATGGAACTTCTACGGTTAACGTCAGCACAGGAACATTAAATGTTGATGGTTCTCTGGCACTCAATAATCGCGGAGTGCTTGCTTTTAGTAATTCCGGAACAGTGAACTTAAAAGGGAACTTCACCAATTCAGGAACGTTTACCGCAAGCACAAGCACCTTTAATTGCTCAGGAACTTCTGCACAATCAATTGCAGGAGTTACGTACAATACGTTGAAAAGTAACAATACCGCAGGCGTAAGCTTATCTGCTGGTACTACTCTTAAAACGCTTACTATTGGCGATGTAACTTCCAACAGTATTTTCAGCGATAATGGACAAACCATTACCCTTTCCGCTTCTTCTGTATTAAATCTTACGGACGGAACATATAAACTTGGTTCTGCGGGCACGGCAACAAGTTTTCCCGGATTTACATCCATTACCATTGCCGCGGGTACTACTGTAGAATATGCTTCAGGGGTTGCGCAAACAGTTTCGGGGAGCCAAACCTATTCTAACTTAACGCTCTCCGGCGCTGGAACAAAAACGGCCGGCGCAGCATTAACGGTAAATGGAAATTTCACTAATGGTTCCACTTTTAGCGCGAGTAACGGTTCGCATCAAATTAAAGGAAATTTTGTTAACAATGGCACGTTCACTGCTTCGACAAGTACGATTACGTTGAATGGAACATCATCCCAAAATATTAATGGAAGCAACGCAACAACCTTCAACAATTTAACAGTGAACAATTCGAGCGGCGTTGCAGTCGTTACTGCGCCAACGGTCAATGGGACTCTTACGGTCTCTAATGGAACGGTAACAACAAACGCCAATACGATTACGCTTGGCTCAACGGCATCTCTTTCCGAATCTGCGGGAGCGACCGTCTTGGGAAACATTACCATTACTAAAGACCCCGGTATATCGAGCGGCTCGGAAACGTTTGGAAATATCGGTGCAGAGGTTTCTATAAATGGAACCGCTCTTGGAAATACAACCGTTACTCGTAAAACAGGAACCACTTCTTCGGGCAACAGCAATACTTCCATCAAACGATATTTTGATATTACTCCCACGACGAACACTGGACTAAATGCCGGGTTAGTATTTCGTTATGACGAAAGTGAACTCAATGGACAATCCGAAAACTCGCTTGAACTGTATAAATCAACGAACAGCGGCAGCACGTGGGCGAATAACGGGGGAACACGGAACACAACGGCAAATACAATCACGCTCAGCGGATTGGATGGTTTTTCACGATGGACTGCTTCGGACACGAGTCATCCATTAGCGGCAACACCAACGCCCACAACGACAAGTATTGACCCGACAAGTAAAGTTGTTGGAGAAACCGGATTTACGCTTACGGTGAATGGCAGTAATTTTATTGACGGGAAATCCACTGTACGCTTTAACGGCAATGACAGAACAACAACGTTTGTCAGCAATACACAACTTACGGCAAGTATTCTTGCAGGTGATATTGATACGGCTGGCTCATTCAATGTAACAGTATTTAATACAGGCGGTGGCGGTAGTTCTACCCCGGCGCTAACTTTTACCGTAAATCTAGCATCAACTACTACGTCGCTTACGTCGAATCTGAATCCTTCAACGTATGGAGCGTCAGTAACGTTCACCGCAAAAGTGAGCGTAACTGCGCCGGGTTCAGGAACACCAACAGGAAACATCAAATTTCTTAGTGGGGTTGATTCCATTGGTGTTGGCGCAATAAGCGGAGATAGCGCAACGTTCAGCACTTCCACTCTTAATGCTGCAACCCATTCGATAACTGCGCAATATATCGGAGATGCAAATTATAGTACCAGTACATCATCTGCGGTATCACAAGTAGTTAACAAAGCTACACCGACAGCAACTTTAGCCGTGAACAATTCTCCGCAAACATATACCGGTTCAGGCCAATCGGCGACGGTCACAATTTCTTCCAGTTCAGTTGCCGGAACGGTGGCGAACATTCTTACGGGTGGAGCGGCAACTCAGACGAATGCCGGAATGTATACTGTAACAGCGGACTTTGTACCGAACGATGGAGCCAACTACAATACCCTGACGAGTCAGTCTGCGGGAAACTTCGTGATTAACAAAGCAACTCCGACGGCGACGCTGGCAGTGAGCAACTCTCCACAGACATATAGCGGTTCAGTTCAGTCAGCAACGGTCACGATTTCTTCCAGTTCAGTTGCCGGGACAGTGGCGAACATTCTTACGGGTGGAGCGGCTGACCAGACGAATGCCGGAACGTATGCTGTAACCGCGGACTTTGTGCCGAACGATGGAGCCAACTACAACTCACTGACGAGTCAGTCTGCGGGAAACTTCGTGATTAACAAAGCAACCCCAACGGCGACTTTGGCTGTAAACAATTCTCCGCAAACATATAGCGGTTCTGGACAATCGGCAACCGTGGAAATCAGCGCCAGTTCCGTTGCAGGAACTGTAGCAAATATTTTAACCGGCGGCGCTGCCACCCAGACCAACGCCGGAACATACGCTGTAACCGCAAATTTTGTCCCCAATGATGGAACAAACTACAACACCTTGACTGCACTGTCTGCGGGAAACTTCGTGATTAACAAAGC
>JAGXRH010000227.1 GCA_018335975.1 Ignavibacteriales bacterium
GAAATTAAATACGCATTACCAGTTGATGCGAGTGTCTCGCTCAAGGTGTTTGATATTTTCGGAAGGGAAGTTGCAACGCTTGTCTTTGGAAATAAAGTTGCGGGATATTATTCTGTTTCGTTTGATGCAAGTAAACTTTCGAGCGGAATGTATTTTTACAAACTCACCGCTGGAAGTTTTGTAGAAGTAAAGAAACTCGTGGTTATGAAGTAATAGATTCCGCATCTCCAAAGGAGTCCCTTGGACAAGTGCGGAATGACAAATTATCATTGGAAAAGTGCAAAGGTCATCTGTCAACGACTCGTAGAGGAAACTTCAGGTGACCTTTTGTATTTCTACAATCACAAATTGGAGACCTCCTAAAACCCTCAAGGTTGTACATTTAGTGTATGACTGCTCTCCCGAACTTTCTCACCATCCATCAAAAAAAACTTTTCTCTGCAACTATAACTTTTTATTCATCTATTTTTCTTATTTTTTTGCCTCATTTTTTACAACTTGTAACCGAAGGTTTCTTCTTTATGGCATTAATGACAAAAATACGCGATAATATGACGACAGCGTTTGCTGTGTTCGCGGGACTATTTATAATTTACGTCGTCTTGGATTGGGGTCTTGATATCACAGGACAACAAAGCGGTCAACGCCAGCGCAATATCGTTGGAAGCGTGAATGATATTGAAATTACATACGAGGATTTTTCCGAACGTTTGCGCCAAGCGCTCGAGCAGCAAAAGCAACAAAACAAAGATGTGGAACTCGACGAGCAAATGGTCAATTCTATCCGCGACCAACTGTGGGACAATTTTATAAATCAGGAACTTCTGAAACAAGAAACTGAGAGATTGGGAATTGTCGTTACCGACGAAGAAATCCGCGATTGGGTTTTCGGTGAAAATCCTCCGCAATTTCTTACAACGCAATTCACCGATTCCGCAGGAAATTTTAACCGTGATAACTATGTTGCCGCGCTTCGTGACCCGCGAAATAAAAATTTAATCATTCAGGTCGAAACCTCGTTGAAGCAAATGCGATTGCAGGAAAAAGTGCAAAGCGCGTTAATGGCGATGCTGATGGTTTCCGAGAGTGAAGTGGAACAAAAATACCTCGACCAGAATATTAAATATGATGCGGAATACGCCTTATTCGACCCGAACGTTTTCATCAAAGATACGGTGAGTGTTTCCGAATCGGATATGCAGCAATACTATCAGGAACACGTTGATGAATTTCAACAGGAACACACCCGTAAATTTTCCTACGTCGTTTTCAAAGAAGAACCTTCCAAAGAAGATTCCGATGCAGTACTCCGCGATTTCGACGGATTGAAAAAGAAAGCCCTCGCTGGTGAAGATTTTCTTGAACTTCTCAAACAATATTCCGATGTTCCGCTTTCGGATGCATTTTTCAAGCACGGGGAAATCAGCAAAGTGCGCGAAGATGCCGCGTTCGGTGCAAATGCCGGCGATATTCTCGGACCGATTAAAGATTACGACGGTTATCACTTACTCAAAGTGTTGGAGTTTCAGAATGACACGAGCGATTACGTAAAAGCAAGTCACATCCTTTTTAAAATCGGTGATGATTCTGTTGAAACGAAAAAAACAGCGCAGGATGTTTTACAACGCGCGAAGAAGGGAGAAGATTTTGCTGAACTTGCAAAAAAATATTCCACGGACAGAACTTCTGTTGATGGCGGTGATTTGGGCTGGTTCGGAAAAGGAAGAATGGTAAAACCGTTTGAAGATGCAGCATTTAAAGCGAAGACGGGTGACGTTGTCGGTCCTGTTCGTTCGCAATTTGGTATTCATATTATCAAAGTAACCGGTCACGATAACCGCTCCGTGAAAATTGCTGATATTGTTATGTCGGCAAAAGCAAGTTCCACAACACGCAATGCGCTTATGGAAAAAGCAAAAACATTACAAGAGTTGGCAAAGGAAATCGGTGTGGATAGCGCGGCAAAAACAATGAACTTGGAAGTGAAAAAAACTGCAATGTTCACCAACAAATCAAACTTTATTCCCGGCATCGGGCAGGAAGGACGACTTGTCCGCTTCGCATTCGAGAACGAATTAAAAACGGTTTCCGATGTTATTTATACACAGCAGGGTTATGGTGTTTTTGAAGTTGCCGAAATAAACCTCGAAGGGGCAAAGCCGTTCAAAGATGTTGAAAACATTATTAAACCCCGCGTACAACGTTTGAAAAAAATGCAGCAACTCCGCCCTCGTGTTGAACAATGGCGCGCGCAACTTGCCAATGGGGAATCGCTTGAAAAACTCCGAGCCCTTGACCCGTTAATCAATGTTACACAAGCAAGTTCCTTCACCTTAGGCGGCTCGGTTACAGGAATCGGGAGAGATTTATTTTTTATCGGCGCAGTTTCCAAAATGAACGCAGGCGAAATTTCCCCAATCATTGAAAATCCGTTACGCGGAATGTTCATCATCCGGTTACTCAGCAAAACACCGTTCGATACCGCTGCCTATGCACAACAAAAACCAGCGTTGCATAAACAACTCTACGAGACAAAGCGAAATAAATTTATGGGAGAATGGATGCAGAATTTGAAGAAAGAAGCAACGATTGTAGATAACCGCGACCTCTTCTTCCGGTAAAAAAACGAAACGCTGAACAAATTCTAAAAAGAAAATTCGTTTTTTGTATTTCATCCTATGAACTTTTCATAAGTTTCCGTAACAACGGTTTTGATTATCGGGAATTTCTCAAAAATCAAAAATGAATTTAAACACAAAGAACACGGAGCGGGCACAAAGTTCACAAAGAATGGATTGTAGTATTCTTTGTGTGCTTTGTGAAAATACTTTGTGCTCTTCGTGTTTATCAATATAGTTTTTCTTCCGAAGGAATCCCTTCGGGAGAGATTCCCCATACAACAATGATTCGGGATTGTTTGAAAATATTAGTGATGCTGTTAATCTGTTCCGTCGCAACATCGCAACAACGATTTTCAATCGGCGTACATTCCTCCATCACCCATTCCGGTTCCCGGTTTGAACCGACTCTTTCCACTCCGTTCGCTTCCCATTCTTTCAATAACATTGTTGGTTATAATCTCGATGCCCGATGGAGTTTTCCCGAAGATAATTTTATCCTCGGCATTTCGCTGGAGTATCTTTCCCATTCCGAATCGTATGAAAGTTACCGCACAAACATCAATGAAGGATTTACTATTTACCCCGCGGAGATAAGCGGATATTTTACCGTTCCGCTCAACAGCGAAAAAGTATTATGGTACGTTGGCGGCGGCGGCGGAATTTATTTTGGAACCCGAACGCTCACCATCGCAAACGTAGAAGCAACGACAACCGAAAACAACCCGCAGTTCGGTATCCACGTTTCCAGCGGTGTGGAATATGCATTCACCGATTTTTTCTCCCTTCGTTCAGAAATTAAATTTCGTGATGTGCAGTTGGAATCTGCCAGCGCGTATGACCTTGCCCCTGCTCCTCCCGATTTTAGCGCCCGCACCTATCGTTCCGAATTACACATTGACGGCATTTTTCTTGGCGGTGGTGTGGTGGTGAAGTTTTAGGGTATTCTCCTCCAACTCCTCTTTCAAAAACTTTCCCGTATAACTTTCTTTCACGCTCACAATTTCTTCCGGTGTTCCTTCGGCAATAATTTTTCCTCCGCCATCTCCCCCTTCCGGTCCTAAATCAATAATGTAATCAGCAGTTTTTATTACGTCGAGATTGTGTTCGATGACGATGATGGTATTTCCTTTTTCCACGAGTTTATTGAGAACGGAAAGCAGCACACGGATATCTTCAAAGTGTAAACCGGTTGTCGGCTCATCGAGTATGTAGAGCGTTTTTCCCGTACTGACTTTGGAAAGTTCAGTGGAAAGTTTTACCCGCTGCGCTTCACCGCCGGAAAGTGTTGTTGCCTGTTGTCCCAAACGAATGTACCCCAAGCCAACATCATTCAGCGTTTGCAGTTTTCGTTTCATCGGTAAGTGTTCATCAAAAAATGCAAGCGCATCTTCCACCGTCATTTCTAATACTTCGGCGATATTTTTTCCTTTGTAGAGCACTTCGAGCGTTTCGCGGCTGTATCGTTTCCCGTTGCACGCTTCGCAATGCACGTACACATCGGGGAGAAAATTCATTTCGATTTTTTTTATGCCGTCCCCTTCACACGTTTCGCACCGTCCGCTTTTCACGTTGAAACTGAATCGCCCGGGTTTGTATCCGCGAATTTTTGATTCAGGAAGTTGAGAAAATAAATCTCGAATGAAAGTGAACAATCCTGTATAAGTCGCGGGGTTAGAACGGGGCGTTCTTCCGATGGGCGATTGGTCTATTTCAATGACTTTATCAATGTTCTCGATGCCGCTTGCTTTTTTATACGGCAGCGGCATCTCGTTGGAATGATAGATTTCCTTCGAGAGAATACGAAACAACGTATCATCTATTAACGTAGATTTTCCCGAACCGCTCACGCCGGTAATGCAAATAAATGTCCCCAACGGAAATCTCACGTTGATATTCTTCAGATTATTTCCGGAACATTCTTTGAGGGAAATGAACTTCCCGTTTCCTTTTCTTCTCCCGTTCGGAACATCAATGAGTTTCGAGTTGGCAAGATATTCGAGCGTGAGAGAAGGTTGGAGGTTTTGGGTTTGGGGTTTGAGTGAATTGTCGCTTGTAATTGGTAATTCGTCATTCGTAATTCGTAATTCTTCATTCCTCATTCCTAATTCTCCATTCTTCATTCGTAATTGATTCGGTTTTCCCAAGGCAACAACGAACCCTCCGTGTTCCCCCGCGCCGGGTCCTAAATCAATAATGAAATCGGCGCGCTCCATTATCTCTTTATCGTGTTCGACAACGATGACGGTGTTTCCCAAATCACGCAACGATTTTAGCGAATCAATTAACCGAACATTATCCCGCTGATGAAGTCCGATGCTCGGTTCATCGAGAACGTATAACACGCCCGATAGTTGCGCACCGATTTGGGTTGCAAGGCGAATACGCTGCGATTCACCGCCGGAAAGTGTGCGCGCAGTTCTATCGAGAGAGATATAATCGAGACCGAGATTGAGGAGAAATTCTAATCGCTCGTTGATTTCTTTCAACAGGAGTTCCGCAATCATTTTCTTCCGTTTGGAAAGTTGCAATGTTCGTAACAATTTCCGGACATCTTTGAGCGAACGCTGAACAACATCGTGGATGGAGTACCGCTTCGCCGTTTTCACATCCACCAATTTTATGGCAAGACTATCTTTTTTTAATCGTCCGCCGTTACAAACATTGCACGCCGTCGTTCGCATAAATGCTTCCGCCCACTCGCGCATTCGGGACGTTGCCGAACGGGAATAGATATTTTTCAGCATCGCATATATTCCCTCGAACCGATGCGCGTACATCACCTGTCTTCCCGAAGAAAAAGCGTACGGGATTTGCAGTTTCTCGTTTGAACCGTTGAATAACACCTCTTTACACTTTTTTAAAATAGTTTGCAACGGCGTATCAAAGGTAAATCCGTTATGTAAAACCACTGCTTTCAATTGACTGAACACCCACGTTGCTCTCGGCTTTCCAAACGGCGCAAGCCCCCCTTCGTTAATCGAAAGCTTGTCGTCGGGAATAATCATTTGCTCATCGAAATCTTTGTGCTCGCCCAAACCATTACAAGAGGGACACGCTCCGTACGGCGAATTGAATGAAAAGGTATTGGGCGCAGGTTCTTCATAACTCAATCCGCATTTCGGACAGGAAAGTAATTCCGAAAACAACATATCGAGCCCGTGCACTTCCGCCATTAACATCCCTTCGCCGAATTTTAAGGCAAGTTCCACCGCATCGGCAAGCCGTGAACGGACATCGCTCTTTATCACAATTCTATCAATGACAACTTCGATGTTGTGAATTTTGTAACGGTCAACCTGCATTTCTTCCTTCAACTCGCGAAGTTCTCCATCAACGCGAACGCGAACAAAACCGTCGCGCAACAATCCTTCAAACAATTCGCGATAATGTCCTTTTCTCCCGCGCACAACGGGGGCGAGTACCGTAACGTGTGTGCCGATGGAGTGTTGGAGCAATTTATCAATAATCTCATCCGCGCTTTGCTTAGAAACCTCGCCATCACAATTGGTGCAAAACTGCGTTCCTGCACGAGCGAATAACACACGGAGAAAATCATAGATACCCGTTACGGTTCCCACTGTTGAACGAGGGTTATGGCTTACAACTTTTTGTTCGATGGAAATGGAAGGAGATAATCCCTGAATGTCATCAACATCGGGACGTTCGAGTGTTCCGAGAAATTGCCGCGCATACGAGGAAAGCGTTTCAAGGTAGCGTCGTTGTCCTTCGGCATAAATCGTATCGAATGCAAGCGATGATTTTCCCGAACCGGAAAGCCCGGTAATTACTACGAGTTGGTTGCGCGGAATTTCGACATCAATATTTTTTAAATTGTGAACACGCGCGCCTTTGACGAGAATGTTTTCACTTCGTTCAATGGTGGAAGGGAGAGGGTTTGAGGATGGAGATTTGCGGTTCACTACTTACGGTTCACGATATACGTTTATTGTTTTCTCAGCAATCATCTCCCACGAAAATTTATTCGTCACTGTATCAAACGCATTGGTTCCAAGTTGTTCACGTTTCTCTTTCGATGAATATAACGCATTCAAGGCGGAAAGAAATTGTTGAATGTTTCCGTATTCAATGAGTTTACCGTTTATATCGTTTTCAATTACTTCGGGAAATCCACCAACGTTTGTCGCAATTACCGCTTTTCGGAAACTCATTGCCGTCATTAGCGCTCCGCTTTGATATATCGCCCGATACGGAAACACCGCAACGTCTGCAGATGAATAATACAAGGACAATTCGTCAATGCCGACATAATCAAATTTACAAACAACGCTGGGGGGTGGAATGTGCAGTGAAGAAATTTTTTTCCGAAGTGATTGAAGATAGTGTTCATCACCTGTTCCAACAACAAGCAACACGGCATTCGGAACACTTTTTATAAACTCGGCAAAGGTTTCGACTAAAAACTCAACTCCCTTATATGGTCGAATCAATCCCTGAAAAAGGACAACGAATGATTCTTCAGAAAGTCGCAGTTCTGTTTTTGCTTCGGTGGAAGGTATTTTTTTACCATCATGAAATAAAGGTCCGTGCGGAATATCAGTAACAGCGGTTTTGTGAGAGATGTTTTGCTGAAAAATACGTTTGCTGAATTCGGTTGGAACAAGAACGGAATCAAAATACGAATAGATGTTGACGTAGCGCCGTTTTATGTTCGCGTCTGCATCGTGGGGGAAAATATTGTGAGCAGTAAACACCACTTTTTTCCCCAGCAACTGCAAAGCGCGATAAAGAAATAATTCGCCGTAATAAAACGGAAACGGAGAAAGCCACTGAACGTGAAGAACATCGCAACGTAAACAAAAGAAAAAGAGACGGGGTAAATCGAGAAAAATCAGTTCTCCATATTTTATTATTTTCGCAACGAGAGATTGGCGCGAGAACCAATCAGAAGAGAAACGAGAAATCCTCCGTACAGAAAAATTCCGACGCGAAAAATAGTTACGGAGTGAAGGAGGAATGCGCGTCCAGAGAGTTACGGAAACTCCATTTTGAGCAAGCGCCGAACAAAGGTATTGATTATAATACGGCACCTGACAAAACGGGTCAATCACGACGACACTGAAATGTTCCTTCACCGTTGGAAAGATTAATGCAGCCGCTGTCGTTTTTGGAGATATTCCATCAACGCTTCGTTAAACGGGGTTGCGGTATCGAGCAACACATAATCAATGGAGTGTTCCCGACATTCGCGTTTATACATTGCAATAAACTCCCGCATTGCTTCCTGATACGCTTTGCGGATATGATGGGGTTGTGTTATCAGTTCTTCGGAAGTTTCCATATCTCGAAATACTGCGTCGCTACCGAAAGCGAATGATTTCTCCAGCGGGTCGAGAATGTGAAAGAGAATGACTTCATTCCGTTTATGGCGGAAATGTTTTAAGGCGGAAAGTACGTCTGCCGGAGTATCGAACAAATCACTGAGGATAATTACCAATCCCCGCCGTTTGATTCGTTCGGCAACCGTATGAAGCGAGCGCGCAGTCCCGGTTTTATTTCCCGCGCGCACTTGTGATAGGGCTTTAAAAATTTCTACGAGATACACAGTGGTTGCATGAGGCGAGAGCGATGTGCGGATTTGTTCATCGAAGATAGTCAATCCCACGGCATCTTGCTGGCGCACCATTAAATAGGCAAGTGTGCTCGCAAGGAACGAACCATACTCCAGTTTAGAAATTTTTCCCTCGCTTCGAAACGCCATGGAATTACTTGCATCAAGAACGAGATAACATTTGAGGTTTGTTTCTTCTTCGAATTGCTTCACGTAATAACGGTCAGTCTTTCCGAATATTTTCCAGTCAATGCGTTTAATTTCATCTCCGGGCATATACTGGCGATGCTGTGCAAACTCAACGCTGAATCCGTGATACGGTGAGTGATGAAGTCCCGTAATAAATCCTTCCACCACAAGCCGAGCCCGTAATTCCATATTTGAAACCCGCGAAAGAACTTCGGGGTCAAAATATTTTTTATAATCGGAAAGGGATTGTGTCATTGTTGATTGTTATCTTTTGGCTTTGACGAATATCAACGCAACTATTTCGACTGAACAGTAAACTGAGGTTTCTTTGTTGTATCGGTCAACTGTGCCTTGAAAATCTCGTTGATATCTTTTCCCAAATTCTGTAATTCAAATTCTGCGGACTTTGCCATTTCCGAGTTCGGATACCGGGAAAGAAATTCCGTGTAAGCAATTTTCGCACTGTCAGTCTGGTGCATATCGTTATTGAAAATAAATCCAATCATAAAATAAACGCTCGGAGTTTGCGCGCTGTTCGGGTACAATTCCACGAATCGCCGCGCCTCCTGAATAGCCATTTGCGGATTCTGCAATTCAATTTGGTAAAGCGAAATCATCGTCTTCTGAGATTTTTCACCAAACTCACCGTTCGGTTTTTTTTCTACAATTTCTTGTAAAAGTTTTATCGCTTCAGGAACTTTTTTTTCGTTCACGAATTGCTGCGCCTGCTGAAATAACTGTTCGTCATCAATACTGCACGATGAAAGAATGAAAAGCAGTAGAAACGACAGAAGTATGGATAAGAAATATTTTTTCATTGGTGTAATAATTTTTTGTGGTACATAAAAAAAATCAGTTCAATTCCTTTGCATCATCGCCCCGAAAAAACCATCCGTACCGTGGAGGTGGGGTAAAAGGCGAAAGTATTCCTCTTGTTCTGGCAACGTTTCCGAAAGAGAAATTTCTTTCAGAATATTTTTGACAGCGACAAGTTCAAAATCATTATGTTCTCCCAAAAATTTTTCTATCACATCTTCGTTTTCTTCACGCAGGAGTGAACACGTTGCATAGAGAACCCGACCGCCCGGACGAACGAACCCCGCATACAAATTTAAGACGTACGATTGTTGAAGAGTATTCTCGCGAATAGATTCTTCAGATGTTCGCCATTTCACCATCGGGTCGCGGCGAATTCGACCGGTTCCGCTGCATGGTGCATCTATAAACACGCCATCAAATTGAGGACTCGGATTTTTGTCTTTCATTTTTTTTGCCAGATGAATGGAAACATTTTTTGCGCCAATGCGTTGCATCCGGTGCTGTAATCTGTTTAATATCGTCGGGCGAATATCGGTGGCGAAAATATTGCCGCGGTTGTTCATCATCATTGCCATCGTTGCAGTTTTTCCGCCGCTTCCTGCACACGCATCAAGTATCGTTTCACCGGGTCGTGCATTAAAAAGTAAAGAGAGAAGTTGACTCCCTTCATCCTGAATTTCAAACCATCCTTCGATATACTCTGGGAGTGTATTCACCGGAAATCGTTTTTGCGCTTGTAACCCGAAGGGTGAAAAACGAGTCTCGGAAACTGCAATATTCTGCGACAACAATCGTTGTTTACATTTCTCGCGTGTACATTTCATCGGATTAATGCGTAGCGTTATCGGCGCTTGTTGATTCATCGAAATGAAGAGCGAATGTGTATCGTCCCTTCCGTACTGTTCAAGAAATTTCTTTGTCAGCCAATCGGGAAACGAGTACTCAACGCCAAGTTTCGATTCCGCTTTCCATTCTCCTTCTGAAAATATTTTCGTAAGCGAATGTGAGGCGAGAAACTCATCCAGGGAAATGCCGATATTGATTGTTTCCCAAATCGGTATAAATTTTTCTTTATGAACATCGAACGAATCAGAACGAAAGAGCGCTTCATAGAGAATATGTAAAACAGTAAACCAGTATTCATTCGAAATTGATAATCCTTGTTGGGAATTTTTCTCAAGCGCTGTTGAAAGAAAACGATAGTTCCGAATTATTCCGAAAACCGAATCACTGATGTATGCGCGGTCGTGTGAACCTAAATACCGCTTCTCTCGAAAATACCGAAGGACAATTTTATCCACCGAAAACGGAGTTGAAAATACTGCTGATAATAATTCTGAGACGTGTTGCGTGAGGAATACAACGTTCATTCTCACTCTACTTCAATAACAGGATTTTTCATCGCCGAGGTGATGTACGCCCGAGCCATTCGCGGAGTATTATATGCAATGCCTATATGTCCTTTCTTATTCAGAACGATAACGCCGCCAAACCCAGCCGCCTTTTTATCGAGTATGGTAATTCCTTTCTTTGCGGCATCCTCGGGGTCGCCGCCATTTTGTTCCATAATGTCAATTACCGTTTTTGCCATTACAACTTTTATCATCGCCTCTCCCCATCCCGTTGTCGAAACTCCTCCAACAGAAGAATCCGCATACGTTCCACAGCCGATAAGGGGCGAATCACCGACACGTCCCGGATATTTGTTCGGGGTTCCTCCGGTCGAAGTGCCCGCACAAATTACTCCCGCTTTATCCATTGCAACTGCGCCGACTGTTCCGCTCGGTAGTTTTCGTTGCTTCATTCTGAACGCATCCTTCGTGGAATAGTCCGGCTCTTTCTGAAGTTTCAACCAACGCTGAAGTTCGCGGTCAAGAAGTAAATCTTCCATTTTACAGAAGGGAACTTTGTGTTCTTTTGCAAAACGATTTGCGCCTAATCCGGTAAGAAGAATATGTTCGCTCTTCTCCATTATTAACCGTGAGAGCGAAATAGGGTTCTGGATATTTTTTACTGCAGCAACGGCGCCGGCGCGAAATGTTTTTCCGTTCATTATACTCGCATCGAGTTCAATTTCTCCAAGCGAATTGAGAAATGAACCGCGACCGGCATCGAACGTCGAATCGTTTTCTAATATGATGATGGATTCTTCCACTGCATCAACAGAGGAACCACCTTTTTTCAAAATTGCCCATCCAACTTTAAGCGCCTTTTGTATGCCTCGATAATGTGCATCAACCGCATCATCGGGAATATCCCACGCGCCTCCGTGAATGACCAAAGCAGGGTAAGTAGATTTTCTTTTCATAAAATTTGGAAGGAAAAAGTACTAAAAAAAGAAACGCCTTTAAAAGTTTTTTGAAAATATAAACGCGAACATCAAAACGAAGTATAGGCACTAAAAACAAAAGGTTTCTCTGAGAAAAGAAACCTTCTGAAATTTTCCGGTATAAAAACCGGATGTTTGGACTTTATTGATGCTTCTCTTTGCAAAACGAAAAGAATTTTTTCCTATACCGTCATTGCTTCTAACCGTGCAACCCGTTCTTCCATCGGCGGATGTGTTGAAAATAAATTCGTAATCCCGCCTAACCCTGCAAGAGGAGAAACGATAAACATATGCGCAGTCGCCGGGGTAGCATCCATCGGTATCATTTTCGACTTCGTATCGAGTTTTCGTAATGCGCCGGAAAGAAAGCGAGGATTACCGGAAAGCCGCGCTCCCCCTTCATCCGCAAGAAATTCACGTGAACGGGAAATTGCCATTTGAATTAACATTGCGGCAATCGGCGCAAGTATCAACATCAAAATTCCTCCAAACGGACTTCCTTCCTCCCTATCGTCTCTTCTCCCACCGCCAAAAATCATAGCCCACTGTGCCATATTTGCGAGCATCGAAATGGCTCCGGCAACTGTTGCGGCTATTGTTCCGATAAGGATGTCGCGATGGAGGATATGTGCAAGTTCGTGCCCGAGCACACCTTTCAATTCTTCTTTGGAAAGAGTTTTCATAATTCCCTCCGTTACTGCAACTGCTGAATGTTGCGGGTCTCTTCCGGTAGCGAAGGCGTTCGGTTGTTCGGAGGGAATGAGGTATAATTTCGGCATCGGAAGATTTGCTTTCATCGTCATCTCTTCCATCATCGAAAATAACTGTGGATTATCGCTTCGTTGCAATTCCTGCGCCTTATACATTTTCAGAACGATTTTATCGCTGAAAAAATACGCGCCAAAATTCATTGCAATGGCAAAGAGAAAAGCGAACATCATTCCCCCTTCTCCTCCCAACGCGTTACCGACGAAGACAAAGAGAACGGTGAGTAGTGTAAGTAAAAATGTTGTTTTAACTGTATTCATACGTTTGTGTGTTGTAAATTTTTAAGATTGTTTTTGATTTGGAGTTGGATGTTCGAAAAATCTATTCCTCAAACCACAAACCTCCAACCCCAAACCATTTTATCCGACAAAAAGTTTCAAAGAAAACAAATCCCCAACTCCGAGCGGCTGATGGTAATACAACGGCTCGCCGTATTTCACACCGATTTGACTTCCAAAATACTTTGCGCGAATTTCTAACAAATCCATAAACGAA
>JAGXRH010000228.1 GCA_018335975.1 Ignavibacteriales bacterium
CAAACAGCACATATTGAACGGTGGAACAATACACTTCGGCAAAGAATTTCACGATATGTGCGGAGAACATTATCGTTTTCAAAGACAGACTATATGCACTATGGAGTAACAAAGTTGTTTATCATTAATTACAACAATGAAATGTCAACTCGTATTTGACACTACCAAACTGAATAGATGTAATTTTATGATGTGCATTATAAGATATATTAAACCATATAACAACATGTTCTCTTGAAAAATAATATTTTTCTTGATAACTATTATGGACAATATTTACTACCTCAATGGTTTCATTTTTAATTATATCAAAAATTGCAAGATAAATATTTTTCAAAAAGATATCATTGTCGGGAAAAGAAAATGGAATATCAATTTCTTCTAATTCCGATTGTAAAACAATAGCATTATCTTTTTCTCTGCTGTAAGCTACCGCAGACGGTTTTAATAAACTTCCAATTCCCAAATGAGGTTCGTTTATTGTGAAAAGTTTTTCTTTTGCTCTTGTCAACGCAGTGTATGCCCAATGGAAATATGAAGAGTTGAAATAACCCATCGAAGTAGAAAAATCTACAAAAGCATTTTTCCACTCTCCGCCCTGAGCTTTATGGCATGTAATTGCATAACCAAATTTTAGTCGTAAACAATTAAAGTATGGATCGACTTTAAGCGCTTGCTTGTATTCTGGTGTTTTATGCTTTAGATTTTTATTCCGTTCGTTAAAATCAATTAGTAACGCTCTCATTTGTGCTGAAGATAAATCTCTCTCAGTCGAATACAATAAATCTTCAAATGCTTTACAATTTAGGTCGTGTATTATTCCATCAACATCTTGAAAGCGAATCACCAAGTTAATAAAGTTTAGAGAAACTATTTCCGCTGACTTTCTTCCCAATTTTATAAAACGGGTTGGTTCTGGATTATCTACTTTGAGTACAATGCCGAAGTCTCCGTTTAGTAATACGATACCATTGGCGTAATTATTATGTACAATCATTATTTTATCTCCAATGCAAATTTTTCTGTTTCCTGCAAAAAAATGTTTGCGTATCATCTCGTTATAAAATTTTACAGCACGATTAGAATATGCAATAATTGTTGTTTCATCGTCAATTATATTATTTGTTGCATTTAAGTATTGCTCTAAAATTTTTTCGTGAATAACCGGAATCACATCCGTCGCACTTTGAATTTCTATTTGATTGTAAATATTCTGTTTGATGCTTTCTCGTATTTTTGTTGCGTTATCAAGAATTCCACTATTCGTTCCGTGCCTAAAAACTTCTGTCAATTCATATTCTTTTGATTTTATACCAAATTCTTTTTCGAGATAACTTTTATCAAGTGCGGGCGAATTATTCGAACTCACTGGCGGTAATTGAGCCGGATCCCCAATAAATATTATTTTTCTTTTAATTGCTGGAGTTGAGCCCACATAGTGTATTAAATCTTTTAATAGGAAACCTGAACCAAATCTAAAAAACTCAGCGGCAGAAAAATTATTTGAAATCATTGAAGATTCGTCAACGATGTAAATTGTATCATCATTGTCGTAGTTATTCTTTAAAGGATAGAAAAATTTGAATGTTTCATTTCCCTCATCATCTTTATCAGTATACTCAAGTAAGTCACTCATCGCATAGATGGCTTTGTGAATTGTGCTTGCATTTCGTTTTGTTTTGTTCGCAATAACCATTGCTGCACGACCAGTAGGTGCCATTAAAACAAATTGTGTTTTTCTGTTAGCTAAAAAATCCGAAAGACCTTTTATCAAAAAAGTTTTACCAGTTCCCGCATAACCTTTGAGAAGAAAACAAAATGAATCATCTCCGAGAAACGCGTCGATTTTTTTAATCGCTTCTTTTTGGTTTCCTGTTAAATGAAAATTGAAAAAATCAGTTAATTCCATTGTTCGAATATTATTTGTTACTTGATAATGGTGTTTTGGAACCTCGCTTCAAGGAATATCAATTGGCCGAAGTTTAAGTTCTTCAGTCGCGCGCCTAAGAATTTCTACACCGTCAACAATCAAATCGAGATTTGCAAGTGATGTAGTTGTTTATGATATTGTTGATTGCTTAAAGGATCATTTCGACGGCAAAAAGTAGGAAAATTATTTTGATGGAAAAATAGAGGATTGTCGTTTTTTATTTTACGAATTTGCTTTCTATTTTAAGTGAGAATTTTTGAATCAGTTATGAAAGAATACAAATTCCTCCCTCTGCAATTCCAGCCGTTAAAGCCCGAAGAACAAATTCATCGAGCCAAAACTTTTTACGACCAATGTAATACACGCCGTTCAGTTCGTAAGTTTTCAGATACACCTGTTTCAAAAGAACTCATCGAAACACTACTACGGACAGCCGGAACTGCGCCATCGGGAGCGAATAAACAACCGTGGAAATTTGTTGTTGTGAGTGATGTTGCGTTAAAAAAGGAAATTCGTATCGCAGCAGAGAAAGAGGAAAGAGAAAGTTATGAGCGACGAATGCCGGAAGAATGGCTCAACGATTTGGAACCGCTCGGCACCGATTGGCACAAAGAGTTTTTGGAAATCGCGCCGTATCTCATTGTTATTTTTCAAGTTGACTACAACATTGAAGATACCAAACAAACAAAAAATTATTACGTGAAAGAATCGGTCGGTATTGCAACGGGATTTTTACTCGCGGCAATTCATAACGCGGGACTTGTTGCGCTCACGCACACGCCAAGTCCGATGAATTTTTTGAATCAAATTTTACAGCGTCCGAAAAATGAAAAACCGTTTCTTCTTCTTCCCGTCGGTTATCCTGCAAACGATGCCGTTGTTCCCGATATTCATCGCAAATCATTGAATGAAATTCTTGTGTATAACATCGGGAAATAGTAACGCTTTGTATTTATCCATTCATTTCCTAATTTGCACACCGAATTTCACTCCGTTTAACGTAGAAAAACAACCGTGAATAAAATTTTCCATCAACTCAGCACACTTCAAACAGAGCATCGCAATGAACGTTCGATGAAAATTGATGTTGCTTCTGTTCCTACCATTCTTCACATCATCAACGAAGAAGATAAAACCGTTGCCAATGCTGTGGGGAATGAAATTCCGAATATTACGAAGGCGGTAAATCTCGTTGTTCATTCACTGAAAAATAACGGAAGACTTTTTTATGTCGGTGCAGGAACAAGCGGAAGATTAGGAATTCTTGATGCGACAGAATGTCCGCCAACCTTTGGAACCAAAAAGGAAATGGTGCAGGGAATTATTGCCGGAGGGAAAAAAGCAATCGTGCAATCCATCGAAGGTGTGGAAGACAACGAAGAACAAGCGCAAAAAGATTTACGGGCGAAAAAAGTTTCTGCGAACGATGTTGTCTGTGGAATAGCCGCAAGTATTCGCACGCCGTATGTTGGCGCAGCAATTCAGTACGCGAAAGAAGTTGGCGCAAAAACAATTTTTCTCACAACAAATCCGCACCACGTTTACTCGCAACGGCAATTTTCTACACTTCATAAAAATGTTGATGTTGCAATTTGTGTTGATGTTGGCGCGGAAGTAATTTCCGGCTCAACGAGAATGAAAAGCGGAACAGCGCAAAAAATGGTATTGAATATGCTCACTACTGCATCGTTCATCCGTTTGGGAAAAGTGTATGAAAATATGATGATTGATTTGCAACTGAAAAGCAACAAACTTACTGAACGGGCGAAAAAAATCTTGATGAATGTGTTAACTATTACGTACGGCGAAGCGGAACTGCTCCTCAATTCTGCAAATGGAAATGTAAAAGTTGCAATCGTAATGAACAAGAAAATTGTAACGCGAAAGAAAGCGGTTGAACTTTTGAAAAACGCGGATGGATTTGTGCGGAAAGCGATTGGATAATTTTACATTTTAGATTGAGCATATAACTTGCATTTTTTTTCGCACGGATAAAAAAGGGACCGAAATCTCCTAAAAAAATAATCTCCTTATTTGGCGATATAAACATTTAGAGAATTTATAAGATTAATTTTACAAATAACAAACAACCAATTACTTATGAAACAGAAACTCCTCATCCTCCTTACAATAATTTCAATAATGCCAAGCGAATCAATTTTCTCTCAACAATTTGAAAAATATTTCACCACATCAACAATGCGTGTGGATTATTTTCACACGGGAACGAAGGGACAAGAAACAATTTCGCTTGACAAAGTCTATGAAGAAAGTGAGTGGAGCGGAAGCAAAACCAATCTCGTTGATAATTTAAACTTCGGGGAATACCTTGGGAAAGTATTTGATGTTGAAACGAATCAACTTATTTTGTCGCGCGGTTTCTCTTCCATTTTTTTTGAATGGAGCACAACCGATGAAGCAGTGAACGGCGTATGGAGAACATTTCACGAAAGTGTGCGATTGCCGTTTCCGAAAAATAAAATTCAACTGACAATTTCTCGCCGCGATAAATTCGTCGGCAACGGAGAGATGATGTCGTTTAGAGAAATTTTTTCTTGCGTTATTGACCCGAACAATTCAAACGAAATCAATCGGGAAAAACGAAACAATAATTTTAAAGTGCTTGACTTACTGAATAACGGCAAACCGGAAAACAAAGTTGATTTGCTTATTCTCGGCGATGGTTATACAAAAAATGATTTGCAAAAATTTGAAAAAGATGCAAAGCACTTTGCGAATGAAATATTCAAAGCGCATCCATTCAAAGAACATAAAAATGATTTCAACGTGCGAGCGATTGAAGTCATTTCAGAAGAATCGGGAATTGATAAACCGGGAAAAAATATCTGGAAAAACACTGCGCTTGGAACTAAATATGATTTCTTCGGCTCTGCGCGTTACGTTCTCACGGAAGAAAACAAAGCGATGCGCGATATTGCGGGAAGCGTTCCGTATGACTTCATTACGATTCTTGTGAACGATGACAGATACGGCGGCGGCGGAATTTACAATTTGTACACCACGTGTTTCACGAAAACGGATAAAGCGGGAATGGAATGGCAAATGGATTATGTGTACGTGCACGAGTTCGGACATTCGTTTGGTGGACTTGCGGATGAATATTATTCGTCGCAAGTTTCCTACAACGATTTTTATCCGAAAGGAACAGAACCGTGGGAGCCGAACGTAACGCCGAACACAAACCGCGAAACATTGAAATGGAAAAACTTTGTTGAGGAAGAAACGCCGATTCCAACAATGTGGGAAAAAGCGGAATACGATAGTTTGGAAAAAGAACGCGGCAAACTCGATCGACTCGCGCCGGATTATTACGACAAACGCAAACCGCTTTACGACCGCGAACAAGAAATTTTGAAAACGTCAAAGTATGTTGGGAAAGTCGGAGCGTTTGAAGGAGCAGGATATGTGAGCAAAGGAATGTTTCGTCCTGCGATTGATTGCAGAATGTTCACGTTGAGTGTAATTGACTTTGACCCGGTGTGTTCAGCCGCGATTGAGAAAGTGATTGAGTTTTATACGAAGTAATAGATTGGTAGGACAGACATTCATGTCGTCAAGAAAAAACAACAGACAGGAATGTCTGTTCCACCAACATTCATTTGAATTCTTCTTATTGTTTAAGTAACTTTTCCCCGAATTTCAAAACGAAAATATTATGCAAGCAACATTACAACGCCCGCGAACAACGGCGAGAAGGATAGTAACAATTTCTCTTCCGAAGAAACGATACACGTACGAGGATTATCTTATCTTTCCCGACGACGGTTTTAGATATGAAATTATCAATGGAGAAGCCTTTATGTCACCATCACCTATTTTTTTTCATCAACATATTCAAGCCAATTTAAGTTTTCTTCTCACAAGTTATGTTCGAAAAAATAAACTTGGAGAAGTTGTTACTGCTCCGATGGATGTAACGTTGAGTATGACGGATATCGTGCAGCCGGATATTATTTTTATTTCCAACGAACGAAAGGAAATTATTGCAAAACGAATTATTGGCGCGCCGGATTTGCTTGTTGAAATACTTTCCGAAACAACTGAAACTCGCGACAGAACAATCAAGAAATCTCTGTATGAAAAGTCCGGTGTTCTTGAATATTGGCTGGTTGATGTTGACGAAAAGACCATCGAACAATTTGTTTTGAAGAATAAAAAGTATGCGCGAAAAGGAATATATTCCGTGGGACAAAAGATTTCTTCCGAAGCAGTGAAGGGATTTGAAACGAAAGTTGAAAAGGTTTTTGAGTAACAAACGTTTTATTCTACGAATATTTCTGGCGATTCCAATTTTGGTTTCGCCTTTTTTATTTTTTCATCTCGTTGCCCTTTCTTATTTCCTTTCGTATTTTAACGTCGCATTTTTGTAAAATCACTACAACGAAATTATTTGTCTTCAAGTCTAACTAAATATTTTCTTCGTATAATTTTTTTCTAACTATCAGCATACAATAAATAATGAAACTCAAACTCCTCTCCATTCTCATTTCAATAATTTCACTAATTCCAAGTGAATTAACGTCTCAACCCATTGACCGACTCTTTCGCTTTCCCGCAATACACGGAAATCAAATTGTGTTTTCGTATGCGGGAGATTTGTACACGGCTGCATCAAACGGCGGCGTTGCGCGAAAACTTACCAACGATATCGGTTACGAAATGTTTGCGAAATTTTCTCCCGATGGAAAACAACTTGCGTTCACCGGGCAATACGATGGCAACACGGAAGTCTATTTGATGCCGAGCGAAGGCGGAATTCCGAAACGACTTACGTACACCGCAACACTTGACCGCGACGATGTTTCCGATAGAATGGGACCGAATAATATTGTAATGACGTGGCGCGATGCTCAAACAATTGTTTATCGTTCGCGGATGATTTCTTTTAATGATTGGAAAGGACAATTATTTTACGCAAATGTTGACGGAGGAATTCCCGAACAACTTCCATTACCGCGCGGCGGCTGGTGTTCATTTTCTCCCGACAAAAAGAAACTGGTGTACAACAGAATCTTCCGTGAATTTCGCACGTGGAAACGCTATCGCGGAGGACAAGCAGATGAAATTTCCATTTATGATTTTGATACGAAGAAAACCGAAACGATTACGAGCAACGATGCACAAGATTATATGCCCATGTGGACAAAAGAAAATAAAATTTATTACAATTCCGATAGAGACAGCCGTTTGAATTTGTTCTGTTACGATGTTGCAACAAAGCAGACGAAGAAAATTACCGACTTCAAAGATTACGATGTAAAATTTCCTTCGCTCGGCGATAATGCAATTGTGTTTGAAAACGGGGGTTACATTTATCGCTTGGATTTAGCAACGGATAAATACGAAAAGGTTTTGATAGAAATTGAAGAAGATTTTGCAAACGGCAGAAGCAAGTTAGTTGATGTTTCAAAAAGTATATCGAACTATGAAATCTCTCCCGAAGGGAATCGCGCATTGTTTGGAGCGCGCGGCGATGTGTTCACTGTTCCGGCAAAATATGGAAATACGCGCAATCTCACTGCAACTCCGGGCGTTCACGAGCGAAGTTCAAAATGGTCGCCGGATGGAAAATGGATTGCATACATTTCCGATGCAAGCGGTGAAGATGAAATTTGGGTGGAAGCGCAAGATGGAAATTCCCCTGCACAACGTATTACAATGAACGGCGATAATTATAAATATCAAATCACATGGTCGCCGGACAGCAAAAAAATAATGTGGGCGGATAGAAAACAGAAATTATATTTTGTTGATGTCGAATCAAAAAATATTACCGAAGTTGCAAAAGCCGATGCGTTTGAAATTTCCGATTACAATTGGTCGCCGGATAGCAAATGGATTGCGTACGGAAAACCGGAAGTTGATGTTCTCACAAAAATTTATTTGTATTCGCTGGAATCAAAGGAAACAATTGAAGCAACGGACAGTTGGTTTAGTTCGTCGAATCCGACATTCAGCAATGATGGAAAATATTTATTCTTCGTTTCCGATAGAAGTTTCAATCCGATTTCGAGCAACACGGAATTTAACTATTCGTATTTCGATATGCAGAAAATTTATTTCTTAACGTTATCGAAAGACACAAAATCTCCGTTCGAACCAAAGAGTGATGAAGTGAAAATAAAATCGGACGAGAAAAAGGATGAGAAATCCGATGACAAAAAGAAGGATGATAAAAAAGACGAGAAGTCCAAAGGACTCCTTTCGGAGAAAAAAGTTGACGTGAAAGTTGATGTGAACGGATTGAAAGAAAGAATTGCGGTTCTTCCGATTTCCGCAGCGAATTACCGTAACATCACTGCGCTTGAAGGAAAATTATTTTATGTTCGCAACGGAAGCAAAGATGAAAAATCGAAATTGTTTCTTTATGATTTAGAAAAACAAAAAGAAACGGAACTCGGTGATTTCGGCAGTTATGAAATTTCGACGGACGGAAAGAAAATGTTGGTTGGTTTGGATGGCTCGTTTGCGATTATTGATTTGCCTTCTGCAAAAATTGAAATGAAGGACAAACTCAATCTTTCCGATATGAAAGTTACGCTCGATAAGCAAGCGGAATGGAATCAAATCTATAATGAATGTTGGCGGCAAATGCGCGATTTTTATTTCGACCCGAATATGCACGGCGTTGATTGGAAAAAAGTTCGTGATAATTATGCACCGCTCGTGAAATCCGTGAACAATAGAATGGATTTAACATACATCATCGGCGAAGTGATTGGCGAATTAAACACCGGACACACATACGTTGGCGGCGGCGAATATGCAAAACCGGAACGCGTAAAAACGGGATTGCTCGGCGCAAAAATTGAACGTGATGCTTCTTCAAAATATTATCGCATCAAGAAAATATTCAAAGGACAAAATTGGGAAAACGGAGTTCGCTCGCCGCTGACGGAAATCGGCGTGAAAGTTGATGAAGGCGATTACATTATTTCCGTGAATGGAAAATCCACGAAAGAGATGAATGATATATTTGCTTCGCTTGTGAATACGGTTGGAAAACAAGTTACGTTGAAAGTAAATTCAAAAGCAAGTGAAGATGGCGCGCACGAAACGATTGTCATTCCGATTGGCGATGAGAAAGGTTTGTATTATTTAGATTGGGTGAATACGAATATCGAAAAAGTTTCCAAAGCAACGAATGGAAAAGTCGGTTACATTCACATTCCCGATATGGGAACGAACGGTTTGAATCAGTTTGTGAAATATTATTATCCCCAACTTACAAAGCAAGCGTTGGTAATTGACGACAGAGGAAATGGCGGAGGAAATGTTTCGGGACAAATTACCGAGCGACTGAAACGCGAACTTGCGATGATTGATATTGCGCGAAACACTGTTCCGAACACCAATCCCGATGCAATGCATTTCGGTCCGAAAGTTTTGTTACTCGATGAATTTTCTGCCAGCGATGGAGATATTTTTCCGTATCGTTTCAGAAAATATAAAATGGGAAAACTGATTGGCAAACGTTCGTGGGGCGGCGTTGTCGGAATTCGCGGAACGCTTCCATTACTCGACGGTGGATTTTTGAACAAGCCGGAATTTTCCCGTTACGACACCGAAGGAAAAGAATGGATTATGGAAGGACACGGCGTTGACCCCGATATTGTTGTAGATAATGACCCGGCAAAAGAATTTTCCGGTGAAGATGAACAGTTGAACAAAGCAATTGAAACAATTTTGGAACAATTGAACACTACGCCGCACGAACTTGCAAAACCACCGAAGTATCCGGATAAGAGTAAGTAGAGATTTTTAACACAAAAGACACTGAGAAAAATCTTAGTGTCTTTTGTGTTTTAAAAAATTGATTTTCTATTTGTTGATAATAAAAAAACCTTCAAGAGTCTTGAGCTCTTGATGGTTTTATTCTAGGACAAGTATAATTCTTGTCCTACTTCATCAGCAAAAGTTTCTTCGTTTCACTGTAACGCAAGATACCCTCTTGCGCTATAGCAATTCGATAAAAATACACGCCGCTCGTTAATCCGTTCGCATCAAATGTTACTTCGTGTTCGCCTTCACTCATTGTTTCGTTATTCAAAAGTGTTGCGACTTCTTGTCCCAACACGTTGTATATCTTCAGAGTTACCTTGCTGATTGCTGACAGCTGAAAGCTAATTGCTGTGCTCGGATTAAACGGATTGGGGTAGTTTTGTTGCAATGAAACCGAATGAGGTATTTCATTATTATTTCCTTCCAGCGTAAAGACTTTCGATTTCGCTCCAATCGTTTGCATCACCATTGCCATAGACTTCTCGCCGAGCAATGTTACTGCATACGGTTTCTTTGCTAACACTGCGGCATTATCTACCTTGTAATTGCGCGTTGCAAGTGCTGTATCTATCACCGAATAATATCCATCGTTAATCGGTTTCAAAATGTAGAGTGCAAAACTATCTAACTGTTGGTAGTGTCAAAATTGAGTTGACATAAATTAAATTTCGTATCTTTGTTCACCTAATATTATGATAACAAAGATACATCAATGCCATGCATGCGAAAGCATTCGTCTCGTAAAAAATGGAAAAACAAAAAAAGGGAGCCCTCGGTATTTGTGCAAAGATTGTGGAAGAACGAGAGTGCTCGAGCCAGAAGAGCGG
>JAGXRH010000229.1 GCA_018335975.1 Ignavibacteriales bacterium
GCTACTTTTTGAGAGAGTTTTTTTGTTCGAATAAATCCGACCCCCATCAGGAGAAGAGCAATGCCCCAGCCAACATACGAAAGGGTGAGTCCTGTAGTATACGTTTCCGACTCGTACTTCATTTCAATCGTGTGCGAACCTGCGGGAACGACGAGAGACCGAAGAATAGAATTTGTGCGATATATCTCCGTTTGTTCACCATCAATATATGCTTGCCACCCGGGTGGATAAAAAATTTCACTGATGACGAGGAGTGATGTTGATGAATTTTTTGTCTGAAATGTAATAGCGTGCGCTCCAAAACTCGATACTTTCACCGATGACTCTTGCGGAGGGCTTGTCTTTATATTCAATGTTTTCTGAATAAGCGCAGTTGAACGCGGATTAAATTCAGGTGAATTTAATTGCCGGTATGTTTCACTTTTATTTGCAACGATAACGGAATCTACAAAAAATGCCCGCGGCAATGCATTCGGATTTTCGTACACCAATTCCGGTTTTTTCTGGTCTGCATAGACCAAATTAAACTTATCCTCGGGAAGGCGACCTTGAAACACGAGATATTTTACATTCAACATATTTATAATATTCATATTCAAGGGAAACTCCGGTTCCCAGCCACGATACAAACATGAATCAACCATCTCCTGATACATCTTCAATTTTGCAGGTGAATAACCGCCAATGGTTTGTAAACCGAAATACATCCAGGAATTATCGTGCGCACGAAACTGCTCAATCGGAAAGATGCGATACAACGATGTATCTTTTTGCAAAAACTTGACTACCGGTGTCGGTGGAAATGCATCATCACTTTGCCGTGGGAATGTTTTGAGGTACGGCTTATCGAGTATTCCCAAATCAATCATAAAAACGATGACGAGAGCCAAACCAACAACCGTTGTCGAAATTTTTCGTTCAATGTAAAAATATATCAATCCGAGAATTACGAGAGAAAGAAGTGCAAATTTTGTGAAATCCGCTTTTAAATCTTCAAACCGAACCTCTCTCAATTGGATAACTTGTTCAACGGAATATTGCTCTTTATCCCCTTCCTTCAAAAATGCTGTTTCAGGAAACCACGAACTTTTCAAAGCAAAACTGAAGAGTAATAACACCCCGAAAACTCCGATAGTTACGAGGAGCCATTTTTTCAACTCGTCTTTCTTTTTAGCATTATCATTATTCCAACTTTCAAAAAGTAACCATTCGATTCCATAGGCGGCAGCAACACTGACGGTAATTGGAATCATCAGTAAAATCATATGCGGCGCACGAAATTTATTGAAGAATGGTAAATACTCGAAGAGCAAATCGTACACAAAAAAATGTTTTCCAAATGAAATGACAAGCAAAACCAATGAACATAATGAAAAGAAAACAACCGTTCTGTTTCTTTTCATTACTAACGCAAAGGCAAGAAAAATAAATGGGATGATTCCGATATACGTTATTGATTCATTAAATGGCATCCAGCCCCAATACAAGTGTTCCGGAGGATTCCCAAAAAATGAGGGGATAAAATAGGTGAGTGTTTCTAATGGATGAAATGACCAATTCGTTGCATAGTCCTTATTCAATCCACCACTTACGCCAACTTCGCCTCCGCCCCGAATGGAAAATTGAGAGTATTCCAAAGTGGAAAGATAAATAAAAGATGCAATCGCAAATCCGATAAAGAGCGCGCCAAGAAACATTCCTCCCTGTGTTAATGCAATTTTAGGATTATTCTTTATTTCAAAAACAGCAAGCAAGAGCGCATACATCCCGGCAATGAGAAATCCATAGTACACTATCTGAACGTGATTCGTTAACATCAACGTTCCGACTGTAGCCGCTAATACACCGAGACTGAATAAATTTCTTTTTTCAAATAAGTACAAAGTTGCGACAAGTAAAAATGGGACATAACTCAAAGCCATCAATTTCGAACCTTGTCCTGCCTGTCCGAGCCCAATAACAAATGGACAGAATAAAATTGTCAATGAGGAAAGAAATGCGGAAAAATGCCGTAAGCCCAATTGCCGGATGAACATATACATTCCTACCGCGCCCAAAAAGAAATGCAGCAACATCCAACTCATTTCCGCGCCTAAAAAAATTATCTTTCCGAAGAAGTGAAGAAGTATGGTAAGGTAGCTAACATCCTTTGCGAGATACATCAGACTTCCGAACGATGGCATTCCCGAAAATATATACGGAAACCACTGCGGTTCGATTTGTTCGTTCTCTTCAAGAATTTTGCCCGCTTGTGTCAGGGCGTGGGCAGTTGCCGTATCGCCACTGTCCGAAAAGATTTCATTCTTAAATGCAACACCCGAAAACAGAACGAGCGTGATGAGGTAGAGGATTCCGACGGCAAGAAAATCTTTTTTTAACGTAGAAAGATTTGACAAAAAATTTTCTTGCTGATGGTGTGTGTTTTTTTTTCGTACTTGTTTTGCCATGAAAGAATATTGATAAATATTTATAAAATGGATTTACCGCCGTCAATCGCAAAAACCTGTCCTGTCGTGTAGCGGGATTTCGTAGCAAGAAATACAACGAGCGAACATATTTCTTCCGGCTTCCCGAATCGTTTCATTGGAATGGATGACGGTTTGATGTTCTTGGTACGATTGTCTGTATCGGACATTTCAATTGTTCCTGGCGCAATTGCATTTACTGAAATTGCCGGGGCTAATTCTTTTGCTAAAATTTTTGTGAGATGAATGACTCCCGCTTTTGACACGGAATATGCAAGATGTTCTTTCCATGCCTGTATTCCGCCGAGAGAAGCAATATTCAGTATCATCCCGTTATTTTGTTTTCTCATCCACTTTGCCGCTTCCTGCGATATTAAAAAAACGCTTTTCAGATTTACCGAAAGAATTCTATCCCACAATTGTTCAGTGGTCTGCTCAAGGTTTGCTCGTTCAATGGTAGCGGCATTATTGATTACAACATCAATCTGTCGAAAATGCTTTTTCATTTTCTGAAACATTTTTTTTATCTCTGCGGATTTTCCCACATCTGCCCGAACGAGAAAACATTTCCTGCCAAGTTTCAATATCTGTTTTCTCACCTTCTCTGCTTCATCGCCGGATGAGTGATAATGGAGAATAATATCGAACCCGTTTTCAGCAAGAGCGAGCGTAATATATTTTCCAAGCCGGCGCGCACCACCGGTAACTAACGCAGTTTTATTCACTGTGGTTTGAAATCAGAATCGCAATTTCATTGCATAATCGCTCAAGATATTTTTTATCTATTTCATCGAATGAGTTAAGCGATGAACTATCAATATCGAGAACACCGATTAATCTTTCATCTTGCAAAAGCGGAACAACTATTTCCGACCGAGAATCTGCATCGCAACGAATATGCCCGGGAAATTCATCAACGTTGGGAACGATAATTGTCGAACGTTGCTTTGCTGCTGTTCCACAAACGCCTTTTCCCATTTGAATACGAATGCACGGCGGTTTACCTTGAAATGGTCCCACGATTAATTCGCTATCTCTCAACAAATAGAATCCAACCCACGAAATACTTTCGAAGTGCATCTTTAATAATGAAGAAGTTAACCCGAAAATGACAACATCATTTTTTTCACCGGCAAGTAAGGAATGAAATTGTCTGAATAACTCCAAATAAATTTCTTCTTTCGTTCCGGTAATTTTTTCTGGAAGCCGTTCCATTCTCAATTATCAACGAAAGGAAGTGAACAGATATTTACGGGAACGTGCTCATCTGATTTCGAAAATGTATGAAGCGTTGCGGTTTCAGGAATGTCGCTATTCAAATACCCGAGCGCAATGTATTCGTTTTTCGTCGAAGAAAAAGCGGAACTCGTCCATACGGCTACATCGCTGTGTTCAAAAAAAATTTCATTCCGGGCATCCAAAGGATTAATTGCGCCGAACGAAAAACCAACAAGCCGTCTCTGCACTTTTTTATATGTATCCAATCGCGCTATCACTTCTTGCCCCACATAACATCCTTTTGAAAACGAAACGTATTTTTGCAACCCCGCTTCGAGAGGATTGTGTTTACTTGAGTAATCAACATTGAATCGTGGGACGCCGTTTTCAATTCTGAGTATTTCATAAACCGGATTTTCAGAAAGGAAAAACGAACACCGCGCAACTTCCGCTTCGTTTAACAAGAGTGTGAATACCGGTGTAGTAAATTGTGTATCCCGAAAAATTAAGAAAGAGTTTGGCGCTTCTGTATTTGAAGAAAAAAAAGATTGGACATTTTTGAGTTGAAAATTCGGAAAGAGATTACGCAGATACTGTTCAGCATTTTCTCCGGTGAGTGAAAAATAAAAAAATCTTTCGGAAACATTTTCAACACAAACATCTTCGGTAATAATAAACCGGTCAATCCATTTTTCGACTTCAGTAACTTTATCATCGCTGGTTACGAGAAGCAGGTGTGTTCCACAATTGAACACTATCACAACATCAATGATTCTCCCCTTCTCTGTTGTTAAAATAGTTTTCATCCATTCCCCGGTTTGCAATGATTGAACATTGTTCGTAGAAATCCGATGAAGCAAATCCTTTGCATCCTTTCCTCGCAACACTATTGTTCCAACAGATGGGAATGAAAAACAGTGAAAAGAGTGATGAGGAACAAAATATTCTTCCTTTAAGGACATCACTATAAACTATTTTTGTCCGGAGAAATTTTAAAGCGATTGTCCACTATTCAACGACGAATAATAAATAATGAAGGGAAAAACACAAATATAAACCACGACTAAAAAATAGCAGTGCGCCCACCAGGACTCGAACCTGGAACCCGCTGATTAAGAGTCAGCTGCTCTACCAATTGAGCCATGGGCGCACAATGAAAAATTTGGGAGCAGGGTTGAAAACTATCGCTGCTGCGAGGAGGCTGGGGCGCCTTCCTGAATTACGCTTTCCTGATTTGTGGATTGTGTTGGGAGAAAGAAAAGATTCATCACGAGGCAAAGACCGACAAACATAACAGCAAGCCATGTTGTCGCTTTACTGAGAAAATCTGCCGTACGTCGTACGCCAAACATTGTTCCCACTTGCCCTCCTGACATCACACCCGCAAGCCCGCCCCCTTTGCTTGCTTGCATTAATACCGCGACGATGAGGAGAAAACTGACGATGATTTCGATGATAAGTAATAAAGTGAACATTCAAATCCTAAGTTTGTTTAAAAAAATGCGTGGTGAAAATACGAATTTTCGTTGGAATGGAAAATAAAATTGTCAGAAAACAAACGACTGATGATTAAAAAAATTACGAGGAGAAGTAAATATTTTTTACGCATTTCACCGCGCCATCGCCTTCATCAATTCCTCTTTGTATCTGCGGGAGACTTCCACTTTATCACCCGAGGAAAGTATCAACTCGCCGTCATCTCCTTTTCGAATATATTGTTTGATGTATTTCGGATTGACAAGGTGGGATTGATGAATACGGATAAAATCAAATTCCTTCAACAGCGACTCAAACTCTTTCAGTGTTTTTGGTGCAAGATGTTTTTCTCCGTTGGTAAAAAAAATGAACGTGTAATTGCTATCTGATTCGCAGCGGAGAATTTCGTCGGGATGTGCGAATACTATTCCATTTCTTGTTGGGAAGGAAATTTTTTTTTGTGAGGAGTTGATACGCTGAAAGAGTGTTTGTAAATCTTTCGGGAGTGTGCCGCTTTCTTTTTGATGACGGGCTTTTTCAACAGCGGCAGCGAGTTCTTTTCTGTCAATCGGTTTCACTAAATAATCCATCGCATTAACACGAATGGCATTTACTGCGTATTCATTATGCGCGGTTACAAAGATAACGTTGAAATCAATCTTCGTGAGATGTTGCAGTAATTCAAATCCGGTGTGCGGCGGCATCTCGACATCGAGAAAAACCAAATCGGGTTTATGCTCTTCAATTGCCTGCTTCCCGGTTTCAAGAGAGTTGGCTTGCGCAAGAACGGTAACAGTATCGGCGTGAAACTTCTCGAGTAACTTTACGAGCACGTTTCGACTTTTATTTTCGTCGTCAATTATTATAGTGCGAATCATAGTATTCAATGTGAAAAATAAATCGTAAATCGTAAATCAAAATTTGTAATTCCTAATTCCTCATTCTCCATTGGTAATTGGTATCGTTATTTCCACTCTTGTTCCGTGCGGCTGATTCGATTCGTCATATAAATCAATAATCCGTACGGGTGGATTTTCCCGGCCAATGTTTTGCATTGCTTCTAATCTCTCTTGTGTTACGCGCATTCCTTTCGATTCATATCCTTTTTTGAGCGGATGCACAAATGATGAAGCGCGTTCCCGCCCGATGCCGTTATCTTCTACAATACACAGTAAGTCGTTTTCATTTTTTTGAACACTGATTTGTATTATGCGTTCCCCCACTTTGTTTGCTAAACCGTGCCAAAAAGAATTCTCCACAAACGGTTGAATGAGCATGGGTGGAATTTTAATGTCTGATGCCTTCAACTGTTCATCAACATCAATGGAATACGTGAGTTCTTTTTCAAACCGTAACATTTCTAAATCGAGATAGAGATGCAACCCTTCAATTTCTCGTTGAAGTGAAATAAAAGATTTCTCAGAATTTTCAAGAATCATTCGGAGCAGCCGCGCGAACTTGGTGAGGTATTCGCACGCTGTATCTTCTTTCTCGGTGAGAATACATTCCTGAATTGCATTCAGCGAATTAAAAATAAAATGCGGATTCATTTGCGCCCGAAGGGCTCGTGATTCCAATTCGATGATTTGTTGCTGCAATTCTAATTTTTGACGCTCTTGTCTGTGAATTTTTTTCTCGCGCCTTCTTACAAATCCGTACGTCATAAAAATAAGCAGGACAATTCCGAACGAACGAAACCACCACGTTTCCCAAAAATATGACGGGACAAAAATTGTTACGGTAGAAATTTGCGAACTCCAAATTCCGTTTGTGTTCGATGCATTGAGTCTGAAACTGAATTTTCCCGGCGGAAGATTTGTATAAAATGCTTTTCTGCGTGAACCGACCTCATTCCAAATTTCATCGAAACCTTCTAACATATACCGGAAATTAATTCTTTCGGGAGTGCTGAATTCAATCGCAGTGAATTGTATTTCTAACCTCCTTTTCCCGAGAGGCAAATTATACGAATCTCCGGAAAAAATAATACTGTCTTCGATGCCTAATTGTTCTACGTACGTTTTAGGAAAAGTTTTTTTTGATGGAATAAAAGCCGGGTCAACAACGACAAATCCTTGAACGGTAGGAAAAACCAATCTCCCGTCTCGCAGTTTATATGCCGAGGGCATCGAACCTCCGTTACATTCCGCAGTTAACATTCCCTCGGAAACACCGTAGGAAATAGAAGTAACACCGGCAATTTTCCCGTCACAAAAATCCCGAAGTTCCTGCTTTCTTGCTTTATAAATTCCCTTATTGCAACTCATCCAAAAATTTCCGTCACCATCATCAAGGATAGAAAATACAACATCATCATACAAACCATCTTTTTTCTGGATAGATATAAATTTTCCATTTTTCAGACGATTTAACCCGCCGGAATACGTACCAATCCAGAGAGCGTTTTCTTCATCTACGGTGAGTGAAAAAATTTCATTATGCGATAATCCATCTTTCATAGTGTAGAGCGTAAATGTTGTATCATCGAGCCGGTTCACTCCAACCTGAGTTCCCACCCAGAGAATTCCATTTTTATCTTCGGTGATAACACGAATGAAATTGTTTGACGTGGTTTCGTGCTTTGGTAAATTGAAATAGTTCAGTTCACCATTGGTAAACTTGACCAATCCGCCGCCATACCCCGCAAACCACAAATTTCCTTTTGAATCTTTCAGCGATGCCCGGTAATTTGATACGATTTTTTTCGTTGATGGCGCTGAAAGACTCCGGTACGATTTTTGAGAAATAACATTTCCCGCCTTATCTCGAAGAAAGCACGTTATCCCATCATCACAACCAAGCCAGATGTTTCCGTTGTTATCCTCGCAGATAGTACGCACCTGATTTCCCGCCAGACCATCTTTTACGGAATAGTTACGAAAAAATTTTCCATTCTTAAATACATCTACACCGGCATATCGTGTACCAATCCAAAGCATCTGATGTTTATCTTCAAAAACGCTGTAAACAAAATCGTTACTCAATCCCTCCGCTTCAGAATAAGTCAGAATACTCCGGTCGCGTAATCGGTACAATCCGCCGCCACGGGTTCCAATCCAAAGATTTCCATCTGCATCTTCGAGCAATGAAATTACGCGGTCGCTCGAGAGTCCATCTTTCTTCGTCAGTTTTGTTAACACACCATTGGTGTACCGGAACAAACCGCCCCCTTCGGAAGCAATCCATAAATTTCCTCTTCTATCCCTGAGAAGGCAGCGAATGTTTCCTCCCAGCGAAATTTCCTCGTTGAAAAACAAACGCACGGAATCATTTACCAGAGTATAAATTTCTTCTCTATGTCCAAAAAGAGGTGTCCCGTCGTCAAGAAAACAAATGGTGTGAATTATCCCGCTTTTCGGTATAGTGTAATACTGAAGCGTATCGCTACCTTTATTTTTTTTCCCAATATTTCCAAAACCGAACCAGAGTTCATGTTTTATATTTTCGGAAATATAATGGACGTTATTAAATTGGAAATCGGCGCGAGCAGTATGTGATTTCCATTTTCCATCCTGTAATTCCGCGTATCCGTAATTTAACATTCCAGCCCAAACAGTATTTCTACTATCAACGAAGATGCTGAAAATATTGTTCGTCGGTAAACCTGTGGAAGTATCGAACCGGGTGAAAATTCCGTTTTTGTATTTTAAAACTCCGCTTCCCAATGTCCCCATCCAGAGTTGTCCCTCATCATCTTCCGAAAGCGAAACTATCGCGTTAACAAGAAGTTCCTTCGTATTGGCTTTATTGAATGTCGTAAATTGAGTGCCATCAAAGCGGACAAGTCCCTCATCCGTTCCAATCCACAAATAGCCGTCGCGGGTTTGATGCAGAGCGTGAATGGCAAACGGGGTAAATCCGTCTTTTGCCTGCCACACATCTCTCCCGTATTGAAGAAGAGATTTCGTCGGGTCAAGCGCAAAACCTTCTGAACAAAAGATTGCAATGACCGTGAAATACAAATAAAATCTGATTGAACGTTTCATTTTCGGCGGGAAATATAAGTGAAAGGAAAGTGAAAAGGAATTTGTTTAATGATATAGTTGTGAGTTTGTGATTTTCTTGAAGTGATTGTTTGTATTTAGAAAGCGGAAAAAGTATTCCGGGTTCAACCGGTTGTATCTC
>JAGXRH010000230.1 GCA_018335975.1 Ignavibacteriales bacterium
CCTCGCAAGCGATAACGGCATCGTGATAAATACGGATGATATTCAGGGAGGTTCCAATCTCGGCGACTTACGGTATCAGGATAGCGACACGACATCAATTTTTCACAATCAACAACTTCGCGCGCTTGCCGATTTTGCCGATAGCGTATTAACATATGGAAAAGTATTGGAACAAGCAGGAGCAGTGATTAACTATGCGATGCTCGATACAATTTTCAGCAAAGTCAATCGCGCATTCTTAGATACAATCGGAACGGTGATGGAAACACGGGATACAATTTCGTATAAACCGTTACGTATTCGCGCGACGAAAAAGTTAGCGGAGAATGCAGAGTTTCTGAAACGGGATTACACGATTCCGCCGCGACAACCGGGTATTGCTTTAAGTGGTGGCGGGATTCCTGAAGCATTTGCGATGGAACAAAATTATCCCAATCCGTTTAATCCGGTGACGATGATAGAATTCAGTTTACCCGAAGATGCATTTCTTACCCTGACAATCTACAATGTGTTAGGTCAGGAAGTAATGCAAGTACTCGAGAATGAGGAATATGGCGCAGGGTTTGAACAAATCGAACTCGATGCGAGTAAGTTTTCGAGCGGTGTGTATTTCTATCGTGTGAAAGCAATCGGGCTGGAAAACGGAAAAACATTTACTGCCGTCAAGAAAATGGTAGTAATGAAATAATTATTCTTCCGAAGAGTGAAGTCAATTTTGGCTCACTCATCTATTTTTTAAAAATATCATTGAGTGCTAAAATATGAGAGCCAGATTAAAATATTGTTTATTGTTCCTTTCCTTTATCACTTATTCCATTTCGCAGGAAAATAAAAATTTCCTTTTATCAGACGGACAATTGAAAAAAGACGAGAGGATGGGGAATTTATTTCTCGCCGCTGATGGAAGAGTTGTTTCCATAGATGAACCGATTAGCGGACGCTCGAAAAAATCAGGAGTCAGTTTTTTCCCGAAAGCCACGTTTTCCAATCTGGGACCCGATACTGCATTTTCCTGTAGCGTTGCGTTACAAATAAAACATATCGCAAGCAGTACGTTCGTTTATAGAGATAGTGTAATCATTGATACACTCGCTCCATCAGCAACAATACAGAAAACATTTTCCAACTTCACCGGCGGAATTGCGATTGCGGGAGAATATACTGTGTTTGCTATTATTGCAGTCAGTGGAGACGGAAACACTACGAATGATACGCTCACTCAGCATCTTACCATCAAAGACCCTCTTTCCGGCAATTTTAATGTCGGCGCAAGTCAAACATATACCACGCTTACTCAAGCAATTACCGATTTGAAAGATGTCGGAATGGCTGGCAGCGTAATACTTTCACTCACGGATAACATATACAGCGAACCACCAGTTACGATTAGTGGTATTCAGAATTTAAGCAGTACAAATACGTTGAAAATTCATCCCTCTGTTTTGAGTGAAATAAATATCACTTCTACGGTGGGAGAACCGTGGGGAATCAAAGTTCGCGGTGTCAAAGGTGTTACCATTGATGGTTCTCTTTCAAACGGAACGGATAGAAGTTTAACCGTTAACGCCGTTGGGACAAATGGTAAAACCGCCATCTTGGTAGATAGTGCGCAAAAAAATATTATAAAAAATCTGAAACTGAATTCCGGCGCGCCGACTTCAAGTTCGAGTGCCAATTATTCCGGTGTGTGGTTAAACCAACAGAATACTTCGAGAAGAGATACGGGAAATCAGGTTATCAATTGCGAAATAATGAATTTTGGTGAAGCGGGAATTCGGACGGACAGGCAGGATAGCGTTACGCTGCAAAGCAATTACATTCACGATTGGACACAGTCGGCGGGCAGTACGGATTTAAATGGAATTTGGTTGAATACGTTTACTACCAATGCAAAGGTTCTCGGAAATGTTATTACCAATATCATTAACAATGTAAACGGGAAAACTGCAACGGGAATTTATAACAAAGCAGGTTCCGGCTCAACATTGCTTTGTGCAAATAATATGATAGCGGGCATCCGTGCGGCGGGGGTTGGTTCCTTGGTAAATTACACGCGCGGAATTTGGAGTAACGCAGGAAACGCAAATGATAAATATTTTTATAATTCCATTAATTTATTTGGACACGATTCATCAACCGCATCGGCATCACGCGCTTCCGGTATAGAATTCGGATTATCTGCGACTTCTCCAAAGTTATTTAATAATATCATTGTGAACACAATGACCTGTAGCGAGGTAACGGCAAGTCATTCTTTTGGTTATTATTTTGTCGCAACCCAATCTTCGCTAACAAGCGACTATAATAATCTGTATGTTCCAACCGGAAAAACCGGGTACGATGGACAAAACAGAACAACACTACTCAACTGGATTTCCTCCGGAAGAGATTCTAATAGCGTGAGCGGCGACCCGAAATTTATCAGTTCAACCGATTTACACATTCAAGCCGATGTTCGCACTCCGGTAGAATCTTGGGGCAACACTTCGCAAACAGTAAATATTATTGATACGGATAATGATGGAAATATTCGTTATGGTTCTTCGGGATATTCCGGCGCAAGTACGCTTGGAAGCGATCTCGGTGCCGACGAAGGAGAATTTATACAAGCGTATTGGCGTGATGGTGCGCCTGTTTCTATTTCCACACCGGCAGATGGAACCGTTTGGCGTATTAACTCATTATTGACACCAACCGCCACGTTTCAAAATGTCGGACATAAAAATTTACAAAATATTGGCGTCCGCTTTCTCATCATTCGGAATATCACAAACGACACCGTTTATAATTTTGATTCCGTCATCACTAATTTACAACTGTATCAAAGTTTGCAGTTTTCATTTCGTCAAACTTCATCTCTACATCTCGGCGCTGAAGGAACATATACTGCAGTCGCAAAAATGGAAGGGGATGATAACCTAAACGATATTCTAACGGCAACATTTAATGTAAAGGGACCATTGAGCGGAGTTCTCACGGTTGGCAATGCAGGCGCATTTGCTACGTTAGGGCAAGCGATAGACGAATTACATATTTTAGGAGTTGATAGCGCGTTAACCTTTTCCTTAATTGAACCAAGTTACAACATTTCTGCACCGATTATATTTGATTCCATTGGCGGTTCGTCCCCAACGAATCGAATAACGATAGCAGGTCAACCCTCTATTTTGAATATTTCAGGCAACGGAAGTGATAGTGCAGCAATTCGTTTTCGTGGAGCAAGTTATATCACGCTGAAACAAGTAAACATCGAACCGCAATGGAGTGAAGCGCGGTATGGAATATGGATGAAGCCAACATTGCTGAGCAAGGCATCGCATAATATTGTAGACCAATGTTCTGTTCGTACAGGAGCAACTGCAACGCAAAGTGTTGGTTATATTGGAATTTTATTGGATAGTTTAGCAGGAATAAATGATACGAACAATCGTGTCCTCAATTGTGATATAACGAAGTTTGGGATTAACGGAATTTCCGCAAGAAGAAATAAAGGTACGATAATTGAAGGAAACACTATACACGATTGGACAGTTACCTCTGCATCATCAGGGACAGAATTGATTGGTATTGCTATCACGAACGGCTCTACATCATCAACCGTAAAAGGGAATTTAATTAAAAACGTAACGTCGCAAGTTCCTAATGCTTCAATCACTGTTTCGGGTATCAATAATGCCGCAGGCAGTGGCTCAAGTTTATTATGTGTTAACAATATGATTATCAACGTCCGTTCAGGCGGAACCGGAAGCAGTTCGAATTTTACACGTGGGATTAATGGCTCATCGTCTGCGAATACGGGTGATAAATATTTTCATAATACAATAATTCTTTCAGGGACAAACTCGTCGAGTTCATCGGGAAGCAATTCCGTTGGTTTTGATTTGACGCTGACCATTGCAACGACATCGTTTTCCATAATGAACAATAACGTGTATCAATCAATGGGACACGGAAATTCGCAGGCAAAATCATACTGCATTCGTTTAAGTACAACAAATACAAACTGGACATCGAATTACAATAATTTTTATTTTTTAAATGCCGGCGAATTGGGTTCACAGTTTTTTACTGGCGGAGTAGTTACCGCCGGAGATTATTCAACCTTGACGGCATGGAAAAATGGAGTTGGTAATGGACGCGATGTTAATAGTATGCAGACCGACCCGCTTTTTGTTTCGAGTAGCGATGGGCATCTCGTTTCTTCCCGTCCGAAAACCGCCTTAAACAATGCGGCGGTTATTCTTTCCGAAGTTACAACGGATTTTGACCGCGAGAGTCGTGATGCGACTCCCGATATTGGCGCCGATGAGGTTGATGTGGTGAGTAGTATTGCCGGCAAAGTCTTTCGCGATATTGATGCAAATCTCGCAACAACGCTCGACAGAATCCCGATGGAAAACTGGAAGGTTTATTTGTATAACAATGATGCCTTGGTTGATAGCCAAACCACATTGGAAGGTGGAAGTTATCAATTCAATAGTCTTGTGGCGGGAATTTATGAACTGGAAGAGGAAGTTCAGGAAGGATGGACCTCGCTCGAAGCAAAACCAGGGAGCGGGTTCGATAGTGCTCGGTCTCTTTCATCAACGCGAATGCGAGTTTCCGTCAGCGACGGTGATGATGCAGTCAATAACAATTTTATCAATGCGTACCCGGGGAAAATATCCGCAAGGGTCTATACCGATACAGACGGAAAATTCGGAACGTCGGTGGACAGAATTCAGAAGCAATGGGTAGTGCGTATTTATCAGGATAGCATATCCGCATCATCCCTTGTTGATTTTACGAATGATACGATTTTCACATTCATAGGAACCCCGGGAACATACATAATCTCCATTGCCGATAGTGGTTCTCAATGGGTAACAATTGGAAGAGTAGAAAATGGTCGCTCCGATGTAATTCCCCATATTACCACCGATACGATAAACGTCGTTGCAGGTTTGCAGCATGATATTTCATTCATAAAATTTTTGCGACATTCAATCACCGTCCGGCTTGAGGAAGACAGCGATGGGAGTTTTTATTCATCAAGTGAAGACCGAAAAGGAAAAGAATGGAATATCCGCTTACGTTCAGAGGAACCAACGGTTGCATTTGATACTATCGTGGTAAGCGATTCAATGATTGTTGCATCGTATCTTCCCGCAGGAACGTACACCATTTCACAATCTGATTCCGTTGGCTGGAACCATCTCGGATATATTATTAATGACACGCTTCCGGGGGTTCGTGCCACGGACACTTCATTGACTATCACGGTTCAAGGTGGAATCGGTGGCTCGATTGTTTTTGTGAACACCACGGTAAAGTTTGATACTTCGAAATATCGAACGTTTAGCCAGTTGGAACTTTCAGTGAAGTCAGCAAAGTTGAAATTGAAGAAGAAGAAAAAACCGGAGGTTGGATTTATTTACCCCGTACCTAACGGCGGAAACATTCGCGATACGGTTTTAGGAAAAGTGATTCGGAAAGGTGCTCCACTCACATTCGGTCGAGCGTTCACCAACAAAGACAGCGCAAAAAAATATGGATGGGTAACAGTTACCAAGGGCAAGGCATTAGAAAAAATGTTACCGATGACCACCGCGGGAAAGTATTACACACACGTGAAAGCGATGAAAGACCCGAAGAACTCCAAATTGAATAATCATCTGCTCGGAGAGTTGGTTGCGTTCAAAGTCAATATGCAGGCAAGCGATAACCTCATCGTGATAAATACAGATGATATTCCGGGAGGTTCCAATCTCGGCGACTTACGGTATCAGGATAGCGACACAACATCGTTCTTTCACAACCAGCAACTTCGCGCACTTGCAGATTTTACCGATAGTGTGTTGACGTACGGAAAAGTATTGGAACAAGCGGGAGCAGTAATAAACTATGCGATGCTTGATACGATTTTCAGCAAAGTCAACCGAGCGTTCTTAGATACCATCGGAACCGTGATGGAAGAAAAAGACACGATATCATATTTCCCGTTGAGAATTCGTGCAACGATGAAGTTAGCAGATAACGCCGAATTTCTGAAACGTGATTACACGATACCGCCACGCCAACCGGGCATTGCTTTGAATGATGGTAGAATTCCTGAAGCATTTGTTTTGGAACAAAACTATCCCAATCCGTTTAATCCGGTAACGACAATAGAATTCAGTCTGCCCGAAGATGCATTGCTTACCCTGACAATCTACAATGTGTTAGGTCAGGAAATAATGAAAGTGCTTGAGAATGAAGAATACGGCGCGGGGTATGATTATGTGGAATTCGACGGAAGCAAATTATCAAGCGGAGTGTACTTCTATCATGTGAAGGCAGTGGGTTTGGAGAAGGGAAGCACCTTTACTGATGTTAAGAAAATGGTGGTCTTAAAGTAAAATCAAAATTTATAAGTTTTCTCAAAATAACAATCTATCAATAATCAATCTTGGAAGGATACTACCATGAAAAAATCATTACTTCTTTTTACAATTCTCGTTGCGTTTAGTTCGCAATATCTTTTTGCTACGCATTGCCAAATTTATGGCAAAGTCTATAAAGTTGCTGAAACCATTCGCGTGAGCGCTGGTGACACAACCGAGTTTTCAGGAATAAAAGTTTACCTCGCGCAGTCATCGGTCTTGCTGGATAGTACGACTACTGACGGAACAGGAAACTATTCATTTATCAATCTCGGCGGCGGTGATTATCGTATCTCTGTTGCAGAAACACCAGTACTGATTTCCGTCAATGCTGTTGCCGGTCATCACGATAGTTTAGGAAGCGAACCAAGTCAGCAAAACAGAATTAACGCTTCAACGCTCCAAGTAATAAATTCCGATGGGCAAGTATCAAGCGGAAATAATTTTTATATGTATGCGATAAAATTCCGAACGTTTACGCAAGATAGTTTGGCAGTAAAAGTAAATAAACTCAAGGCGAAAAAAAATCAACCGGCGCCAATGCCGAATTCCGGTCATCCGCGCGATACGCTTTTCAAATTAAGTTCAGCAACAGGACCTGCACTTCTTGTTGGAAAGAAAGCATCCGATAGCAGCGCGAAGTATGGTTGGATTGAACTTCAGAACCATAAAAAAGTTGCGTCATTTTTCCCCCATACAAAAACTGCACGCGGTTTAGATACATTGAAACCGGGCAAAAAGCCAAAGTACTTTAAAGGTGCAACGAAAAACTTAGCGCCGAAGAAATATAATAACCGCTTAGCCGGAGAAGCGGCGGCGTTCAAAACAAATTTGATGATGAGTGATAGAGGAATTACTCCTCAGGGCTTGAGTGATTTGGTTTTTGATAATGGAAGCGGCGACGCAAATATGCTCAATGGAAAACCACTCTGGCAAATTCTCTCCCTCGTGGATTCTTCCCTCACCTATTATGGACACTTCTCGATTGCAGGAATGTATGATTCGATGGCGAATACACTTTCACTCCTGAACAAAACATTTTCCGGGAATATGGACACGTTCTCGGTGAAACCGTTGAAAGTGCGGGGAACAAAAGACATTCTTGGATTAAGTTTTCTTTCTTCCGGTATGAATGCGAAACAGAATATTTCAAATCAATCAGGAGTTCAAAAGGAACAGGAACCATCGCAGTTCTTGTTGTTTCAAAACGTTCCCAATCCATTCAACCCTACGACAACAGTTTCGTTTAGTCTGAATCAATCTGCAGATATCACCTTGAAAGTGTATAACGCAATCGGAGAAGAAATTTCAACACTGTTGAACGGAGAACGGATGGAAGAGGGTGAATATTCAGTTCCTTTCTTCGCGCTTCAATATCCGAGCGGAATTTATTTTTACCGACTTACCGGCAGAGATGCAAATTCTCATATATTATTTTCCACTACGAAGAAAATGGCATTGATAAAGTAATGTTACTTGGCACGGAAATTGCTTGTAACGAAAAAAAATTAATTATCAAAATTTCTTGACTGAACAAAAATAAATTCTTATGTTCAACCCAACATTTTTCTCTTAATTCATTATATCCATTCATAATTAAACAGGAAAAACTATGAAATACTCTATTTCAAAACTCCTTATTATACCCGTTGTTGCAATCATAATTAATTTTAGCGGTTGTAGCAGACAAGACAACTCGACATCGCCGAGTACTCAACAACAGGAAAATCTTCTTAGTATGGAGAATACACAGGTTCAATCTGTATTCACGATACAAGAACGCCATACACCAAAGTTGATGGAGAATTCGGATGTTGTCGGAACTGCAACAGGACTTACAGACGATGGACGTTTAGCAGTGCTGGTGTTTGTAAAAACAGAAGTCTCCAAATCTGCTTTAAATGTTCCAACAACATTAGAAGGCATTCCGGTTCTCGTTCAAGTTACTGGAGAATTTAAGGCAATGAAATCCGGTGGAGGCGGCGTTAGTCACACCGCAAAACAAACTCCTCCAATTCAACTCGGAACTTCAGGTGGATGGCGTCATGATTTAGCGAACGGATATTGCTGTGGCGGAACACTCGGTTCGCTCGTATCCAAAGGTGGAGCGCAATATATTTTAAGCAACTATCACGTTCTCGAAGCAGACATCGTCAATGGTGGAAATAGTCGCGTTGCCACAGCTGGCGACCCTGTTATTCAGCCGGCATTAATTGATGTCAGTTGCATCGCTAATAACGCACAAAATGTTGCGACACTTTCCGGAATGAAGAGCTTGCCGGGTTCAAATGTTGATGCGGCGATTGCTCAGGTAATTTCAGGAATGGTTCGAACTGATGGAGCGATTTTGGAAGTGGGAACACTTTCTGCGACCACAGTTTCTGCCGCTTTAAATCAAGCAGTAAAGAAGAGTGGCAGAACAACTGGCTTAACGCGAAGCAAGGTGAGTGGGCTGAACGCAACAGTAAGTGTCGCGTATGATAATGAATGTGCCGGCGGCGCTGCGTTCACAAAAACATACACCGGGCAAATCGTAATCGCTAACAGTGGAAGTAAATTCTTGAATAGCGGCGATTCCGGTTCGTTGATGGTTCAGGATGTAACGACAAGTCCGAAAGCAGTCGGCTTGTTATTTGCTGGTAGTTCTACAAGCGCAATTGCAAATCCCATCGGACAAGTATTGTCATGGGCAGGCGCAACAATGGTCGGAAACTAAATCCAATCTGTTTAAATAATTTCTACACCCGCTTTTCATTTGAGGAGCGGGTGTTCTTCTTTAAATATGTCGGAGAACCAAAATGTGGAAAAACAATTTCGCTGTTTGCTTGTTGAGCGTACTCATTTCCATCGGAAGTTTTGGATGCAATACACAACTTAAAAACGAAGAAGGGGAAGAACAGGAAATGCCTCAGAGTGAAATCAATGATGTTTTAAACCGAAACGCAGAAAAACTAATGTCCATAAACGGCGTAGTAGGTGTTTATGTCGGCGCACAAACCAACGGAACATTGTGTCTGCGTGTGATGGTGAAAGAACTTACTGAGGAAATTCAAAAATATATTCCAAAAATTTTAGAAGGGCATCCTGTGGAAATTGAAATTTCAGGAGAGATTAAACCGATGGAAAACAAAGAATAATTGCCCAAGAATCTACCATTGTATTTTTATCTTTTCGAAATAACTGTGTAATTGTTTTCTTGCAACAAAATTTATTTCCTCCGACCAAATATCAACGGGATTTAAATTGTCCGTGAGAATGGGCGCACTGCGAGTATCAGCAATAAATTGATTATCCCACGCATGGACTTTTTGGTACTTCGAACCGTAACGAAATTCCGGGTCTAAATAGTTACGTTCGAGTTCGCGGCGGAGTTCAACAGAACGATTCATTCCAAGAAGAATAATATTTCCTAATTGATTTGGTGGTTCCGCCATCGGTAATGAAACGACATTGTGAAATGCTTGTTTCATGGTTGCAGAGACAGACCGCGCAAGAATATCATCCCATCCGACGGTTTCAATATTTACCGCAAAGATTCCTTGCTTTGTAAGGTGACGGGTAATTAATTCGAATACCTCTTTCGTAATCAAGTGAAAAGGAATTGAACTGCTTCCGAAGGCATCAAGAAGAATCACATCATATTCTTCTTTTGATGTAAGAAGAAATCTTCTTCCATCTTCGATGTGAATGGTTGCTTCATTGGGAGCCAAATGGAAATAGCGTTGCGCAATGGTCGCCACGTCCGGGTCAATTTCCACTGCATCTACTTTCCATCCCTCTTGTGCATAATTTTTTGCAACCGCACCGCCGCCTAATCCTATCAGTAGCATCTTTCCGGGCGAAATAAAAAAATATTTTGGTATTTCCAATACTGCGGCATAATGGAGTCTCGATGATGTCGTCGTGGTATCGAAAATAGTATGAATCCCGCCATCTATCAATAAATGCCTTCCGTTCTCCGTATCCAGAACGCGGAGTTCTCCATACGGGCTATCCTTCTGAGCGATGCTTCCGTTCGTGTTTGATGAGGACTCCATATAATTTTTCAGGAAGATGAATAATGTAATACTCAGGACAAGAAACATCATCATCGGCAGTGAGAATTTTTTTTCGATAATAATTCCAGAGATTCCTGTAATGAGTAGAATACCGCCGATGAGTAAAGTAAGTTGCAACACCCCGACGTAAGGAATAAGCAAGTAACCTGTCGCAAGTGCAGAAATTACACTCGCAAACGTAGAAAGTGCGTACAAGTTTCCTGCGGTTTTTCCTACTGAATCCAATGAAGTTGCGTGTAATGCAATCGCATAGGGACTGACCATTCCCAGAAGTGTGAGCGGAGGGAAGAATAAAATTACCGACGCGATGAGTACTGCAATCCGTAAACCGAATGGTTCTGAGATAGTGAGAATGGGATATTTCAATAACGGGATGAAAATAATCCATATCCCTGCATAGACGAGAAGCAAACTCAGTTTTTTCAACGTTGCCCCCTTATCAGCAAAGCGTCCGCCGAGTGCGTAACCGGTACTTAGCGCTGCAAGGGCTACAGAGATGAGCGCCGACCAGAGAAATATACTCACGCCATAAAATGGTCCGAGAATTCGTGTTCCAAGAATTTCGAGCGCAAGCACGGACGCGCCGCTAATAGAGACAAGGACGAGGAGGAATATTTTTTTCATAAAGAGTAAATCATTGTTAGGGATGTATCATTTGAACGAAGGAGAGTAAATTTATTTTTCTATTTCCTGAAAGAAAGACAGTACGGAAGAATCATTTGGAACTAACGAAAGATAATGTTGCGCTACTGCTTCTGCTTCCTGTAAACGATTAAGCGCGATGAGCGGAGGTAGTAACCCTTTTAACGCTTTAAGGTTATTGGGTTCGTACGCAAGAGCTTCTGTTAAATAGTCAACAGATTTTTCGTTGTTATTGAAAACGAGGCACTGCAACTTCCCGAGTTCGTATAATGCGGAGGTATTCGAGGGTTCGGCTTCGATGGAACGCTGGAATGCAGAATCGGCTTCATTATACTTTCCCGCATCACTGTAACATAATCCCAAACTATACCAATTGGTTGAACGGGTAGTATCAAGCGCAACTGCTTGTTGTAATGCGTAGAGTTGTTTTTCTTTGTCGCCGAGTTTTCCGTACACACCGACAAGTTTTCCCCACACGCTGAGTTCAGAAGGGAGCATAAATAAAAATTTTTCCAAATAGTGCGCTTCGTTGTAACTATCATTTTTATCGCGGTAATAGGTTGAAAGTTCCCAGTAGTAATTTTGCCGGACACGATGTCCCATTAAAAGCGAACTATCAAAAGTTAGAAATCGTTTCATACTTTTATCGTCGTTTGCATTCAAAGCAATCCAGATTCCCGAATGAAGGAGCGTTATTCCCGCAAGCGAAAACAAAATTATTTCCCGCCTGGAGAAAATTTCCATAAGAAAATAAACTGCAAGGAGAGAAACCGGGAGCAGGAGGACCGAAGCCACATCCCAATCGCGCACGGTGCCTAATTCAAAATTCATCATCAGCGTAAAAAGCAAGCCGCAGAACGCCGCGCAGGATAAAAATAAAAATACCCCCTCTTTCCACCGGATATGATTTCGAAAAAGAACGATAAAGGAAACAACAACCACGAGGGAGAGTGGAATTGTGAGTGCATAGAGATTGAGGATATCAACAAGGTGGGCGAATGAAAAAAGCGGATACGAAAACAATTTGGAAGGAATATGAAACGGCGCTAAAAAATGTTTTCCCCCGGAATCGCTTTTCATGCGCTGGAGAAATGCAATCACCGAAAAATCTAGAATCATAAAAATGAATAAGAGAAAAACAAGCGAAATGATACCGATAAGTACGACTTCGAATCGTCGTTGCAGAAAAGCGAAATACAATAACACGAGAAACGTCGGAGCCATTATCAGACTTCCCAGTTGTAAACTCAACAACAAGGAAAATAACAAAGCAGGAACAACGAAATGAATTTTACCTTCAAGCGCTAACCATCCGAATAGCAGGTAACCAAGCATTGCAACGAAAAAGAGTGTGTAGTTTTCCACGTAACCAAAGAAAAAAACACTCGAACTGCAAACGATAAGCAGTATTCCGAAAAGTAATTTTTCAAGCGTCATATCCGTTGTTCCTAAAAGCGAGGAAGGTTGGAGTTTTCTAAAAAATGACGAAATGAAAAACAATGTGAACGCAAGAGCAATGAGACCAATGATGCGAAATACCCATTTTGCCTCACCTGACTGGTACACGTTCTCCCCCAAGATGAGAAACCAGTTTACTGCTTGTGATAACGGAGCGCGGACGGCGTGAATGTCTTGGTCTGCGTTGAGTTTTTCGGCGAGTGTCCGTGTTGAAAGGTCAATCGGACTTTCCTTTTTCATTGTTTGAAATGAATTATGAAAATCGTCGAGGATGTATTGACCGTCGCCAAGGTGGTAAAATTGGACGGGAAAGAGCCAGCAAATTGCGTCGAGAGAAAGAAGAAGAACTACCGTTCGTCCGAATTTTACTTTGCGGGTAAACCAACGAACGAATTGTTTCACCTTTTCAAATACCCGTTCTCGAATCGGGGAAATAAGAACACTACATGCGCCAACGAGCCATAACAGTTTTATCGGGAGAGGAAAAAATGCAAGAGCATTCAATCCCCAATTCCAATCGCGTGGAAAGAAAGAAAAAATAAACGTACACGCAACAAAGAGAATCGCAAACCGATGGAGAATTGTTTCAAATCGGCGCGTGAGGGGACTCATTGTTTCGGAATTTTCAGCGTCGAGGAATTTCATTACGGTTTGTTGAAGTTGATTGTTCCTGTCGTGCGCGTTGAATGTCCGGAAGGAGTGCAGTCATCAGCGTGTCATTCGGTTCGTATTCGAGATATTGCAGCGCGTATTGTTCAGCTTCCTCAAATAGTTCTTTCGCTAATAACGGAGGAATAATCGCCCGCATTGCATCAAGATGGGAAGAATTCACGGAGAGAATTTTTTTCAAAGAGAAGATTGCTTCGTCCGAATTGTTGAGCTGCAAGAAATTTAAGCGAGCCAGATTAAATAATGCCTGTTCATTCAGTGAATCAAGCGTCAATGTTTTCAAAAAAATCCGCTGTGCTTCAGCATAGTTTTCATTATCATAATAAAATTGCCCCAACGATAGCCAGTTATTCGGAATCATGGTATCTAATTCTACGACGCGCAAAAGGAGTACTCCTAACTTTTCTTTTTCACCGGTGTGGAGATAACACTGTTTCAATCTGCTTGCTAAACTGATGTGTTGCGAAATATCACGTCGAGCGATTTCAAAATGGTGCGCGGCTGTTTGATAATCATTTTTCCGAAGATAAAACTGTCCGACCTGATCTTGATAATAACCGCGCACCGTTGGACTCATTTCCGTATCATTTTGAATTGTAAGAAATCGTTCCATACTCTTCGCTTCATTGTTATTCAAAGCAATCCACGTTCCGCAGTGGAGCAAAGAAATTCCGGCAAGAGAAAATAATAAACGGGAAAACGTTCCATTCTTTTCTGTGTGAAAAAAATCTTGCTTGAAAATAAAAACACAAAAAAAAGTAAGAGGAAAAAGATAAACAGAAGCGATGTCCCAATCACGGAAAAGCCCCAACTCGAAATTTCCTGTGAAGACAAATAAAATTCCACTTAACGTTGCAAGTATA
>JAGXRH010000231.1 GCA_018335975.1 Ignavibacteriales bacterium
ATAATGCGTAACAGGTGATGAAGTATTTCGTGTGTGTGCTCAAAACATAGTCCTTGATAGGGATATATGATTCCCAAAAATCAGAATGTCTCGGTTCTTTCTCCTGAACTATTACTCAACGCGTATAGTGTTGGAGTTTTTCCAATGTCGGAGGGTACGAAAGGAGATATTTTTTGGTACTCGCCTGACCCACGCGCAATTCTCCCGCTTGATAGTTTAAAAATTTCCCGAAGTTTGCTTCAAACCATCAAGAAAAATATTTTTGAAATACGGATTGACACTTCTTTCGAAAGCGTAATCCGTTTTTGCGCTGAACGTGATGAAACATGGATTTCAGAAAAAATAATTTCTGCCTATGTCGAATTATTTCATCTTGGCTATGCCCATTCTGTAGAAGCATGGAATGGCGGAAAACTTGTCGGCGGGCTTTATGGCGTTTCACTCGGGGCATCATTTTTCGGTGAATCAATGTTTTCGCGAATGAAAGATGCATCAAAAGTTGCTTTGGTTGCATTAGTTGAACGGCTCAATGAAAAAAAGTTTGAATTGTTAGATACACAATATACTACGCCTCATCTTGAACATTTTGGTGTGATAGAAATCCGACGACCAGACTATTTGAAACGACTCTCGGCTGCAATAAAAAAAGAAAGAACATTTGTGTAGAAAATTGCTTTCATTTTGCGGCAATAAAGTCAAGACATTTATTTTAAAAATCAATCAACCTTCGTTTCATTTTTCATTCCAACATTCTTCATCTTTCTTCGTATCTTTTCGCCGAAATTTTTTATGACGTTTATTTCTTTTGAAAATGAAAATTGGAATTCTTACCGGCGGTGGTGATGTCCCCGGACTAAATCCTTGTATAAAAGCGGCGGTGTATAAAGCGATTGATGAAGGAAGCGAAGTTATTGGCATTCGTCTTGGGTGGGGGGGACTTCTCAATTTTGACCCGGGAAACCCTCAAACTTATGTAAACAATATTCAGCCGCTCAATAAGGCAAATACCCGCACAATTGACCGAAGTGGTGGAACGATATTACATACTTCTCGTACAAATCCCGCAAAAGTCCGGCAAAAAGAGATTCCTGATTTTCTGCTCAATAATTTTCGTTCCATACAGAAGGACGCTACCGTAGATTGCACATTTCATATACTTAATGTTCTTTCTTTTCTCAAACTCGATGGTCTTATTGCAATCGGTGGAGATGACACGCTTAGTTTTGCCGCGCGGCTTCATAAAGAAGGGGTGCCTGTAGTTTGTATTCCAAAAACAATGGATAATGATGTGTATGGAACAGATTACTGTATCGGATTTTCGACAGCAGTAACAAGGAGTGTGGAGTATATTCACTCGCTTCGAACTCCATCGGGCTCGCACGAACGTATCGCCGTTGTTGAACTGTTCGGTCGCTACTCCGGTGAAACTTCACTCATTTCTGCTTACCTTGCAGGAGTTGATAGAGCAATAATTTCTGAAATAGATTTTGATATGGAACGTTTAGTAGGTTTTCTCATTGAAGACAGAAATTCCAATCCAAGCAAATATGCGCTGATGACTATTTCAGAGGGGGCAAAACCGATTGGCGGAGAAATGATGATGACCGGCGAGCCGGATGCATACGGACATAAAAAATTAGGACGCATCGGTGATTACGTCAGCAAAGAGATTGAACGGCGTACCGGCATTCAAACCGTGTATCAACAACTTGGATATTTAATGCGAAGCGGGGCGCCGGATGCACTTGATTTGATGGTTGCTACCAGTTATGGTTATCTTGCGACCGATATGTTCTTAAAAAAACAAACAGGTCAAATGGTTGCTTTGCGCGACGGAAAATACACAAGCGTTGAAGTTAGCAGTATCACCGAGGGGAAAAAACGTGTTGACGTTAATGAATTATATGACGTGGCGAATTATCGTCCAAAAGTTGTTCATTTACTCGCAAAGCCAATGTTCTTGTATTGAAAAAAATGTTTTCAATTTTCAATACTCTGTTCATTTAAAGATTCTCAAATTATTTTACCATTACTCAAAATCAATTATGAAAATTCACGAATATCAAGCGAAAGAAATTTTACGAAAATATAACGTTGCGATGCCGAAAGGAAAAGTCGCATTTTCTCCTGAAGATGCAGTGAAAGCATGTATAGATATGTGTGCGGGACTTACAAGCGAAGCAGATGCTAAAGTGTGGGTAGTAAAAGCGCAAATCCACGCTGGCGGGAGAGGAAAAGGAGGCGGCGTGAAAATTGCGAAATCGCTTGATGAAGTGTACCAACATGCATCGAAAATTTACGGGATGAATTTAATTACACATCAAACCGGTCCTGAGGGAAGAATCGCCAAAAGATTATTTATCGAAGAAGGCGTTTCCATTGCAAAAGAAATGTATATCGGAATCACACTCGATAGAGCGCGGTCACAAAATGTAGTGATGGCATCAATCGAAGGAGGAGTCGAAATTGAAAAAGTTGCGGCAGAAACTCCCGAAAAAATTTTGAAAGAACACATTGACCCATCTGTTGGGTTCAGAGAATTTCAAGCGAGGAAAATTGCTTTTGGGCTCGGTCTTACAGGCGACTCATTTAAGAATGGAGTTCAATTTTTACTTTCGTTGTATAAAGCGTATGAAGAGACCGATGCTTCATTGTTTGAAATAAATCCCTTCGTGATAACGACGGAGGGAAAAACGCTCGCGCTTGATGCAAAAGCAAATTTCGACGATAACGCTCTGTTTCGTCATTCCGATATTGTGCCAATGCGTGACCTCGATGAAGAAGAGCCGTTGGAAATTGAAGCATCGAAATCGAATCTCAATTATATTAAACTTGATGGCAATGTCGGCTGTATGGTCAATGGCGCTGGACTTGCAATGGCAACGATGGATATCATTAAACTTGCCGGTGGAGAACCAGCCAATTTTCTCGATGTTGGCGGCGGCGCAAATGTGGAAACCGTTTCAAACGGTTTCAAAATCATTCTCGCCGATAAAAATGTGAAGGCGGTGCTCATCAATATCTTTGGCGGAATTGTTCGTTGCGATAGAGTTGCGAATGGCGTCATAGAAGCGGCAAAGCGTGTTCACGTCAATGTTCCCGTTGTTGTACGACTTGAAGGTACAAATGCAATTCAAGCGCGGGAAATTCTTGCGAATTCAGGATTGAATTTGATTTCTGCAACTTCTTTCGAGGATGCTGCACAAAGAGTTACACAAGCAATTGCTTAGTTCTTTTTTTGACATACGATTCAGTCAATCCATTTCCTTACTCGATGTGCGCTGAAAATCCGTTATGCAAAATCTCGATATAATTCGAATCAACAATGCATCATTCTACGCGTATCACGGCGTGGAACAAGATGAACAAAATCTTGGCGGGAAGTTTGAAGTGGATGTTGAACTTGGCTGCGATATTTCCGAAGCAGAATCGAATGATAGTTTGAAGAAAACTGTTGATTACGAAAAAGTATATGCATTACTTCACCGTGTTGTTACGGAGAAAAAATACTTCTTGATTGAATCATTGGCGAATCATATTGCGGCAAATATTTTGGAAACATTTTTGCAAGTAAGGTCGGTTGTCGTAAAAATCCGCAAACCGCATCCACCGGTAAAAGGCGTTGTGGATTTTGTAGAAGTAGAAATAAAACGAATGCGATAATATGTCGCGTGTGTTTTTGGGTTTAGGTTCCAACATTGAAAACCGTCTAGAGTATTTACAAAAAACGTTTCAAGAAATTTCAAAACAGTACAACATAATTTCAGTATCAGCGATTTACGAGACAGAACCAATCGGAGAAACGAATCAGCAAAATTTTCTTAATGCAGTTATAGAAATTGAAACAGACGAAACCCCGAAGCAATTATTTTCATTCATCAAATCAGTCGAGAAAAAAATAGGAAGAATTGAACGGGGAAAATGGCAAGCGCGGGAAATTGATATTGATATTTTATTATTCGATAATGTAGTTTTAGATATTCCCGAACTCACCATTCCGCACAAAGAAATGCACAACCGGAAATTTGTTCTTCAACCGGCGAGTGAAATTGCCGGAAGCATCGTTCATCCGGTTTTCAAGAAAAGCATCACCCGATTATCACAAGAGTGTCAGGATAATAGCATAGTTCAACTTACACAATATAGTTTTCAGAGTTCATCATCGTGAAAGAAAAAGATTCATCATCCATAAAAGAAATAATTGCCAACAGCGGCATTCATCATATCGCTATCGAAGGAGTCATTGGCGCGGGCAAAACCACATTGACGCAACTCCTTGGCGAAAAACTGCACGCTGAAGTTGTGCTTGAGCAATTCGAGGAGAATCCGTTCCTCCCGAAATTTTACGATGACCCCGACAGGTACGCGTTTCAAACGCAGATTTTCTTTTTACTCTCGCGGTACAAACAGCAGCAATCGCTCAAGCAGCCGGGATTATTTCACTACAATCTTATAACCGATTACATTTTCGAAAAGGATAAAATTTTTGCCTACCTCAATCTGGAAGACGAGGAATTAAAATTGTACGAAACGCTCTTTTCCTCGCTGGAGAAATCACAAACTATTCCCAAAGCCGATTTGGTTGTCTATTTGCAATCGAGTGTTGCACGCTTAATGCAGAACATTCGAAAACGTGCGCGACCGATGGAAAAAAATATGAGCGAAGCATACATCAAAGATTTGAACGATGCATATAATTATTTTTTCTTCCACTACCGTGGCGCTCCGCTCCTCATCGTCAATTCAACGGAATTGGATTTTGTAAACAATCCAATGGATTTTGACGATTTAGTCAATGAGATATTTCGTACGGATAAAGCGCCAGTGGAGTATTACAACCCGATGCGTCAAATTAACCCGAAGAAAAAATGATACGATTCATATTGTACATTCTGCTCGCATTGTATCTTCTTTATGCGCTCAAAAATATTTTACGCGTATTTCAAGATAAAAAACGGCAGCCACCAAAACCAACATCGAATCCCTCTTCACTTAAAAATCCATTTCCACCGACAGAAATCAAAGACGCGGAATTCAAAGAAGTGAAATAAAACCCGCTCATTCACACATTATTTTTATACTCTACGTTATGCAAAAATCATTTTTAAATTTTATCCTCCTGTCCGCCCTAACACTCTTTATCGCTGGTTTATCGTTCGCACAAAAAAGGGATATGCCGGAAACCGATGCTCTCGTTTCTCACATTGATACAACCGTAAAACCTGGTGACGATTTTTTTCTCTATGCAAACGGAAGATGGTTTAAAGAAAATCCGATTCCGGAAAGTGAACAATCCAACGGACTGTGGGAATTGATTCGCGATACCATCAATGCGCAAGTGCGAAACATTTGCGAATCTTCTGCAGAGTTGACGGGTGTAGAAAAAGGAAGCAACAAACAAAAAATCGGGGATTTCTTTTTTTCGGGAATGGATAGCGTTACCTTGAACAAAAAAACTTTTGACGATTTGCAAGATGACTTCGCAAGAATTGATAAAATAAAAGATGTAAAAGATATTGCAAAAGTTGCAGCGTATATTCGTTCGGTTTCCGGTTCGCCGTTGTTTAGTTTTTTTGTTGGGCAGGATGATAAAATCAGCAGCAAGAATGCAATTTTTATTTATCAAGGCGGATTGAGTTTGCCGGATAGAAATTATTATTTCGATACGGATGAACGCACCGTGATGCTACGTGAAAAATTTGTTCAACATGTGGCGAATATGTTCATATTGATGGGATACGACAGTATGAAAGCGCAGCAATCAGCAGAAAATATGTTCAAGTTGGAAACGGCAATTGCAAAAGTTTCCCGTAAGCGTGAAGATACACGCGACCCGTTGAAGAATTACAATAAAATGTCGTTTGAAGAATTAACGAAATCCACTTCCAATATTAAATGGAAAGAATTTATGGAAGGCGTGGGCTTGAGAAACGTTGATACCGTTGTCGTCGGACAGCCGGAATTTTTGAAAGCGCTCAACGGATATCTCAACGCATTTCAGATTTCCAATTGGAAAAATTATTTGAAATACCATCTTGTGCGGCGGCTTGCAAATTATCTCGATGATAAAACATTTAACGAATCATTCAGTTTTTATTCAACCGTGATGCGCGGAATTCCCGAACCGAAACCGCGCTGGAAACGAACAGTGGAACAGACAAACGGCTCGCTCGGAGAATTAATCGGACAAGTATATATCAATGAGTATTTGCCAAAAGGGACGAAGGAAAAATTACTCGAAATCGGAATGGCAATTAAGGATGTCTATGGTGAAAGAATAAAAGCGTTGGATTGGATGAGCGAAACGACAAAACAAAAAGCATTAAAAAAACTCAGCACGATTGTTATGAAAGTCGGCTATCCGGATAAATGGAAAGATTTGAGTTCGATGAATGTTGACCGTACTTCCTACGTTAAAAATGTGATGAGCGCGAACAAATGGCAGTTTGAGTATATGGTCGCGAAATTCGGACAACCGGTTGACCGCACGGAATGGGGAATGCAACCGCAAACATACAATGCGTATTACAATCCTTCCAATAATGAAATCGTTGTGCCGGGATGCAATATTATTGTTCCGGGTTACGAGCGTAAACTTGCGGATGATGCGTTGCTGTATTCTATTATCGGCGGCTCGACATTTGGGCACGAAATTACGCACGGGTTTGATGACCAAGGAAGTAAGTATGACGAAAACGGAAATCTCAATGATTGGTGGACCGAAGAAGACAGAGCAAAGTTTACAGAAAAAACAAAAATGGTGGTAAAGCAATTTAGCGAGTACATTGCGGTTGATACGCTTCATATCAACGGGGAGTTAACGCAAGGAGAAAACATTGCTGATATCGGCGGAATAATGATGGGCTATGAGGCATTCAAAAAAACACAGCAGTATAAATCGCAGGAAATGATTGCCGGATTAAATCCTGATAAACGGTTCTTTCTCGGTTATGCGCTTGCGTGGATGGTGAATGAACGCCCTGAGGCAACGGCAAATCAGGTAAAGAGTAACGAACACTCACCGGCTAAATTTCGAGTGATTGGACCGCTGAGCGATATGTCGGAGTTTTATAAAGCGTTTGGAATTAAAGAAGGCGATGCAATGTGGCGTGCGGAGAGTGTGCGAGTGAAGATTTGGTAAAATGAATCACTTCGTTCGCAATGACTTTTCTTTTGGATTCAAATGGCGATGTAACAGTCGCCATTTTATTTTTGCAAGGTCAATGAGTATTTTTAACACCGAAATTATTATTCATAATACGAAAGAAAGAAAACAATGAAAGTGATTGATGTTCAAGTACATCTTGTCAGAAGTTATTTCGAGTTTCTGAAGAACCTGAGTTCAGAAAATAAATTGGAACTGATTGCCAAACTGAAAAACTCAATGAAGTCAACTACACGCGTGAAGAATGGTTCATTGACATCGCTTTATGGCGCTTTTGAATCGAAAGAATCGGCGGATGAAATCATTCTCAATCTTCGTCAGGCAAGGACGTTCCAACAAACACGAGAACAACTTTGAAGAAGCACCTTCTCGATACAAACATTTGCATTTATTTTCTCAAAGGTTTATATAACCTTGATGAAAAAATAGAGCGTGCTGGAAAAGAAAATTGCTTTGTTTCGGAAGTCAGTATTGCAGAACTCAAGTTTGGCGCAGAGAACAGTAGCAATCCGATTAAGAACCGCAAAACAGTGGAAGAATTTCAGCGAAGATTTACTATCCTTCCTATTTTTACCGCTCTTGATGTGTATGCAAAAGAAAAGTCTCGACTCTGGAGACAAGGAAATTTGCTTGATGACTTTGATTTGTTAATCGGTGCGACTGCGGTGTCTAATAACCTAACGATGGTAACGAAAAACGTAACTGACTTCGAAAGACTTAATGATATAAAAATTGAAGATTGGACAGTGAAATAGTTGAAGATTCCTATAAATCAAGTTGAAACTAAATACCAATGTTTGAAACCATCGCACATCAATCCATAACTAATTCAATCCCTCTCAATCTCGAAGAAGAAATTCTTCGATTGAAAAAGGAATTGAATGCAGTTATTCTTGCGCATTATTATCAAGAATCTGAAATACAAGACCTTGCAGATTTTGTCGGCGATAGTTTGGAGTTATCGAAAAAAGCGGCGGCGACAAATGCAGATGTGATTGTGTTTGCGGGCGTTCACTTTATGGCGGAAACGGCGAAGATACTTTCTCCAACAAAACAAGTTCTTCTTCCCGATGTCAATGCCGGTTGTTCGCTCGATGAAAGTTGCCCTGCGCCGCTCTTCAAACATTATCGTGATGCCCATCCAAA
>JAGXRH010000232.1 GCA_018335975.1 Ignavibacteriales bacterium
CCAAAAAGGAATTTTACTTAAAATATTTGCTTCACCAACTTTTGGCATTGCGGGTGTTGATCCTTATGGTGGAACAAATCTTGGTGCTAATATTTCTAATTCTTCTATCATTGGAAATATTTCAACCAATGATGATAGAATTGTTACTGTTTCAAGTGATGGTGAAGTGTTTTCTTTAACTTCTTTTTTTCTTAACACTTCTGGTTTTCCTAAGCAAACCTACGACTCCATTTACACTTCCCCGATTCTCGCAGACCTCAACAACGACGGTCAACGCGATATTATTGTTTTAAGTGGAACAAAATTTTTTGCGTTCAATGCAAGTGGTTCGTTGCTCGATTATTTTCCTGTTCAAACAACTTCCACGACTCGTTTTCTTGCTCAACCGCTTGCTGCCGATGTTGATGGAAACGGAAGTATGGATATCGTTGCAGTTTCGCAGGAAGGATTAGTTTTTGCGTACGATAACCGTGGAAAACTTTTAAACGGATTTCCATTGTTGAGTGGAAAAAATAACGGCGCAACTCCTGCAATTTCTTTATATGCAGATACAATCGCGCTTGTCGTTGCTTCCGATGATGGTAATGTGTATGCGTGGAAAACAGGAACTGTAAATCCCACGACGTGGAAATCCGAATGGACGCAATATCAACACGATGCGCAAGGTTCGGGATTGATTGATTCTCCGCTTTCCGGTCAACCGATTTCCAATTCTTTTTTCCCGAAAGAGCGCGCGTACAATTATCCCAATCCCGTGTATGGCAACGACCCACTGTATGGAAACAACACCATCATTCGCTACTATCTGAAAGACGATGCAACGGTGAAAATCCGCATTTTCGATTTGGCAGGAGATATGCTCAAAGAAATGAACGGTACCGGGAACGGTGGTTTCGATAATGAAGTGAAATGGGATGTGAGCGAAATTCAAAGCGGCGTCTATTTTGCGCACATCGAAGCCAAAGGGGCAAAAGCAACTGCGGAAACAATCATCAAAATCGCAGTTGTAAAATAAGCGATGAAAAAATTACGAATTACGAATTACAAATTACGAATGACGGTCATTCGTGTATTTGTTTTCTCCTTGCTTCTCGCTCCCTGCTCTTCGCTCTTCGCTCAATTCGACGATTTCTATCATCCCGAACTCGAGTGGAAAACAATCGAGACAAAACATTTCTTTGTACATTATCATAACGGAACGGAGCGAACGGCAAACGTCATAGCAAAAGTCGCCGAAGAAATTTACGAACCGATTACCTCGCTCTACCATCACGAACCCGACCAAAAAGTTTCTTTCGTTATCAAAGATTTTGACGATTACTCAAATGGCGCTGCATATTTTTACGATAACAAAATAGAAATTTGGGCAACCTCACTCGATTACGATTTACGCGGTTCTCATAATTGGTTACGGAATGTTATCACGCACGAGTTCACGCATATCATTCAAATTCAAACGGCGATGAAGTTCGGGAGAAAAGTTCCTGCATTTTATTTTCAGTGGTTGGGGTATGAAGAAGAACGCCGCAATGACGTTCTGTACGGATTTCCGAACGTGATTGTTTCGTATCCGGTTTCCGGTTTCATTATCCCGAGTTGGTTTGCCGAAGGAGTTGCGCAATATAATCGCCCCGAACTTTCGTATGATTATTGGGATGCGCATCGCGATATGATTTTACGAATGTATGCGCTCGATAGCAATATGCTTTCGTGGAATGAAATGTCGGTGTTTGGAAAAACGAGTCTCGGAAATGAATCATCCTACAATGCCGGTTTTAATTTTGTGAAATACATCAGTGAGAAATACGGACATGATGTTGTTGAAAAGATTTCGCGCTCGCTTTCAAAATTTTCCACGCTCACCATTGATAAAGCGATTGAGAATGCAACTGGGAAAAACGGGGAAGAGGTGTATAATGAATGGAAACAATCATTGCAACACACGTACAAGGAACGCACTGAATCCATCCGCCAAAATCGTGTCGAAGGAAAAATAATTGCAGATGTCGGTTTTGGAAATTTTTATCCCACGTTTTCGCCCAATGGAAAACAACTTGCGTACATTTCCAACAAAGAGGCGGATTATTTCGGACTCTCTTCGTTGTACGTTTGGGATGTGGAAACAAAAGAAGAAAAACAAGTAACGAGCGGCGTTCGTTCAAACATTTCGTGGTTTCCCGATGGGAAGAAAATTGCGTACGCAAAAACAAGTTCCGATAACCCCCATTGGTCGAAGCAACACGATATCTATGTTTTCGATATTACAACAGAAGACGAAACACGTTTGACAAATGGTCATCGCGCTAACACTCCGGCTGTTTCCCCGGATGGAAATACTATCGCTTATGTTGCCGGAGGAGATGGAACGCAAAATTTGTTCACATTGCAAAGCGACGGAAAGAATGTAAAACGAAGAACAAATTTTACCAACGGCGAACAAGTCTATAACCCGAAATGGTCTTCCGACGGAAAGAAAATTCTTTTCGATTATTCCATTAAAGATGGAAGAGATGTTGCAGAGCTGAATATTGAAAATGATTCCGTCGAATTTCTTTTCAATTCAAGTTTTGATGAACGCAACGCTGTATTTTCTCCCGACGGGAAAAAAATTATTTACTCGTGCGATAAAACCGGGATATTTAATTTGTACGAATATAACCGGGAAACAAAAACAACCGCGCAATTGACGAATGTTCTCGGCGGCGCATTTATGCCCTCCGTCAATGCAACAGGGCAACTTGCGTATGCCACCTACACTTCGAGTGGATATAAAATTGCGTTTCTTGATTCTGTGAAAACAGTCGAACAGGATGCGCCAACGTATGTTCGCGAAGAACCTATTCCGCAACTTCTTTCACTCGGGACAAATGGAACTCCATCGAAATTTGATTGGGAAAAACTCCGTTCGTACGACGATACACAACTTCCCGAGCGAAAGTCCCGTTCCTACAAAAACATTTTTACTTCGATGACGTTCTATCCGTTTTTTCGTTTCGATAATTACAACGAGAAAGCGAAAGGCATCAGTCTCATAAAACCCGGCATTTATTTTGTTTCGAATGATGTGCTTGATAAATACGGTTTGTTTGGCGGCGCTGCTCTCAATACCCGAATGGAACGCGATTTGTTTTTCATTTTTGAATACCGAGATAAGATTCCACTGTTCTTTCAGTTGGGAATGGACCCGATTCTTTCGCTCGAAGCGTATAACATTTCGCGTACGACAGAGTTCACTGCAACTCTCCGCCCGGATGACCCGATTCTCCTTGATTTAGATGTTTCATTCGACCTCATTGAATTTGATGTCGCACTCAAACAAAAATTATTTGCAGAAAATTTAGATTTTGAAATCCGATATACCCACAGCCGTTATACAAGCGCGATTGAAAGTTTTCCGTTTAAAGACCCCGATGACCCGGATGCAATTTCGTTTATCGTTCCCGGCTCGCGCGAAGGATACTATTTTGGAAATATTCTTTCCCTACGATGGAATTACAAAGCAATCGCGCCATCCCGTATTTCCGAAATCAATCCCAAAGGAAGAAAAATATTTCTTCAGTACGATTATGAGTTTTCTAAATTTAATCCGGAGTACGTAATTGAGAAGGGAGAACTCGTCCGCGTTTTTGAAGAACCGAAATTCCATCGCATTGAACTGAAGTGGAATGAGTACACGAAACTTCCCGGATGGAAACACACATTCGCAACATCAATACGCGCGGGAACAATTTTCGGTCCTGCTCAAGATAATTTTTTTGATTTTTATCTCGGCGGATTAGTGGGAATGAAAGGGTATCCCTATTATGCAATCGGAGGAAATAAAATTGCCGCAATGAATGCATCGTACCGATTTCCAATTTGGGAAAATATGGATATTCGGATTGCGCATTTGTATTTCGATAAACTCTATGGCTCGTTGTTTTTCGATGCAGGGAATGCATGGACGGGCGGTACGTTGAAAGGACAAAAATTTAAGCGCGATGTCGGTGCAGAACTCCGTCTTGATGCATTTTCGTGGTATGCATTTCCCACGCGGATATTTTTTAACGCGGCATACGGACTTGATAAGTTCCAGCGTACGACGAGCAATAACAAAACCGTAACGTATGGTAAAGAGTGGCGATTTTATTTCGGCGTGTTGTTCGGGTTCGAGTTTGATTGAGTGAGTAGTTGAGATAATAAGATTTTGATATGAAGAGAGAGTTGAGAAACATAATGTTGGAAATAGTTAACTGTCATTTTTTAAAATCACAAAAAACACAATGTTTTTCTACAAAGTACACGAAGAATAAAGCAATAAATTCTTTGTGGACTTTGCGTGGTCTTTGTGATCTTTGTGGTTTATCTCTATCCACATTTTATAGGGGCGCACTTATACTCAATCTACTTTTTCTTTTTGATGAGAATTCCCATTCGCAAGTGAAAGAAGAAAAGCAATTACATTTTACCGGGAATGAAAAAGTAGATTTATTTGCGGCGAAAAATATTTCTTCTCCGCCACAGGAAACAATTATGATGTCCGGTGGAAAAAAATCGGTGATGCTTGCGGCGGGACTTTCGTTTCTTCTTCCGGGAGCAGGAGAGTATTACACAGAGAGTTTTTGGCAATCTGGTATTTTTTTTGCTGCAGAAGTTACGGGAATAACGGTCGGTTTGGTGTATAACAATAAAGCAATTGACCAAACCACTTTTTTTAAAAGTTATGCTGATAAACATTGGAACGTCGTAAAATATGTCGAGTGGATTTACGAAAATATTTCTACGTGGGGAATCACGAACGAATATCCAACGATTGACGAAATAATAATTGCAAATAACCAATATCCATGGAAACGGGTAAATTGGAATAAGATTACCGAATTGGAACGCGCAATCGGGGGAAGTTTTTCGCATACGCTTCCCCGCAGACCTGAACAGCAGTACTATGAATTAATCGGAAAATATCATCAATTCCGCGCAGGATGGAGCGATTATGATTCCACGTTTGCCGATTACACGATTCCTAACAGACGAGACGCAGCCATTTCTCCGAACTTCACGTATTACAGCAAAGAACGTGGCAAAGCAAATGATTATTATACAATAGCAAAGCGTGCAGTTAATCTCGTTCTTTTAAATCATATTCTCAGCGCGATAGATGCGGCAATCAGTGCAAATGTTTTTAATAACCAATTTTCCTCGCAACTCCAGTTTCAGGAAGAACGAACTGCCTATGGTATTTCATATAATCCTGTGGTAAATATGAAATTGAAATTTTAGTAGGACAGACATTCTTGTCTGTTACGCAAGGTCAAGTAGAGATGCTTGACCTTTTTATTTTCGATAAAAAAGTAAATCTCCCCCCACTCGAAAGTATCGGAATGATTCCCGCCATATCCGTCAATATCAAAAAGATAAAAACCGCTCCTATTATTTTTAGGAGCAAGCCCTGAAGTTTTATTTGCTTTCAAAGTAATACATCTATATATTTCACCCGAAAAAAATGAGGAATCTCCACGAACAAAATAAATATTTTCAAAAGATGAAAAATAAAAGTTATGGCTAAAGTTATTTCATTCATAAATTATTAAGATGGAGTTCGATAAACATTATGTCAAAGAAGAATAGAGAAATAATTCTTACGAAAGAACAAGCGCTCGCCGAAGCAAAGCGTTATTTAGCGAGCGCAAAGGAAACAATTTCAAAAAGTTCGATTGATTCCACCGGAAAATTGTATGAAGATTCGAAATATGTACGTGAAGGCGCAGGCATTGCATATCTTGCGGCTTTGAAAGCATTCGATGGGTGGCTTATCGGCAAGGGCTACGATTCGGATAAACTTCCTACATCTATTGATGAGTATTGGTCGCTCAGAAAAAAAATTCCTCATAACGGAGTTTTCACTTCTAATTTTACTCTTGCCTATCAAAACCTTCACATTGGCGCGTATTATCAAGGTATCGTTTCAGTGAACTTTGTAAAAGAAGGATTGAAAGCAGTGAAAGATATTATCGAGTTGTTGGAAAAATAAATGAATAACCTTCGAGAACCACTTCTCAATAAACTCAACGAACAATTTTCTTCTGCAATCGAATCAGTGAATGATTTTCGTGATGAAACGACAATCATCATCAAAAAAGATTTTTTGATTTCCGTTTGCACGTTTCTTCGCGATGATAACGAACTTGCTTTCGATTCCTTGCGCGATGTTACGGCTGTGGATTATTCAGGTTTTTTACAAAATCCAATTCCCCACGACCACGATATTCACGTTCCGGAAAAAATTCAACAGCAATTTGATACACGATTTCAAGTTGTCTATAATTTATATTCAATGAAAAATCACTTTCGCATTCGTTTGAAAGTGAAATTGGAGGAAGACGAAACGATTCCGACAGTTTCATCAATCTGGAAATCTGCTAATTGGGCTGAACGCGAAACGTACGATATGTTCGGAATAAAATTTGAGGGACATCCCGATTTGCGAAGAATGTATATGCCCGAAGAATTTGAATTTCATCCGCTCAGAAAAGAATTTCCTCTTATGGGAATTCCCGGTTCACTCCCACTTCCAAAACATTGACAATGGAAAAAGTTATTTTTACAGAACCATCTGAACGTATTTTGCAAGCGCTCAACGACCAAGACACAAGTTTTGTTCTTGACAACGCGCTTGAGCACACGATGGTACTCAATATGGGACCGCAACATCCGGCTACACACGGCGTTTTGCGTTTACTCGTTCGGCTTGATGGGGAAACGGTTGTTTCTTGTATTCCCGATTTGGGATATTTGCATCGCGGTTATGAAAAAATAGCAGAGGCAAGTTCATATCACGAGTTTATTCCCCACACCGACCGTCTGGATTATCTTTCGCCGCTTGCAAATAATGTTGCGTACACACTTGCGGTAGAAAAACTTGCAGGAATTGAAATCACACGGCGTGCGCAATTCATACGTGTAATCTGTGCGGAGTTAGCACGTCTTGCATCGCATTTCGTTTTTTTGGGAACAATGTGTATGGATGTTGGAGCGCTTACGATTTTGCTGTGGGCTTTTCGTGAACGGGAAAAATTACAGGACATAATGGATGTTCTCACCGGAGTTCGTTTCACTAATAGTTTTGCAAGAATCGGCGGGGTTGCAAATGATATGAGCGACGAAGTAAAAAAAATGATTGCAGATTACGTCAAACAGTTTCCGGAAAAAATCCATGAATGTGAAAAATTAGTTTTATCGAACCGCATATTTATTGACCGATGTGAGGGTGTTGGTTATATTTCCAAAGAAGATGCAATTGCATTCGGTGCGACGGGACCAATTTTACGAGGGTGCGGGATTGCCCACGATTTACGCCGCGACCAACCGTATTTAGTGTACAACGAACTCGATTTCAATATTCCTGTTTTCAATGAAGGTGATGTGCTTGCGCGGTTTTATGTTCGTTTGAATGAAATGAAGGAGAGCATAAAGATTTTACAACAGTGTTTAGAAAAAATTCCGCAAGGGGACGTAAAACCTCCCGAACCAAAAAAAGTTCTTCCGAATAAAGAAAAGGTGTATTCCAAAATGGAAGAACTCATTCACGATTTTATGCTCATCAACTTCGGAATCAATCCACCAATTGGCGAAGTGTATCACGCGATCGAAGGTTCAAAAGGTGAACTCGGTTTTTATATTGTCAGTGATGGCGATGCAACTCCGTGGCGTTTGAAAATTCGCTCTCCCTCATTTTGCAATTTACAATTGATGCCGCAATTAGTAAAGGGAAATATGATTTCCGACATCGTTGCAATCATCGGTAGCGTTGATCCTGTGATGGGTGAAGCGGATAAGTAAAAATGTGGAATTAAGAATTAAGAATTAAGAATTAAGAATTAAGAATTAAGAATTAAGAATGAATTATGAGTACCCTAACAACAATAGCTAAATCGTTAAGAACAACTTCTCGTCATCGTTATGGAGAGATGAACGAGCGAAAGAGTTCTGTTATTTTTACGTACAGCGATTACCGCTCGTTTCCCGATGATGGAAAACATTATCAAATAATCAACGGAGAATTATTTATGAGTCCTTCACCCAGGTTTTTTCACCAACACATCGTATTCAATATTTTACGCTCTCTTGGGAATTTTCTTGAAACGAATCCGCTTGGAGTTGCTGTATCTGCACCGATGGATGTTATTCTTTCGGAAACTGATGTAGTGCAACCGGATATTTTGGTAATTTTAAATGAGAACAAACACATCATTACGGTTGATAATATTGTCGGTGCTCCGGATTTCATAATTGAAATTCTATCTCCCTCAAATCGGGTTATTGATTTGAAAAAGAAACGCGCGTTATATGAGTTGCACGGCGTAAAGGAATACTGGATTATTGACCCTGATATTGAGACGATCCAAAAATTAGTACTGAAAGAAAATCGTTATGAGGAAGTAATGATGTTCGATAATGAGAAGGATAAAAAAATCTCTTCGAATATGCTCAAAGGTTTTTCGATAGACGGGAAAATAATTTTTAAAAAGTAATTTGAATTAAGTATTGAATTGAAATGCTCTCTCAAGAAAATCTTAAAAAATTTGAACGACTTCAAAAATTTTATCCGACGAAAAAAGCATTGACGCTTCCCGTGCTCTGGATGATTCAGGAACAGGAGGGATGGATTTCCGGGAAAGCGATGAAATTTGTCGCCGAATTACTCGACGTTCCTGTTGGTGAAGTTTACGGAGTGGTTACGTTTTACACAATGTATAATCAGCAGCCAAGGGGGAAGTATCATTTACAAATTTGTACGAATGTTTCCTGCCAACTGCGGGGTGCAAATAATTTGGTTGCGCAAGCTTGTAAAAAACTCTGCGTAAAGTTAAACGAAAACACGAAAGATGGGCGGTTTACAATTTCCGAAGTAGAATGTCTCGGGAGTTGCGGCACTGCTCCGATGATGCAAATGAACAACGATTTTGTAGAAAACTTAACTCAGGAGCGATTAGGTGAGTTGCTGGAAGAATTAAAATAGATATCGATATGTGGTATAACGAGAGAGTTCAATGGTAT
>JAGXRH010000233.1 GCA_018335975.1 Ignavibacteriales bacterium
CAACTTTATGACGTTGAAAAAATTGAAGACCGGATAGAAAATCAAGCGACGCATTTTGTCGGCTTGATTCAATCTGTATTGGAAAAAAATTTTACCACGACTGGGAAAGAAGGAATCCTTTGCGCCCCATACGACGCAGAACTCTTCGGGCATTGGTGGTTTGAAGGTCCCCGGTTTCTCAAAAAAGTATTGCAGAAACTTGAACGCGAAACAACATTGCAATTAACCACTGCGAGCGAAGAGCTGGATAAACGAAAACCACGAGACGTTATCGCATTACCGGAGGGTTCATGGGGAGAAGGGAATAATCATCAGGTATGGCTGAGCGATAAAACTGCATGGACGTGGAAATTGGTGTACGAGTGCGAGCGCAAATTTCGCGAGATATTATCTTTGTACTTTTCGCCGATGGAAGAACATTCAGAATCTGAGGGAGAATTACTTCGGAACATTCTTGAACAAGCCGCGCGAGAACTCCTGATACTGGAAGCATCAGATTGGCAATTTCTTATTTCCCAAAAATCAGCAAAAGATTATGCCGAGCGGAGAATTCTCGAACACACATCTTCGTTTCAACAATTGATTGCGTTCGCAGGCAAAATATTGCGTCATCTTCCCCTTGAAACACAAGAACTTTCCTTTCTTGAAACCTGTAAACTCAAAGATGGATTGTTTGAACAGATAGATTTACGGTGGTGGATGAAAATGTAAATTTATTCAGACATTCTTTTTCTATTGTTTTTCGCAATCAATTCCTCTATATTTTTCACGCAAAATTTTTATCTACAGTTCACATCGTATGAAAAACATATTTCTTATTTCTCTTGTTTTCGTTCTCGTTACGGTATCCTTTCAATGTATTCCGAAATTTGAAGAGCCGGTCGCGCCAAGTTGGGACACGCAACTCGGCATCACCATCCTCAATAAAGAATACACGCTGAAGGATTTAATTTCGAAAGATACCAGCGTGATTACCATTGACAGTTTGACAAATGAAATTTTTTACAAAACGTCATCCGCATCAAATCCGTCAACCGTTGGCGATGCGCTTGTCATTCACCCGGTACCAACTCGACCAGAATCAATCCAAGTCGGACTCTTCCGGGTTCAAACTCCTACTCTTCCTTCACAAACCGTCCCTATTCTCGACAGTATTCCTTTTCCGTTTGGCTATGATTCCGTAATGAATTTCCCTGACACCAGTGTGCGTGTTCCATTAGGAAATCAGTTTACAGAGTTCGAATTTGTTAAATTTGCTTCGGGTGTACTTTCACTCTCGCTCACCAATAACCTTCCCGTTCCCATCACGCCTGATACTATCATCATTTATAATACAACAGATGGTGGAATTGTTGCTCGCTATTTTAACTTTGGTACAATTCAACCGAGTGGTATTTCACAACAAAATTTTCCCCTTGCGCAAAGCGATACAATGCGTGACCAATTATCGTTATACGCCCACATTGTTACAGAATCAGGAAGCGTGCATTTACCAATGGGAGCAAAATCTATAACGTTTGGTGCGAATATTACAAATAATCCAACAGCATCTGCCGCACGGGGAATCATCCCTTCTCAACGTACTTCAGTAGCAAGAGCAACTCCATTCACCACAGATACGTCCGCGCAGCCGACAAAAATTAATTTCGCCTCATTTAAATCAGGAAGATTGGCTTTTGTGGTAAACAACCACTCTGATGTGGAAATACGATTGAACTTGAAACTGAATGACTTCAAGCGTGTTGCGGCTCCGCATAGTTCGTTACTGGATTCTATTTTTGTCAATCGGTTTGGAAAAGATTCTATATCGATAGATATGACGGAATACAACATTGATTATGCAGGACAACCGAGCAGCCAATTTAATTTTGAAGCAGAAATTACAACGTTGCAATCCGGCGCATCGTTTAGCACCATTAAAAGCACTGATTTTGTCGAAGCGTATATTACCATTCCGGATGAGAATTTTATTCTTCAATCAGTCAATGGTAGGGTTACACCATTCGAGTCAATCGTCGCTGAAACGTTACGAGTAAGTTTAACTGATGTTGACCCGCATTTTTCCGGCAACTTGAGTTTCTCGGGATTTAAAGTCGGGTTGGGATTATATGTGGGCGGCGGCGTAAAGACTGCGCTTGATATGAAAATTTACGGCATTGACACGGTAACCGGAATAATTGATTCCATACTCATTCCGGCAGGAGAAGACACGATTTTTCCTTCGCCACAAGGACAGCCCCCGAAATTGAATATCATCAATTTGAATGTTGACCAATTTTTGTCTTCATTTTCATTTCCCAATCTTCCGAATATGTTTGTGTTCGCCGGGAAAGCAAGATTCAATCCTGACTATCAGCAAGGATTTATCGCGGACACAACTTCACTCTATGGAACAACAGATTTTACCATTCCAATGAAGATGAGAATTTTCAACGGACTGTTCCTCGACACTTCCGATGTAGAAACCAACATTGACCAAGACCAGTTAGAAAATATCAACTTCGGAACTATTTCTATCAATGTAAACAACGGTATGCCGCTGCGTTCCTCCTTACAACTTGATATACTTGATAGTTTATTTTTGGATGGAGATTCGATACACGGCAGTCGTTTCCGAACAACGTTGCTCGTTGATTCCGCACGCGTTTCGCAAGGACTCTCTACGCTCGCTACGAATGAAATCACTATTCAAAACGCCGATGCAAAAGCGATTGCCAAAGGGGATTTCTCTTTGATTAAACTCGGTTTGCAAACAAGCGGAAACGAAATAGTAACGTTTCGAACGACCGATAAAATCATCATTCGCATTACTGCGAAACTCGGCTATCGGGTGAAAAGCGATGAGAACAGCGTTCAACCACCAATAAAAACTTCTGCGAAGTAAGGAAAAGACAACTATGAAACACCATAAATTAAACCTCGCAATCTTTACTTTTGTTTTCTTTCTCTTTACTCTTTCGGTAGTTGCAGGAGAGAAAACTTCCATTGCCAACATTTCGTTAGGAGGAACCGGTGTGGCAAATAGCGGCGGCATTAATGCAATAGGTACAAACCCCGCGCGTCTATTAGGGTTTGACCGCCCACGCATATTAGAGGAAATTGAGTACTCTGTCTCGCATGATTCTTTAGTGCAAGTACGGGAACTTGCCGAAACAACGCGCGTCTATACGCAAACTGTAATGAAGGAAACAACGTATTCCGTTATTGAACCAATCCAAGTTACGCACGATACTTTAATCATTACCGAGAATGATACAATCTCATCCCAAACAACTCACGATAGTATTAAAATTACGATAAGAACTGAGCAAGTCCCGCGTGATTCGACCTACTTTGTGAAGGAAACGATGGAAATAAGCAACAAAAAAATTATTACGGCAACGCACGATACTGTCATTTATCTGCCGGAAGAATTACCAAACTTTACGCTTACACTGCTGCCACCGTTCAGTTTTAACGTTCGTACGGATTTTATCAACTACGATATTTACTCGACCTATTTCACCGGAACAATCGTCAATGGAAAAAAAATCGGCAAACATCTGACGGATAACGACAAAAAGGAAATTCTGGAGTTGTTTCCCGAAGGGCTCGCTGAAACACATTTTGATTTTGAGACACGGCTTGTGGGGCTGACCATACATAATAATACGGTGGGAAGTCTTGGCTTCTCCGTTACAGAAAAATTTTATGCTACGTTTGATTTACCAAAAGATTACCTTCGGTTTCCTCTGTACCTCTTAGATACAGCCGGAACGGTATATGACTTTAGCGGCACAACAATTAAAGCGCAGGAAATCCGTGAGTACGCTTTTTCGTACGCCCGCTCAATAGATGTTTCATTTGTTGATAATCTTGTCGCCGGTATTTCGGTGAAAATAGTTCAAGGTTTGTTTCGCTTCGACCTTGACAAATATGACGTTCGGGTAGGAACAGAGCGATATACCGACTCACTCGGACAAGCATATCGCATTCTTGGGGATGCAAACATCCATTATTATTCATCTATGGCATCAGTTTTTGATTCGAATGGAACTGCTTCACCATTTCCGCACGATGCAGGAAAAGGTACCGCCTTTGATTTCGGTGTTTCGTTTACCATGTATGAGAACATTCATTTCGGATTAAGTATTATTGACATTGGTTCAATGGAGTGGACACGGAATGTTGTTGAGGGAAAAATTTCTTCCCGGCTTCGCGTTGCAAGTTTTAATACGCAAGCAGACCAGGAAAGTATTGATGCTTTTATTGAAGACATTGAAAAAAATATTTCCGATTTAAAAGGAGATACAATTTCGACAATAAATTCCGACCTTCCGACAGCATTACTCCTTGGTTCTGCGTGGCGGGGCGATATCAGTTTCCTGGGAAATGTTCTGCTCGCATTTCAATATAAACAAGGGTTTAATAACGCGCTGGGAAATTCCAAACGCTCTCGTTTTTCTGTTGGTGGTGAATACCGCCCCTGGAATTGGTTTCCTTTGCGGATGGGGATGGCGGTGGGTGGTAAAGACCGGTTTAGTATTTCCGGCGGGATGGGTTTGGATTTCTATTACTTCAACTGGGATATCGGTTCAGAAAATATCGGATTTCTTTTTACGCCAAAAGGGTTTAACCAATTTTCCTTCGGTACGGGTATTCGACTCCGCTTTTGAGGTTTTGTCTGAAAGCAAAGGATGTCGAACGGTAAATTTACACAACGCATTTCAGACATCGTGAAGAAATGGTTTCTGAAAATATTCCCCATCTTCCTTATTGCCGTCCCTTCTGTATTCGCTCAGGAACATTTCCGCGTTCTCGATGAAGCCAACGTAAAATTTGAACAAGGTCTTCATTTCTTTCAAAGTAAAAAATATGAAGAAGCGCTTGCAAAATTTCACCTTGTCGCAAAAACACTTCCTACAAACCAGCGAAGTACCGCTGCGGCAATTATGTCGGCAAAATCCCTTTACTGTTTGCAACGGTACTCGGATGCGATTCAACTGTTACAAACTTTTCTTTCCGAATTTCCGGAAACCTCCTTTAAGATTGACGCTCATCAGCTTCTTGCAAAATGTTTTTATGCTAAACACCGTTACCTCGATGCTTTGCGGGAATACCTTTTTCTTTATTATGAATCAAAACTTCCTAAAAAAAATGAGTATCTCCGGAATATCGAAACCATAAGCGCTCAGCATCTTTCGCTTGAAGTTCTTACCACGCTCACCAACACCTCTGACATTCATTCAAAACCACTTCTCCTTTTTCTCCTCGTCAAAAAAAATATTGCGTCGGGAAACATTGAGAAGGCAATAACGTTACTCGATTCGGTCAGGAAATTGAATATCGGCAGCGATTTAGAAAAAAAAATTAAATCGTTTTCAATTCCCGCCGAACGTTTGTATCGCCTCGGAGTTCTCCTCCCCCTCACCGGTAGTTCATCTGCCATCGGCAATGAAGTTCTCGATGGAATAAAATTTGCTCATCAAAAATCGCAGCGCAATAACGACACGCTTCATCTCCAATTGGAAATTCGGGATAGCAAAAGAGAACAATCACATACTTCCATTGCAGTGCAGGAACTTGCGTCCGAACAAAGCACGCTTGCAATTCTTGGTCCGTTGTTTAGCGATGAAACCCGTGCCGCTGCAAGAAAAGCGAACGAACTTCAGATTCCGCTCCTCTCCCCGACTGCGGCTGCCGAAGATATTGAAGCGATGGGAAGGTATGTTTTTCAATCAACTCCTACCTATACCACTGATGGAGTTGCAATGGCACATTATGCCTTCGAGCGGTGGAAGTGTAAACACGTGGGAATTCTTTCCTCTACTGAACCACACGCACGAACATCGGCGGAAGCATTTGCAACGGAAATGCAACGAATGGGAAGCCACGTCCTCACGAAAGGATTTTATCCACCTTCTTCGACTTCGTTAAAAGAGCAGTGTACCGCGATTATCGCAATGAATAGAAAATTTCCTTTGGATGTGTTGTATATCGCTCTCGGCTCTGCAGAAGAAATGAGCATCGTAACCGCACAACTCAAGTATTATAATATTCGCACACGCCTCGTTGGCAATCGTGAATGGAATGACACAAAAGCGCTCCTCCGAAATCAACGAACAATTACGGAAATTATATTTTGTTCGGATTATTCCGTTGAGCCGTACAAACAAAAACAACTCGCTGTTCACCTGAAAAAAGAACCATCAAACTTTTTCATTTATGGATATGATGCTTTTCAGGTACTGTATTCGGCGGTAGGACAATTTAAAACGCGAGAGGAGATTGCGCTTGCGCTCCGGGATATAAAAAAATTTTCAACATTACATACTACCGTTTCTTTCACGGAAAAACAGAGCAATCAATATGTTCAAATTATGCAATTGAAAGAGGGAATTGTAAAAATAATCGGAGAAGTAAACGCTTATGAAAAATAATATCGTTCGGGACGGAGAGGAAACGCGACAACACCTGACCATTAAAGATTGGTCAAAAGAAGAACGTCCGCGGGAAAGGTTTCTCTTATTCGGCGAAGATACGCTTTCCGATGCCGAACTCATTGCTATCTTACTGCGAACCGGGGTGCGTGGAATAACAGCAGTAGAACTTGCCAAATTATTATTAAATAAATTCGACCTGCAATCTTTAGCGAAACTTGATTTACCATCGCTGAAAAAAATTGAATTCGGAGAAAGTGCAACCGGGACGAAAATTACTTTAGGTCCAGCACGGGCAATCACTCTCGCAACTGCATTTTCTTTAGCGCGACGAATGCGGTTTGAAAAAAGTGATGAAAAGAAAAAAATTTTGACCTCGGAGGATGTGTACAGTTTTTTTTATTCGCGACTCTCCCATCTGCCCCACGAAGAATTTCATCTCCTGCTTCTCGATTCGGCAAACCAACGAATAATGCAGAAAAGAGTTTCACAGGGAATATTAAACGCCTCATTAGTTCATCCCCGCGAGGTGTTCCGCATAGCAATTACGGAGAATGCCGCTTCAATTATTTTAGTCCACAATCATCCCAGCGGCAACCCCGAGCCGAGTTCGGAGGATATTTCGATTACAAGAAAACTTGTAGAAGTGGGAAAAATTATGGACATCCCGATTCACGACCACATTATCATTGCGGGGGAAAAGTACACCAGTTTTGCCGACAGGCGCTTGCTGTAATTTTTTTAATTGAAAATACATTTCATTTCCCTTGACTACGCTTGATTTATTTTGTAAATTTTACCCGAAAATTTTACCACTCTTTTAACCAAGGTCACCCTTTATGAAAATGAATCACATATTTAAAACTCTCGTCTTCGCAGTAGCATTGGGAAGCGTTGCACTACTTTCCAGTTGCAGCAATAAACCTACCGATGAAGAAATGCGCCAATTGGTTGCATTACGCGCCGAGGTTGCACAACTTCAGACTGAAGTTGAAGCCAAACAGAAAGAAAAAGAAGACTTGGAAAAACAAGTCGCTTCCAAAAAATCTAAACTGCAATCCGTTCTCGACGAGCAAAAATCAGCACAAACTAAATAACTCACCATCAAACTAATTTTCTCAAGGAAAAAACTCATGAAACAATTTTTAACTCTCCTCCTTTTTTTAGGATTACTGTTCACTTCCGGTGTGAGTTATGTCTCGGCTCAGGATGAACCACTCACGAAAGAAGAATGGCAAAAACAGATGACTGAATGGACTTCCAAACGTGATGCACTGCAATCTCAACTCACAAAACTTGGTAAGGAAATTGATGACCTCAAGGCGCAATCCAGTAAACTTGACGCAGACATTGCCGC
>JAGXRH010000234.1 GCA_018335975.1 Ignavibacteriales bacterium
ATGAGTAAACGGCGGGTTTGGGTGAGCAACGATTCTCAATGGAGAAGACGGATTTCAGAAAAACTACGAAGCATTTTGACAAACTTCTGTTTCTTTTCATCCTAACGACGAACAGTATTTTTGACTGAAATTTTATGGAGTGAACATAAAAAACTTTTTTCCGAAATAATTTTTCAATAAATTTTCGCCCGCTTTTAAGCCCGTAGGCAAAATTCCGTGAATGCGTTCGCTCATCAAACTTCTCATAATCGTATTTTATGTACTTGTTGTTCCGTTTGTGATACTTCTTTTCCTTCCGTTCGACAGGAAAAGAAAATTTTACAACGCTTCAACTCATTTTTTTGGTGTGCGTGTTTTAAAAGCCGCCGACGTGAAACTTACGGTTAAAGGAACGGAGAATGTGGATTTCACAACTCCACATATTTACATTTCCAACCACGCAAGTATGTTTGATATTCCGTGCGTGCTTGCAGGAATACCCGACCCAGTTGGTTTTGTGTACAAACGGGAGTTACATTGGATTCCTTTTTTTGGAATGGGTTTGAAGTATGGTAGGATTCACACTCCTATCCATAGAACAAAAGGAATGTCGGCGATGGAAAGTTTGGATATTGCGGCTGAACGAATTAAAAGTGGCGGTTCGGTTTTGCTTTTTGCCGAAGGAACGAGAACAAAAGATGGAAAATTACAGCCGTTTAAGCGTGGACCATTTTATCTTGCAGTGCGAAGCGGTGTTTCTGTGGTTCCATTAACTATTAACGGAACGTATAAAATTCTTCCGAAAAAATCTTTTACGGTTCACCCGGGCGAAGTAACGATGATACTCGGAAAACCGATTGCCATTCCTTCAACGCATAACAAAGAAACAGAAAAGAAGTTGATGGAAGAAGTCCATAAAGCCATTGAACAAAACTATGTGGAACAATAAGCACTTGCGAATTGCTTTTTATGGTAACAAAATACGACGTTGATAATATTGCAAAACTTGCGCGACTTGATTTTCCCGATTCTGAAAAAGAAAAACTGACGGAAAAATTTAATGACATTTTGAAAATGATGGATAAACTGAATGAACTCGATACGACAAACATCGAACCGCTCACCCATATCCTCCCGCTTCAAAATGTTTTCCGTGAAGATGTTACAAAGGAAAGTGAACCACGGGAAGATATTTTGAAGAACGCTCCCTCTGCAACAGAAGAATTTTTTAAGGTACCGAAAGTGATTGGATGACGAGAGAAATTACGATTTATAAATTACAAATTACGAATAGCAGGAAATGTCCAACGAAAAAATAATCGGCATTATTCCCTCGCGGTACGGCTCAACACGCCTTGCCGCAAAACCGCTTATTGACCTTTGCGGAAAACCGATGATTCAGCGTGTGTATGAAGGGGCATCCACTTCTCGGTTTCTCAATAAAATAGTCGTGGCAACCGATGATGAAAGAATCGTAGTTGCCGTGAGAAAATTTGGCGGTGAAGCGATAATGACGCCAACATCCATCGAGAGCGGAACGGAACGAGTTGCATACGTCGCAAAATTATTTCCCAACGCTGAAATAGTTGCCAATATTCAAGGTGATGAACCATTAATCCGAGGAGAAATGATAGATGAGACGATTCAGCCGTTATTGAATGAATCCTCGTTTCGTGTTGCCACCCCTGTTCGTCAGGTGGAAACAATAGAAGAACTCTATTCACCCGGAATACCAAAGGTTGTTGTAACCGAAGATTTTTTTGCAATGTACTTTTCCCGATTTCCTATTCCCTTTATCCAAAAAGAATTGCCGACACGGGAGACACAAAAACATTTTACGTTTTATAAGCACATCGGGTTGTATGTTTTCCGCGCCGATGCGCTTCAGGCATTTACCGCGCTTCCGAGAACCGAACTGGAAAAAACCGAAAGTCTCGAACAACTTCGCATGTTATTCTATGGTTGGAAAATAAAGACCGTTCTGACACAGCATAATACCTTTTCCGTAGATACGTTCGCCGATGCAGAGTTTGTTCGCGAAAAACTCCGCGCGAAAAAACTCGAATGAGCATCTTCGGCTTCACTTTATCAACATCCGCAGACTTCTGTTCTGGGGCTTAAAATATTTTCAATCACTATGAAATCTGGAATAGACACAACAAAATTTATTTTTATCTCCGGCGGCGTTGTTTCATCTCTCGGGAAAGGTGTTGCCTCCGCTTCCCTTGCCTTACTCTTAAAATGGCATGGATTGCGCGTTACGATTCAGAAGTTCGACCCGTACATCAACGTGGATGCCGGAACGATGAATCCCTTCCAACACGGCGAAGTGTTTGTAACGAATGACGGAGCAGAAACCGATCTGGATCTCGGACACTACGAACGCTTCCTCGATATTGATATGGGACGCAAAAACAATACGACTACCGGTCAGGTGTATAATGAAGTAGTACAAAAAGAACGACGCGGAGATTATTTAGGTGCAACAGTTCAGGTTATTCCTCATATCACCGATGTAATTAAAGAACGTATCAGCAGGTTAGCAACGGAAGGAAAATACGATGTTGTGATAACAGAAGTCGGTGGAACGGTAGGAGATATTGAGAGTCTTCCTTTTTTGGAAGCAATCCGACAATTCACTCTGCAGCGGGGAAGAAAAAACGCCCTCAACATTCACGTTACACTTGTTCCGTACATAAAAACTGCAGGCGAGTTAAAGACGAAACCGACACAACACAGTGTAAAAGAATTGCAGGAAATCGGCGTTCAGCCCGATATAATTATTTGCCGTACGGAACATTTGCTCGATTCGGAAATCAAGAAAAAGATTGCGCTTTTTTGTAACGTCGAACCACTCGATGTTATTGAAGGGCACGACGTGGGTTCGAGTTATGATGTGCCGATTGCATTATTTGAAGAAGGACTTGCGGAAAGAGTTTTCAGCCGGTTGGAACTTAAGCCAAGGAAAAAACCGATTCACTCCTTCAAACAATGGAAAGAATTTCTCAATAAAGTTGAAAAGCCGGTTCATCGAGTAAAAATTGCAGTATGCGGAAAATACACCTCCTCGCCCGATGCGTATAAAAGCATTATCGAAGCGTTCATTCATGCGGGTGCTGCAAATAACGCTCGTGTAGAATTGAAATGGATTCGCGCAGAAGATGTAGAAGAATTCGGAGCAGAAAAATATTTGAATGATGTGTCTGGACTTCTTATACCGGGAGGGTTTGGAGAACGTGGAGTAGAGGGAAAAATAAAAGCAATTCAGTTCGTGCGGGAAAAGAAGATTCCGTTTTTAGGAATATGCCTCGGTTTGCAAACTGCGGTTATAGAATTTGCCCGCAATGTGTGTGGAATGAAAAATGCTCACAGTTCTGAATTTATAAAATCAAAGTATAATGTTATTGATTTGATTGAATCGCAGAGAGGCGTTCAGCAAAAAGGCGGAACGATGCGCTTGGGAGAAAATCCGATTGAACTTCAGAAAAAATCAAAAGCTTTTTCAATCTATGGGAAAACGATGATTCATGAACGCCATCGTCATAGGTACGAATTGAACAACAGGTTTCGCCCGCAACTTGAGAAAATGGGAATGGTATTCAGCGGTGTTTACACAAAAGAGAATTTAGTCGAGATTGTTGAACTTCCCTCCCACCCTTATTTTATTGCAGGACAGTTTCATTGCGAATTAAAAAGCCGCGCGATGAAGCCCCATCCTCTTTTCAAAGAATTTGTGAAAGCAACAATTCAGTTTCAAAAGTCAATTTGATTTGTTGATCATTTGTCGAATTTTTCACCATATCGAATACTACCCGCAACACTAAACAAAATTTATTTATTTCGTTGTTTTTCTTCCATCATTGTTGTAAATTTTTGAAGAAATAAAATCAAAACCAAGAAAAAATTTATGCTCGGACTTCTGAAAAATTATCTCATCTTGCTCGTGTTTTTACCAATGCTTTTAACTTCCGGCGAGTTATCGGTTGGGAAACCAGCGCCTGATTTTACTCTCGATATTGCAACTAAAGATACAATTATGAAAGGGGGTTTCACCTTATCGAACCGAATTGGTGAAAAGCCAATCGTTCTCGCCTTTTACCCTGCCGATTGGAGCGGAGGATGTACGCGCGAGATGTGCACATTTCGCGATAACTTTGAGGAACTGCTCAAACTAAATGTCGAACTCATCGGTATCAGCGGCGATTATATTTTCACACATAAAGAATGGGCGAAGAGTCTTAATCTTCCGTTTGCGCTATTGAGTGACCACAAACACGAAATAGGAAAACTTTACAATGTTTATGACGAAGTTTTCGGTTACAATAAACGGTCGGTTTTTGTTATTGATTCAATCGGTACCCTGATTTATATGGATACCGCTTATTCTTCAAAAGATTTAGTCTCCTTCGACAAGTTAAAAAGTATTTTAACTAACAACGATAAAAAGTAAAATTATTTCAACTTTATACATTAACGCATTTATAGTCATAAAATCCGATATGAAATATTTTCGATTTCTAATTCTCGTCCTCTCTTTATTTTTCGTTTCGCAATCTCTGTATAGCCAAACTACCGATTCTTCTTTTAAAAGCGGAAGTTGGAATGACCCTACAACGTGGCGCAGTGGAATCGTCCCCACTTCAAACACTAATGTCGTTGTTCTACGAACTGATACCGTAACGGTCCCTTACAACGCTACCGTACAATGCCGCGACTTACAAGTCAACGGAACAACTGGGACTCGTGTTCAATTTGATTCGGGGGCAGTGTTAGAAGTGCTTGGAACTATCTCAAGTGATAGTACTTTCATAAGTGTTTACGCGATAAATAATAACACAGGGAAAAATTCAAAGACCGTTTTAAAACGCGAAACGAATGGTCCTCTTTTTGGCGTAAAATGGTCTGCAGGAACACCATACCTTAGACTTGAAGTTAATTTACCCGATTCTGTTACCGGAACGAGCTCTACCGATATTAAACTCATGGGTTTACGCATGATTCGTGGGACCTGGGATTTACAAGGAAAAGACCTACGTCCGGATTCTACTGGAAATGTGACAGGAAGTGGACATATGTTTATTGGTTCAGGTGCAACCGTAAAAGGGGTAAGAATGATAATGCGAACTTCTGGAACACCAAGCGCTGTTTGCTCCACTCTCACCATTGCCGGAACGCTTGATATTGATTCTACCATTTCTATGCGCGTTGTCCGAATGAGAAAAGGAGGAGTTCTTCGGACAAAAGCCTTTAACATTTTCTTCGTCAATCCGATTACTGTAGATTTTACAAGCGCGAATGCGCAAGGCGGAGTTATCGAATATGCTCGCAACGGAGAACAGAATATTTACGTTGGAAGTACAGGTGTTACCTACAGCGGAATAAAACTCAGTGGAACAGGATTGAAAAATTCGGGAACTGGACTCGTAATCAATGATTCTCTTATCTACTCTACTACATCAACGATAAATGGGACATTTACTCGAGGAACTAATATGTGGCTTGTGTACGGAGGAACAACTCCAAGGATAACAAGTACGGAATTACTTACAACAACCAAAAATTTAAAGATAAATAATGCAAGCGGCGTTTCGATTGATAAGAACTTAACGATACAATCAAATCTCTGGTTACAATCGGGTACGTTAACCACTTCCACTTTTGCAGTTTCAATTTTATCGGGAGCGACAATTACGAGAACGAAAGGAATAATCACAGGAAGTAATCTGACTATTCCTTCTGATATTACGGTTATGTATAATAATACTGATTCGTTAGGATTTCACAATGAAATTTCTTCTAACTCAATACAAAAATTAGTGTTGGCATCCGGTTCAGTAGTTTCGTTTACAAAAAATCTCACTGTAACTAATGTCTGTTCATTGTACTCCGGCAGATTAAAACCACTCGGATTTTCATTGACAATTCCTTTTACTGCTTCAATTGCTTCTTCGGGAGGATATGTAGATGGTGGCATCAGTATTGGTATTTCTGAACCACGCACTTATGTGTTTCCTATCGGGTCCGGTAGTTCATACACACCGGTTAAACTTCTTATGCAAAACATTGACGGCAATGGTACGATAACTGCCAATGTTATTACACAAACTCATCCTTCTGCGCAATTTCGTGATAGCACCGTTCGAAGATATTGGTCACTTACTCAAACCGGACCACTCATCGGCTTTACGACAAATCTTGAATTAACCTACGCCGATGCTGACTTGTTTTCAAACGCCGATGAAAATTCACTCCTTGTTGGCAAATGGAGTGGAACACAGCCATGGAATATTTTTCAAAATACTACGCGCAACCCCGCCACGAATACAGTCGGAATAACCGGAATCAGTTCTTTTTCTGAATTTGCAATCGGAAAAAATATTCCCGCCTTTATCGGCTACCCCACAGCAAAAATTATCGGTAAAAAATTTAATGACCTGACAGCAAACGGGATACAAGATATCAACGACCCCGGAATTGCAGGATGGAAAGTGAAGGCTATCGGTGTTTTATCTTCAGATTCTGCGTTTACCGACGCAAGTGGAAATTATACCCTTGATTCCCTTTATGCAGGAACGTACATAGTTTCAGAAGGGACAGTTCCCACGTGGACTCAATCATTTCCAGTCTCCCCTTCATCATATTCTGTCGCTCTCACGATGGATACAATTATTACGGAAATTAATTTTGGGAATTATCAGCTAGGAACAATTTTGGGGACAAAGTGGAATGACGTTAACGGCGATGGAATAAAAAATGTTGACGAACCTGGACTTCCAAATTGGCAAATTAATATAAGCGGAGCTAAGGATACTTCGGCTTTAACTGATGAAAATGGAAACTACATTTTTCAATACATCCCACTCGGTGATTATCTCGTAAATGAGAATGTTCAATCCGGATGGATTCAAACGTATCCCGGCGGCTCGGGTTCCTTCGCTTTAAATCTTGTCTCG
>JAGXRH010000235.1 GCA_018335975.1 Ignavibacteriales bacterium
AAAAATCTAAAATGAATTTACTCTTCTTTTGCCCCGTACTGTTTTAACAGTTCCATTATCTCCGAATTACTGTTTTGTTTCGCCCAAAGATATGGAGTTGATTTGAATTCATCATCTTCCAGTTGAAAATCTGCATGGTGTTGCAGTAACCATTCGACGGTTTCTTTGTGTCCGTTGATGGAAGCCCAATGTAAACCGGTGCCCCCGAAAAATCCTTTAAAATTAATTTCCGCGCCTCTTTCGAACAAAAATTTTACAACGTCAAGTTTTCCATTTCTGCAGGCAATACAAAACGCATCGGAAATCAGTTCGGTAAAATTTTCGGACGGGGGAAGTTTTTTCCACACGTTTTTTTCCGTTTCAACAGCGCGGGATTGTCCTGCATATTCTTTCAGAGAAGTCGGCGTTTGAAAATATGATTCTACTTCTTCAGTTTTGCCCAGCGCGGCGAAAATCCACATCGTGCTTTTTGCCCCGCGTGAAAGCAGTAATTCTGCAACATCAAACGCGCCGCAATTGGAAGCCCACGCAAGCGGCGTCATTCCCCACGATGTTTCGCACTCGAGTTCAGCATTTGCGCTAAGTAAAAGTTGAGCAGTTTCCGTATGGTTATTTTCGGCGGCGAGATGAAGCGGCGTTTTTGCAAAGATATCTTTTGTGTGCACAAGTTTTGGGTTTCGTTGCAATAACTCTTTCACTTTTTCCGTGTCGCCTTTTTCAGAGTATTCCAAAATCTTTCGTTCATCGTGTACAGTGTATGCTTTTTTTATCTGCGCAATTTGTCCGGCGTGGTATAAATTATGCTGCACAACGCCGTGGAGAAGGACATAATTTGAATATGAATTACCAACGGTAATTTTTCCCAAAATAGTATCGTCGAGATGAGAAATAGTTGATGCAAGTCGTTCAATCGAATGGTGAAGTTGTTGCCGGGTTTCTTTCCATGCATCGTCGCTGAAATCGGAAATCGTTTTCCAATCTTCTTCGTTTGTCGGTTCAAAAGGAATTCCTTCGATTCTTTTTTGCGCGACCGTAATCCACGTGGAAATATGGAGAACCAATTCCCAAATACTATGCGCGCCAACAAACGGTTTTGCTTTTGCCATTTCGGTATTGACGTTATTCAAAAGTTCACTCAAAGATGGTCCATGCCACGCATCGCCATAATACGAGCGGCGCAGTTGGTCTGCAATATGTTCTGTTTCTTTCATAGATTCCCAATTACGGATTGGTAGTTACGGTTGTGTATGTTCCAATGTGGGTTTCACTTTCTGTGAGCGATGCACATTGCGCGTCAAGAGATTGATATTCATTTATATGTTCTTCGCGGAATTTTTGATACGCTGCTTCGGAAATCCATTTATCCATCGTAACATATTTTCTGTTCATCGTATTATCTTTCAGTAGTTCTGTTCCGAGATACCCGTTCCCTTTTTGGAAAAATGTTACCCACGTTCCGTTGGCATTATAATGAAATTCAAACTCGCGGATTGTATTTGCACGGACGATAAATTCCCAAATGGTTACGAACATAACGAGGAAAAAAATGAAAGGCAGAAAGGAAAAAGAAGAAAGTCAAGTTCATAACTCAGGAGAGCAAAACTTGACTTTCGCCTTGATGAACAGAAATTATTGCGCGGATTTTACCAGTCCGACAACATTTCCTTCGACGTCGGAGAATTGGGCAAAAGTAACCATATTCGGAATTTCGGTAACAGGCATAACGATTTTTCCGCCGAGAGCGACTGCTTTATCCAGCGCCCCTTGGATATCTTTCACTTCGACATAAATTGTTACGCTGCTGCTGCCATCCTGAGAAGGTCCGACGCCGCCGCCGATTCCTTCTCCGGATTTTGCAACCAATCCATAATTCATCGGATTGTCGGAATTGATATCCCAATCGAAAAGTTGTTTGTAATAGTTTTGGAGTTTGGTTCCGTCTTTGCCGAGAATTTCAAAATGCACGACCGGTGCTGCCATAAATGTATCTTTCTTTAAATGGTGAATAAGAAATGGGAATTAAATTTTGACGGGCAAATATAGAAAGAGTTGGGAGAGAAGAAAAAAAGAATGGTTTTACGTGAGTCGGTTCACAACTCCATCAAACGATTTTCCGGGTTCGCCTTTTGCAACGGATTTTTGCTGACGGAGTAATCGTTCGCGGACGGATGTTTTGAGTTGGAATCCTTCATCTGGGTCGCCGAGAAGTTCGAGAAGTTTTTGTTCAATGGATGTTTCGATGACTTGTTTGAGTTCATCTTTCGTCATTGTTGAAACGGTTGCGTGCATAGGATTATTTGGTTATTTTTTTTGCGCGACAAATATACACACGGTTGGGAGAGAAGAAAAAAGGGGGGAAACTATTGATTAAACAACTTCTTAAACTGGTTCAAGTTTATAACGTTTACTTTTGGGAATTTGATTCTCTTCAAGACGTTGAAGTGTTTGTCTTCGGTTACAATGTAATCCGCGTTGCTTGCAATTGCACAATCAGCGAATTTATTATCGTCCTCATCTGCAGAGATAAGTTGCCAACGAAAGTATTCGGAAACAAATTGTACGTTCGGCAAGTTATCGAAGGTTTCTATTGCGCTTTCTGCAAGAGAGATTCCCATTTCTTCGGCAAGAACTTCTTCATATTCAAAAAGAATATCGGACGTAACAGAGGCAGAATATTTTCCCTCAATCAACGATTGGAATACCCAATGAAACGGTGAATGACTCGATACGGAAACCAAAACGATATTGGTATCGAGAACAACGTTAAGCATTGATACGTTTGGTCGGTTTTCTTAAATGTTTTTTTAACATTCGTTGCGCATCTTTGTTTGTCCACCCTTTTTCTTCCCAAACTTTATCCGCTTCTTCGATTGTTTTTTTTGCAAAGTATTGAGCGAGTTGTTTTTTTATTTCCAACAAATCTTCTTCTGAAATGTTGCGGGAAAAAAGTTTGAGTAACTCTAATTGCGCATTGGTGAATGGAGTTTTAAGTGTTTGCATAATTAGTTTTTATTTTTTTGCACCGCAAATATACACACATGTTGGGAGAGAAGAAAAAGGGAAAATTAGTGAATGTCATGCCGAATTTATTTCGGCATCTGTTTGACTATTGAGTTTTAAAGATGCTGAAACGAGTTCAGCATGACGGATTACAACTGTTTAAAATCGTTCGCGGACGGATATTTTGAGTTGGAATCCTTCATCTGGGTCGCCGAGAAGTTCGAGAAGTTTTTGTTCAATGGATGATTCAATGACTTGTTTGAGTTCATCTTTGGTCATCGTGGAAACGGTTGCGTGTAATAGATTATTGGGTTAGTGTTATTTTTATTACGGGGTGGGTAAAAGAATTGAGAAATAATAAAATGCTATGTTTTCATCATGCTAGTTATCTTTTCTGTTTTTTCGATATGCAACTATTATCGCGATAATGATAATTGATTGCATAATTATAAGCCGTGTATAAAGTTCACCAGACCCACTACCGATAAGATGTATAAAGTTGAAAATAATCTCGTACAAGAAAAATAACCCTACTAGAAAAGAAAATACTATCACTGCATTTTTTTTGTTCGGAGCTTTGTTTATTAACCATTGACAAATATTAAAAGAAATAAGACCGAAGGCAATTGAGTTGATTAAGTTCATTCCGTAAACCGTTCCTGGAATCCATGAACCAGAGGCTAATAGTGTCCCGATTATAAATCCTATCATGCCTCCATTTGAAGCAAAAGCAAGTATGATAAGGAAAAGCGTTTGTATTAACCATAAAGTGAGTACTCCTAATGGTACGAAGAATATCCAGTATAAAATTTTTTGGGATTTACCCATGTTTGTTTTCGATTCAAAATAATTACAACGAAGAATCCGAAATAAATTAGGAATGACATTTTCTTTCTAAACACTTCGACCATCTGCAATTATTACACATTACGCAACTTCTCTACCCTATGGGTCGTAGACGAGTCATTGACCCGTATGCGCAATATTACTTCCGCAATCGGGAGTTGTAATGCAATGGTTACTTTGCTGCCGGTGTTTGCTTTCGTGTTAGGAAAAGAATTACTAATCCAAACAGCGCTATAAGCGAACCCATAATTAAAATATCAGTCATTGTCTTTGCCTTTCTTTGTAAGTGCTAATGAAATAAGAATAAAAACGATATAGAGACCTACTCCGAACACAATATACAATCCCAATGGTTGTCCAATGATAATTCTTCCAACAACAAAACCTCCGAGTATTATTGCTGCTGCTTCTTTGAAAACACTCGCAAGATGGTCATATTGCTTTGGTGTAAGTTTCACAAAATTTCTGGCTCAATTTACCAAGTTTTACTTCTGAAAACAAAGCGCGATATACGCACATCCCAAATCTCAAATCTCTTTCAACACTTCGACCAACCGCAATTGTTACACATAACGCAACTTCCTGTATGCACAATATTACTTCCGCAATCGGGACACGCGCCGTTTTCTGCCGAAGGCATCCCTTTGGGATTTTGGTAATTATTTTGTGCTTGCGATGATGTTGTTTTTGTTTCGCCGGTTGGTTTATGCACAACAAATTTATTTCCGTGCGTGCTGAGGTAACGCTCCATCGCTTTGCCAATCGCGTCGGGAGTGGAGAGAACTTTATCGCCATTTTCCCACACGGGCGTTGGTCCGGATATTCCTTTCAACTGTTTCGTAATTTCCAACGGGTCAATTCCCGAACGAAGCGCAAGCGAAATCAAACGGCTGATTGCTTCGGATTGCGCGGCGGCATTTCCTCCCGCTTTTCCAATCGTGGTGAACACTTCGCACAAACCGTTTTCGTCGCTGTTAATCGTAACGTATAAATATCCTTCGCCGGTGTTTATGCGTTCGGTTACACCAAAGGTTTGTTTCGGTCGTCGGCGCGGTTTGCGATTTGTTGGTTCGGAGAGCGTTACACCTTCCGCTTTCGTTTGCTCGGCGAGTTTTTTTGCGTACTCATCGGTAATCAAAATTCCTTGTCTGCTTCCTTCGCGATACACGGTGATTCCTTTGAGTCCCGCTTTGTATGCTTGAATGTAAATATCCGCAATGGTTTCCACGCTTGTTTCTTCCGCGAGATTGACGGTGGAAGAAATGCTGCTGTCAATATATTTTTGAATTACGCCTTGCATTTTCACGCGGAAGTACGGGTCAATATCGTGCGCGGTTACAATATATTCGGGAAGTTTTTCATCGCTGCCGAACATTTGTTTTACGAGCGGATGATACACTTTGTATTCGTTAAATGTTTGTCCATCGTGATTTTTTACACGGCGAACATAACTCGTGCAAAAAATCGGTTCGATGCCGGAACTTGTTTGTCCGACGATGGAGCCGGTTCCAACGGGAGGAAGCGTAAGCACTGTGCCGTTACGAATTCCGTGGGCGCAAATTTCAGTTTGAATTTCGTGCGGCAAACTTTGAACGAATTTACTTTGCGAATATCCATCCCAATTGTATAATGGAAATGCGCCGCGCTCTTTTGCAAGTTCAATCGAAGTTTTATACGATTCATCGCGAATGACTCGCATAATTTTTTCTGTTGCATCGAGCGCATCTTGGGTATCGTAACGAATGTGCATTTTCGCAAGCGCGTCGCCAAGTCCCGTAATTCCTAATCCGATTCGCCTATCGTTTGTAACTGCTTTTTTTATTTTCTCGAATGCATGATTATCAATATTATATTCAATCACGTTATCCATAAATCGCGTTGCAGTGTGTGTAACTTCTGCAAGATGCTCGAAATCAAATTCACCCTCGTCATTCACAAATTTTGTCAAGTTGATATTTCCCAAATTGCAAGCAGTGTACGCGGCGAGTGGTTGTTCTCCGCAAGGATTCGTGGAAGATAGCGGTGCGGCGTATTCAACATTGTGATACTCTTTCATCGTATCCCAAAATAAAATTCCCGGCTCTGCGGATGAATGTGCGTTGCGGATAATTTTCATCCAGAGTTCTTTTGCTTTTACGGTTTTGTAAATTTTTCCTTTGAATTGCAAATCGAAACTCGTGTCGTTGATAACGGCGTTCATAAACTCGTGCGTAATCAACACGCTGACATTTGCGTGCGCGACTTTTAATCGGAGCGGGTCATTTTTGATGGTAATAAATTTTTCAACATCGGGATGGTCAACGCGAATGGTGAGCATCAATGCGCCGCGTCTTCCCGCTTGCGAAACAGTGTTCGTGCTTTCGGAAAATAAATTCATAAACGCAGTTGCGCCGGGAGATTTATCAATCGTTGCGTTTACCGATGCGCCTTCCGGTCGAAGAATGGATAAATCCGTTCCCACGCCGCCGCCGGTTCTGTACACCATTGCGGCTTCAGCAAGTCCGCGATAAATTCCTTCAAGCGAATCATCTTCAATCGGAATAACGTAGCAGTTGGAAAGTGTCGGGCGGCGTTTTGCTTCTTCACGTCCTGCGCCGTGCATTACTCTTCCGCCGGGGATGAATTTAAAATCGAAAAGGAGTTCGAGAAATTTGTTGTACCAAAATTCTTTATCGTGTTCAACGGATGCGAGCGCTTTTGCAATTCGCTGCCACATTTGCATCGGTCCTTTTTCATTCGGCGCGAGATATTTGTTCCGGAGAACATCAATCGCTAAATCGTTCTCGCCGTAATAATCTTCCGACGTTAACGCGCGATGCATTACATCGGTATCAAGATGAATGGAACCGAAATGGTTTTCATCGAGCGTTACAGCAAGCGAGTGACCGTTTGAGCCATTGTCGAAGACTCGACTCGTTGAGTTGTTTGTGGACTTTTGTTGTTTGGATTTTTTAGTTGGTTGAGAAGAAATTGTTTCCTTGAATAGTGAAGAAGGTTGTTCTTGCATTTGAAAAATTGTTTTAAAATCGGTTACGAAAAAATTGTTTTTTGAAGAAGGATACCTGCTCTTTGCGCTCCAACACCTTAGCCCGCTACGAGAGGTTTATAAAAAAATCTTTTTCTCATCCACCCTGAAACCTCGCGATGTATCACTTTTAAAAAATAGAAATGAAAACGAGGTTGGTGAGAAATTTGGTGGGCAAATATAAAATTCTCCCTCCTCGTTGTCAAGCAAATTAGATTAAATTTTCACGGTCGCACAATAATTTTTTTTAACCGAGAAAAACTTGCACTGTGGAATGGAAATTGTTAGCAAAAAATATTTTTCCATTCTCTATGTACGCACCGTATTTTTCTTTATTTTCTCCCTGCGTTTCCAAAAGTATTTTACTTTCGTTTGATTACTTAACATCGTTCAACCCAAATGTCACTTGCTGTCCCGTTCTCCACTATACCGGAAATGTTTTTCAACATTACGAATAAGTATGCGGATATTCCACGTCCGATGTTAACGCATAAACTCGACGGAAAATGGGCAACACTCACATTCTCCGAAGTTCGGGAAATGGTGGAACTCGTAACGGGAGGATTCGCCGCACTTGGGATAACGAATGGCGACCGTGTATCCCTTATTTCCGAAAACCGTCCCGAGTGGGTGATGTGCGACCAGGCGCTCGCAGCACTGGGAGCAATCTCCGTTCCGTTGTACCCCACGATGACGGCAAAACAAATCGAGGATATATTTCTCGATGCCGATGTTTCATACGCTATCGTTTCCAATGCCTCGCAACTGAAAAAAGTATTGCCGCTGCTCGAAAAAATAAATTCTCTCCGAAAAATAGTTGTCTTTACCGATAAAGAATTACCGATGCATGAAAACGTGATTTCCTTGATTCAACTGATTGCAAGCGGGGAAACGTTTTTAGATTCGCATAAACATTTTTACGAAAAGCAGGTACAACAGATTACCCCCGACCACCTTCTTACGCTCATTTATACTTCGGGAACAACCGGTACGCCAAAGGGAGCGATGCTTACCAATGGCAACATAGTATCAAATATCAAATCTGCCACAAAGGTTCTTCCCATCAGCGCGGATGATGTGTTTCTTTCGTTTCTTCCGTTGTGTCATTCGTTTGAGCGGATGGCGGGATATTATACGGCTGTCGGTTGCGGCGCTTCGATTGCCTACGCCGAAAGTATTGAAACCGTTCGCGATAGTCTGGTGGAAATTCAACCAACGATAATGACTGCCGTGCCGCGTTTTTTTGAACGAGTGTACAATCGTATAATGAAACAGGTTTCCGAGTCTCCGCCGTTGAAGCAAAAGATTTTTTTCAACTGCCTGGATATCGGAAAACGGTACGCCAAAGGGAAACGATTGCAATTTATTTCGCGATGGCTTAAGGTAAAACACCGGGTCGCCCACCGTCTTGTCTTTCAAAAATTGCAGGAAAAAACCGGCGGCCATATTCGCTTTTTTGTTTCCGGCGGCGGACCGTTGGCTAAAGAGTATGGTGAATTTTTTGAAGCAGTCGGGATTCCGATAATTGAAGGATACGGATTAACGGAAAGTTCGCCCGTTCTCTCGGTGAATCACCTTGACCGCTATAAGTTCGGGACTGTTGGCTTTCCGATTCCCGGTGTAGAAATAAAAATTGTTGACGATGGAGAAATTCTCGCCCGCGGACCCAATATAATGAAAGGATATTGGAACGATGAACTTTCGACAAGAAAAGCGATTGATGAAAACGGTTGGCTGCACACCGGCGATATCGGCGAATTTGATAAAGAAGGTTTCCTCAAAATTACCGACAGGAAAAAACATCTCTTTGTCAGTTCGGGCGGGAAAAATATCGCGCCGCAACCGATTGAAAACCGGTTTTTGATGAGCAAATATATTGACCAGTTTGTATTAATCGGCGATGCGAGAATGTTTCTTTCCGCGCTCATCGTTCCCGATATTGAATCGCTAGAAGAAATTGCCCGAACCTTCAACCTATCTTACCGAATGCCAAGTGATTTAATACAGCGGGAAGAAATCAGAAATTTTTTTTGGAATGAAATTCAGCAATTGCAAACTGATGTACCCAATTATGAGCGTGTGCGAAAATTTGCATTACTCGACCACGCCCTCACGGTTGAAAACGGCGAAATAACTCCCACAATGAAAATCCGCCGTAAAGTAGTTGAAGAAAAATATAAAGACCTCATTGAGGAAATTTACAGCGAAGTGCGTTGAGAGTTAATGGAAAACAAGCAGTGTGATATTTCACCAACGTAGTTTTTTGTAATGGGAAAATATTTTCATACAATTAAACCGAAATTTTTCTTATTTGTCTCATATCAAATCAATTTATTCACATCATAACTTCTATTTTGAAAGGCTATTTTTATGAAAAAATCATTCTATAACTTTGTAACAAAAAAATCAGCACTCTTCTCTTTTATTTTTATTATTCTCTTCACCTGTTTTCCACGTTTGACATCGGCGCAAGAACCAAACATTGCAATTATTCCCCAGTCACCAACATCAACTGAGGAGATTATTGTTTTCTCGGCAGGTCTAACTTCCAGTAATGTCATTGAGGTTAGCAATCACATTGAACGAAATGGACCGTTTCTTGATTTGTTTGTTCGCGTTCGTTTAGGATTGCTCGCCGTAACTGATGAATGGAATACCCGCGATACTTTGGGTCATTTACCAATGGGAGAATATACCGTCCGTTTGCACCTAATAAAATGTCAGGGATTTGATTCAACGAATTGTGAAGAATCCGGACCATTCACCAAATCATTTCGGGTGCGAAACGCCATTGTTCGTTTAAAGGTAACTGCTACAACACCACTAACGCTCGTCCCCGGTGGAAGAGTGTTCTTTAATCCCGAAGGAATGACCGACACAAACTGTGTTGAAAATGACCCGGGTGTTCGGAAGTACTGTCGTTTATTTCTGCGAGGGACAGAAGTTCACTTATTGGCAGTACCCGATTCGGGATTTCATTTTGCCGGTTGGAGCGGAGACCGACTGGGACGCGATAGGGAATTAACCGTGGAGATGAATGATTCTCTCAATATCCGTGCGTTGTTTTCCACAAACCCGCTCGACACAATAAAACGACTCACCGTTATCGCCTCTTCTCCCGAAGGTGTTCCGGGGGGAAGAGTATTTTTCTTACCGCAGGGAAGGGAAGATACCACTTGCGAAAACTTGAATGATGAACGACGGAAATATTGCCGATGGTTCGTGAAAGGTGATACAGTGCTGCTCCACGCAGAACCCGATTCCGGTTTCTTCTTTGCAGGTTGGGTTACGGATTCTCTCACGCACGGGAATAATTTTTCCGTCGTAATGTCGCGTGATATTTCAATGGGCGCTGTGTTTGTTTCTGTTCCCGAAGATACCGGACAATTTGCTTTGTTACGGCTCGCACATTTACGTTTTGCAGGAAAAGTATTTGTTGAACCGAGAGGTATTGAACTTGATTGTGGGCAATTACCGGAAACGAGAATCCGTTGCCTGCTTTTCCGAAGTGGTACTGAAGTTACCCTTGCAGCACGACCGAATGAAAATTTCAGTTTTCTCGGATGGAGAATGGGTGACAGTGTTTACACCGATTCTGCATTCGTTGTTACTGTTGAGGATACCGTGAGTGTGTTTGCAATGTTTGAACAGGATACTGCACAAATTCCAACAGCAACTAAATTTCGCACATTTTCCCAGCGACAGTTGAGTTCACTGAAAGTTAAACCGAAAGGGAGGAAGGTTGTTCTTCCCGATTCATCCGATGCACGTGATACTATTTTTACCCGTGAAGTCGGGAAGGGTGCATTAGTGCTCGGAGTTGCGCAGACGAACAAAGACAGCGCGAAACGGTACGGATGGATTGTCTTCAAGAAAGCAAAAGAAGTTGCGAAATTCTTTCTCCAAACGGGAGAGTCGTACTTCTTCGATTCGTTACGAACGCCGGGCGGGACATCGAAAAAGTTTGTGAAAGCATTGGTGAACCCGAAACCCCCAAAGTATAATAATCATCTTGCCGGGGAACTTGCCGCGCTCAAATTGAATATAGCCGCAAGCCGTCACCGAACAACGCGCCCCGGTTTTGGTGGACTGATTTACACCGACGAGAATAGCCAATTTAACGGAATGACGATTATGCAGATAAACCGGTTTGCTGATTCCGCGATGACGTACTGGCGCAGGTATCAAAATCTCGTCTCTGTTGATATTCTCGATTCCGTCGTTTCACGATTGAACAAATCGTTTCTCGCACAAATGGATAGTACAGATATTTTGTATAAACGCCCGCTTCGGATAGAAGGACGCATTGAACTCGACAGCGTTCCGTTTTTACAAATCGGTGATAGCGTGAGCGGAAAATTTGAAGAGGATAATATTGTTTCCTTTGAAAATTCCCTGCCGGAAAATCCGACGTTGCTGCAAAACTATCCCAATCCGTTCAATCCAACAACGGCTATTGGCTTTTCGCTATTGGCTGTTAGCAATGTAACGCTGAAAGTGTACGATGTGCTGGGGCAAGAAGTTGTAACGCTTTTGAATAACGAATCACTCGAAGAGGGAACATACGACATACAATTTGATGCGAGAGACCTATCAAGTGGAATGTATTACTACCGCTTAACAACCCGAACATTTTCAGAAACGAGGAAGATGTTGCTGGTAAAGTAAGCATACACGACTCCTTAACAACAAAACACAAAATCCCACGCACCGTGATGATGCGTGGGATTTTTTAATTAAATGGAGGACACTTCTAATGTGTCCTCCATTTTTTTTAAGCGTTCCATTACGTTCTCGCACCAACGGTGCAGACGACTCGTTTCATTCCATTATTCCAAATTACATTTTACTCTATTAGGCGTATGGTACCGCGTTTGTGGGAGAAAATCTTCCTCGTCAAGCAATGCATATTTCATATTCAGCGAGGACAATTTCGACAACCAATTCAACTTCCC
>JAGXRH010000236.1 GCA_018335975.1 Ignavibacteriales bacterium
TTTATCAAGTTCATCAAGTAAGTTCAATACCGCCTTATTCAATGTTTGCGCTCCCAAACTTCCACCGAAGACAAGCAACGTTTTTTTCTCATTATTAGAATCGAAACCAAAATATTTCAACGCATCTTCCCTATTTACGTTATCAAGTTCACCTCTTGTTGGATTTCCACTGACAATTATATTGTCTTTTCGTTTCAAAAATTTTCTTGCTACTTCAAAAGTTAAATGCACTTGCGTTGCATTGCTCGAAAGTAACCTCGTCGTAATGCCGGGAAAACTATTTTGTTCGTGAATTAGCGTTGGAATATTGAGTAACGAAGCAACATACGCAACGGGACCGCAAACATATCCTCCCGTTCCGACTACGACATTCGGTTGATATTTCTTTATGATAAAAAATGATTGCATCAGAGAAACAAATACTTTCAACGGAAATAAAAAATTCGATAACGAAAATTTCCTTTGGAATCCGCTAATCCAAATTGTTTGAAATCGAAATCCTTTTTTCGGAACAACATTCGCTTCAATTTTTCCTTTCGTCCCGAGAAATAAAATTTCTGCATTTGGATTTATGTTCTTCACTTCCTCTGCAATTGCGAGAGCAGGAAATAAATGTCCTCCCGTGCCACCCCCCGCAAAGATTATTTTCAAATGTTTGTTCACGTTTCATTCTTCATTTTCAGAATATTCTTCTTCATCATCATCGTTCGCTTCATTGTTTTTTGGCGCATGCGCGGAAATGTTCAGTACAACACCGACTGCAAACGATGAAACAAGAAGCGACGTTCCCCCATGACTGATGAACGGCATTGGTAATCCGGTAAGAAATGAAACGTCGAGAGCGACCGCCATATTCACGAATGCTTGAATTCCTAAACTTGTTACAATTCCGATCGCTAACAGTTTGGCAAACTCATCCTGCGTTGAAAGGGCAATACGGGTTCCTCGATAGACAAGCAACAAAAAGAGAGAAACGATGAACATTGTTCCGACAAATCCGTATTCCTCGCCAATGATAGCATAGACAAAATCTCCCTTTGCTTCGGGCAAAAATAAATCACGTTGTTTGCTTTGCCCGGGTTTAAAACTGAGAAATCCACCTGTTCCAAACGCAAGCAACGACTGTTCAATCTGATATCTTCCGGCTTTCAATACTCGAGGATTATTTGAAAACTTGGTGTCAATGCGGTCTTTGATATAATCGAATTGTTGGTACATTACAAAACTCGAAAGCAGTAACAACGTAACGATAGTACCAAGATGCGTCAATCGTGCGCGGGCAAAAAAGAACATAACGAAACTTAACCCAAGGATAATCAGGGAAACACTCAAATGCGGTTCAATAATAATAAGCCCAACGATAAGCATTACGGGCAAAAGTCGGGGAAGAAATCCCCACACGAAATTTCCAATGTCGTATTCGCTTTTTTGCGTCAGACGCCATGCAAGAAAAATAATGAGGACATACCGCGCAAATTCCGACGGTTGAAATGTTACACCCGCAAAAGAAAACCACCGATGAGTATTGTTTATCTTCGGCATAAACAAAACCAGAACTAATACCAAAACTGTACCCCAGAGTAATATTTTTGCAACGGGTATATTCATTGGCTCGCTCTCCTGCGTTCTTTTTTTCCACGAAAGATGAATTGTTGCGTTTCCCAAATACCGGTATGGAATAATCATTCCAAGAAATAAAAACACGAGAGCGGCGATTACACGAACTCCCTGGTCATAGAGGACTCCTCTTGTCGCTTCTGCGCTATGCTGTGAGATGGCTTTCCCAACTCCTGCGCTCAGTACAACTGGGACACTAATGGCTATCAAGACAAAGATAACCGTAAACAATACCCAATCGAAATGTCGAACATTACTCATAACGAACGCACAATTTGTTTATAATCATTTCCTCGTTCTTCAAAATTCAAGTACCAATCAAAACTTTTACACGCAGGCGAAAGTAAGATAATATCGTTGCGAAAACTTTTTGCTTTTGCTTTAATCACTGCTTCTTTCATAGATGGTGCAATTTCTACATTGACTATTGAGGAAAAGAAGTTGAAAACCTTTTCTGCGCTTTCTCCGATTGCAATAATAGAACGAACATTATTTTTTACCAATTCACGAATCGCGGAATAATCATTTCCTTCCTGCCCGTGCAGGCGGGTTTCTCTTCCACCGAGAAGAAGAAATATTTTTTGCTCTCCTTCCAAATCAAATGCTTTCAATGCCGGAATGACTGCATCTACATTCGTCGCTTTTGAGTCGTTGTAATATTTCACTCCATCAAGTTCACGAACAAATTCTATCCGATGTTCTACGCCTTTGAATGTTCTCAACGTGTCTCGAATCGAATCAACGGAAACATCGAACAGTTGCGCTGCGAGAGTTGCTGCCATTGCGTTTTCCGCATTATGCATTCCGGGAATGAACATTTCTTTTCGGTTAATAAATGAATTTTGTTTTCCGTTGATGTTAGTTGTAATAACATCATTTTCAAGAAACGCACCATCATTTAATTTTGCAGAACTGCTAAATCCAAATGTTTGCGCATTTGTTTTTTTAGAAAGCGAACTCGTCCACGCATCATTCGCATTAAAAAGAAAAATATCACTCGAAGTTTGATTCATACTAATTCTTGCTTTCGAGGCAACATAGTTTTCCATTTTGTTCTCATACCGGTCAAGATGGTCGGGCGTAATGTTTGTGATGATAGAAACATTTGGATGAAACGTTTCACAAAAATCGAGTTGATAACTACTAACTTCCAGAACGACAATCGAATTTGTGTTCGTCTGTAAGGTGCAACTGGAAAACGGTGTTCCGATATTTCCGCAGACAAATGTTTCTTTTCCAAAATCAGAAAATATTTTTCCAATCAATGCAGTCGTTGTTGTTTTTCCGTTTGTGCCGGTAATCGCAATAATCGGCGATATGCAAAACCAACTCGCAAGTTCAACTTCACTTACGATTTTTTTCCCTTGACGTTTTGCTTCGAGAATTATTTCTGCATTACTCGGAACACCGGGACTGATTACAAACAAATCAGCATCGTACACTCGATTCGTGTGTCCGCCAATTTCATACTCGATATTCATTTCCTGTAATTGTAAAAGATAATTTTCCAAATCATGTTTAGATTCAACATCACTTACAAATGGAATTGCTCCGAGTGTTTGCAATAATTTCGCAGCAGCAACTCCACTTCTCTTCGCGCCGATAATCGTAACTTTTTTATTTCGCAAATCAACATTCATTTTTCGTTTATTCGTTGGTTTGTTTGTACGTTAATTAGTTTAAGGATAAACGAGATAACGAACTCACGAGAAAACCAACTAACTAATTAACGTAACTTCAACGTCGCTAAACTCACTATCATCAATAGAATTGCGATGATGTAGAATCGCATTACAATCTTCGGCTCGCTCCATCCCTGCATTTCAAAATGATGATGAAGGGGTGCCATTCTAAAAACACGTCTCCCTTCGCCATATTTATTTCTGGTATACTTGAAATAGTATCGCTGAATTATCACCGAAACCGTTTCCACAAAAAAAATTCCTCCGAGAATGGGAAGGAGAAATTCCTGTTTCACGAGAATACACATCGTTCCAATCGCACCGCCAAGCGCAAGGGAACCGGTATCTCCCATAAATACTTCCGCCGGATGAGAATTGAACCATAAAAAACCAAGAGATGCTCCAACCAATGCTGTGCAGTAAATCGTGAGTTCACCGCTTTCGTGCAAAAACGGTAAGTTCAAATATTTTGCAACAATCGCATTTCCCGACACATAACAAATGATAGCAAGCGTTATGGCAACGATACCAACTGTTCCTGCCGCAAGCCCGTCAAGTCCGTCAGTTAGGTTCACAGCATTTGAGGTTGCTGTAATGACAAAAATTACCATCGGAATATAGAAGTAACTAAAATCGAAATAATAATTTTTTACAAACGGAACAATCGTGGACGATTTTAAAACTTGAAAATTTTCATCAAGGAACTGTGGAAAAAAGTAAATAACACTTCCCACCACTGAGCCGACGAGAATTTGCCCGACGAGTTTATCACGTTCAATCATTCCTTTCGGTTTTTTCAGAATCACTTTCAGATAATCATCAATAAAACCAACTGTGCTGAATGCGAGAGAAACAAACAACATCAAAAGGATGTACCCGTTTTTTATATCCGCCCAAAGCAAAACCGGGAGGAGTGTAGCGGCAAGAACTATGATTCCACCCATTGTTGGCGTTCCGGCTTTTTTGCGATGCGTTTCCGGCGCTTCAAGTTTTGCTGCTTCACCGATTTGCTTTTGTTTTAAGAATCGGATAATTTTCGGACCAATAACAAACGCAATGAATAGTGCAGTAACCGTTGCCGCTCCTGCACGAAACGTGATGTACTTAAACACGCCAAATCCCGGCGGATGAAATGTATTTTCGAGATATGTGAATAGGTAATACAACATAAATCCGGTGTCATTGCGAAGAGTGAAGCAACGAAGCAATCTTTTTGGGGGTTTCTTCGCTGACACTGGCAATGACAGTTAAACCTTGAACAATTTCTTCCATTTTCATTCCGCGAGAACCTTTAATAAGAATAATATCATTCGTTTGAATACTATTTTTCAATTCCGAAATCAATTTTTGTTTGTCGTTGAAGTGTTTCACGAAAGTTTGATTTGTTTCTGCGGAAATATATTTTGAAAATACTCCAAACGTAAAGAGATTCTTAAATCCCATTTCCGAAATAATTCTCCCGATTTGCCGATGCTCAGCTTCGCTTGTATTTCCAAATTCCAACATATCTCCGAGAACGATAATTTTCTTACCACTCGTTTTCATTTGCTGTAACGTATGTAATGCCGCAATAACAGAATCAGGATTGGAGTTGTACGTATCATTAATAATGGTAATCCCGTTTGCTTTCAGAATTTCCATTCGTTTATCATACGCGCGAAAATTTTCCAACGATGATTTTATGTTCTCAGAAGAAATGCCAAAATATTTTCCAACGGTTGCAGAAGCGAGAGCGTTTGATGCGTTGTGAATGCCTGCAATCTGCAATTTGCAATTCGTAATTTGTAATTTGTCATTTGTAATTGAGAACGTCACGCATCCACTTTCATCAACATTCACAATATTTCCTGCAACATCAACATTATTCTGAAAGCCGTACGTTTTCTTTTTCTTTAAAATGAAAGAGCGTTTTTTAATTTCTTCATCATCCTCATTTACAAAACCAAACAGTGAATTGGAAAACGTTGTCGTTTCTTCTTTCGCAATATTTTCCAACGAACCGAAAAATTCCAAATGTTCTTTGCCGATATTCGTAACGAGTGAATGTGTCGGAGAAACAATATTCGACAAGTAAGAAATTTCTCCGATGTGATTAGAGCCAAGTTCTAACACTGCAATCTCGGTTTCTTTGTTAATTCCAAACAACGTTTTCGGAACACCGATATGATTGTTATCATTCGCTTGCGTTGAATGAACGTTGTATTGTGTTTGTAAAACTTGCGTGAGCATTTCTTTCGTGGTTGTTTTTCCGTTGCTTCCAGTAATTACAAGAATCGGAATATCAAATTTCTTACGCCAAATGTTTGCAAGTTCTCCAAACGCTTTTGTCGTATTATCAACAAGAACAAATCCAACATTTTGAAAACCTCGTAACTTGTAACTCGCAACTCGAAACCAATTTTCTTCAACAATCGCAATTCTAATTCCTTTTGAAATAACTTCTTCAACAAAATTATGCCCGTCAAATTTATCTCCACGCAATGCGAGAAATATTTGCCCGTCATTAATTGTTCGCGAATCCGTTGAAACGCCAAGAAACGGTTCACGAGAAAATTGTTCAACATTAATCGCTTCAGCATTGGAAATTTTAAGTAAGTCATCAACAAACAGCATTACGAATTTGCTTCAATATATTTTTCTATTTCTTCCCTATCGCTGAAATGTTCTTTCGTCGTTCCAATGATTTGGTAATTCTCATGCCCTTTTCCGGCAATTAGGACAACATCGTTTTTTTTTGCAAGCGATAATCCCTTATAAATTGCTTCGCGCCGATTAGAAATCTTTATACACTCAACATTATTTTTTATTCCTGCAGCAACATCTGCGATTATTTGTTCAGCATTTTCCGTTCGCGGATTATCGGAAGTTACAATCACAACATCACTCAACTCGGTTGCAACGTTTCCCATCTTCGGACGTTTTGTTGTATCTCTATCCCCTCCTGCGCCAAAAATTGTGATAACTCTTCCGCCATTTTCTTTGGGCAGAATTTCTCGAATAGTTTTCAAAACATTTTCCAATGCATCGTGGGTGTGTGCATAATCTATAATCGCAGTCCAACCAAATGGTGAAGAAATTTGCTGAAATCTTCCTTCAACAGGTTTTAGATTTTCGATTTTAGATTGTAGATTCGAAACGTTCAATTCACTTGCAACAGAATACGCCGCAAGTAAATTATACACATTATATTTTCCGACGAATGGAGATGAAAGCGAAGTATTGTTCACTGTTAGTTGCGTTCCATTTATAGAAAGAGAAATCTCTTTCGCCTGATAATCTGCCTGCGAATTGATTCCGAACGTAACTTTTTTTGATTGAGAATTTTCCACCATTCGTTTTCCATAATCACTGTCAACATTGGTAATTGCTGTTGCATTTTCTTTTAAATTGTTGAACAGAATTTGTTTCGCGCCAAAATAATTTTCGATTGTTGAATGAAAATCCAAATGGTCTTGCGTTAAATTCGTGAATACAGCGCAATCAAAATCCAAACCGAAAACTCTATCCAATGCTAATGAATGAGAAGAAACTTCCATCACTGCTGAACTGCATCCATTCCTTACCATTTCCGCAAGTAAACGATTGAGTTCCAACGATTCGGGAGTTGTGTGGGTTGCTTCCCGCTCTTCATTGCCATCAAAATATTTTATCGTTCCAAGTAATCCAACTTTATTTTCACTTGAAGAAAGAAGTTGTTGAATCATTATTGTCGCCGTTGTTTTTCCGTTTGTGCCTGTTACACCGACAAGTTTCAATTTCTTGGACGGATGGTCATAAAAGTTTGCAGAAAGTTGAGCAAGTGCTTTTCGGGAATTTTCTACAACGACTTTTATTACTCCAGTATGCATCGCAAGCGAATCGGGAAACGAGTTATCATCTTCTACTACAACACATTTTGCTCCGCGACTTACTGCATCAGAAATAAATTTATGCCCGTCAACTGCAGTTCCGCGAATAGCAACAAACATTTCATCACGGGAAATTTTTCGCGAATCATACTGAATTCCTGCAATCATCATTTCGTGCGTAACCACCATTTTCCCGTACATCGTTTGAAATAATTTTCTTACAGAAATTCCATTGAGCAATTGCGAAAGAATCATCCGAGTCGAACAAAGGTATGTTGTTTTATTGACTTTCCGTACACTTCCATTATGCCATCGAGAAATTTCCAGAAAGCGTATGCTGTTGATTCCATCGCGAATGTAACTTTCGTATAATTTTCCGTGGTCACACTTTTGTCAATAATTTCCCGTTCCAAAAGAGAATGAACCGTATCGCGTTCCTGCCGAACATGAAAAAATTTTGTATTACGTTTTTCCGTAAGCGGATAATATTTCAACAAACCGTCCATCTTCATTTTAAACAATGGAGGAAGTTGCACCTCATAGGCGTACAACGAGGCAAGCCCCTCTAACGATGAGTGATTCCTGCAAAAATTATTCATTGTGTCGAGCAGATGTCTTGTCTTCGGTAACGTGTGCGCATTTTCCAATTCCATGCGGGATATTCCCAACGATTCAGCATAACGCACCCAAAGTTCGGCAGAATGTTCTTTCGCCCCGTCTTCCCGGTTCAAGGTTTTCAATATCACCTTGCGTGTTAAAAGTTCCGATGTATTTGAGTGAATTGCACTTAACATTCGCGGGAAATGTTTGATGAGATGATAAAATTGGCTGACAAACACTCGCAATGTATCGTTGGAAACGGCGCCGCAATTCCATAACTGAAAGAACGGATGTTTCAATACATTATGTTTTTCGATGATTTTTGCAATTGTTGCAGACAACGATTCATTATCGGCGATGGATGGTTGAGAGATAATTCCGATGGGATGTTTAATAATAGTTCTTGTTAGCATATTCTCCAATATCAATTCATTGTAATTCGTTACCAGTATTCGTAATTGTAAAGCACCACGCGTTCGACTTTTTTTTCTGCATTTAATATCGTCTCCTTTAGTATTTTTCCTTCTTGATTGTATTCGTACCGTCTTGAGCGAAGAAGGACGCTCGCTCCATTGTAATCATCTCGTTTCTGTAAAACATTTTTTTTATCATAGAAATACACCCATTTGTATTTCATCTGTGTTCCCTCTTTCCCCCACTCTTCGATGAGATTTTTCTGAACGTCATACCGGTATTGTTTCACGGAATATAATTGTCCCTTCGGGCTGTAGAGTTCCTCATTCGTCAGGAGATTCGTACTATCATAAAATTTTAAGGAATGAAATCCCGGCTTCATTGCGCTGTTGATTTCCTGAGTCTTTTTTAAAACTCCGTTCGAATCATAATGATATTCCAATTTCAGTGAAAATTTTTCATCATTGAATAATTCATAGAATGATAACCGCGCCGTGCTATCGTACGTGTATATCCGTTTCAGTACAGCTTTTTTCTGCATCTCGGGCCAGATACGCTCATTCAATTCTTCCGTCAGAAATCCGTTTTTATCATAGAATTTTATTATACTCGATTGGTCGGGAATGAGTTCCCCTTTTGAACCGGGTGTGTACCCAATTTGAGTTTCTTTTTTCAATACTTTTGCCGTCTGTGTAAAAGTATCGGGGGTAATAAAAAACAAGAGTGCCACACAAAGAAATATTCTAGTAAAGAAGTCAGAACGCATCATAGGAGATTAGTTATTGATTGCAATTTTTTCGGATGCACAATATAATTTCACAGACATATTTTCTTTTATTTTTTCGCCTGCCGAGGGAAACTGTTTTACAATAATACCCGTGCCGAATATTTGCGGCGATATTTTTAATTCCGAAAGCAGGATAAATGCTTTTCGCGTACTCATTCCGACAACATTGGGAAGCAATGACAATGATAATGCGGTAGAAATCATCGTGTCATTTTTTTGTGAAGCGTCTTTAACGAGCGAATAATTTCTACGGGCAATTTTCTTCTGCAAAACATCGCTGTCATTTCCGGCAATCGGCATTGACTTCTCAAACGAAGCCACATTTTTTTTCGGAATGCCTGTCGTTGCAGAAATTTTTTCGACTAATTCCTTGAATGCCGGCGCGGCGGTTTGTGATGCGTAATATACTCCCGAGGGGTCATCAATCATTATGAGCGCTGCAAATTCCGGTTTTTCCACAGGGAAAAATCCGACAAACATTGATTGATAACGCCCGACAACATAATGCCCGTTAATATTTTTCTTCGTAGTTCCGGTTTTCCCTGCGATGCGGATTCCTTCTACTTGCGATTCCTTTGCTGTTCCGCGAAGCACCACACCCTCCATAAATGATGAAAGTGTTGCCGCAGTTTTTTCCGAAACTACGCGGCGAATGTTACTGGAACGCCCTTCATAAAGAACGCGATGATCGGGTGAAAGAATTTTTTTCACCAAATATGGCGTCAGGAGTACCCCGTGGTTAGCAATCGCGGCGTATGCCATCAGCACTTGTAAAGGAGTAACACTCACTTCATAGCCAAAAGCCATCGTATTCAAACTTGTTTTCGACCATAAAAAAGGTTTCTTCACAACACCGGCGACTTCGCCTGCGAGGTCAATGCCTGTTGCTTCACCGAAACCAAAATTTTTCGCAGTCTGGTAAAAATAATTCGCCCCGACTCTATCTGAAATTTTTGCGGCGACGATATTGCTTGACTGCTCAAAGGCTTCGCGCATCGAAAGCATTGGCGATGAATGGGTATCAACAATCGGCGCCCGGCGATACGGTGCAAAATATTTACTCCCTGCAGTGAATACGTTATCGGGTTGAACAAGATTATATTCCAACGCAGCTGCCATTGTAACAAGTTTGAAAACCGACCCGGGTTCAAACATATCTGTTATCGCACGCAATTTTTGGTCTTTGGTTTCGGATTCATTCACTTTTGACGGATACAAAAATGGATATTGCGCCATTGCGAGAATTTCTCCTGTCTGAGGATGGATGATGATTGCTATCCCACCTATTGCCTTGCACCGTTCCACTGCCCCCTGCAAAATGTCTTCAACAATTGACTGAATCGTTCCATCCAACGTGAGATATACTGTGCTTCCTTGAACCGGCTTGATGTGAGGATATTCCAACC
>JAGXRH010000237.1 GCA_018335975.1 Ignavibacteriales bacterium
AAGGAACGTTGAGTGTTGGCGACGGAACAGACACGCTCACGGTAATCGAAGGCTCAATCAATTTTCTGAATTTAGTAACCAATACGAGCGTGAATGTTGACTCCGGCCAAACGGGAATTTCCAATAACGACGGAACCATTTCTGTGCGGCAAGCGACGGATGAAGAAACAAGCAACGCGCAAAATCAACTTCATTCTGCACAGGGGCTCGGGCAAGAAAAGCAAATCGAAATAGAACTTAAAGACCGCGACAATAATAAAAAGAAAGTTCGCATTCGATACCACGATTGAGAGAAGTTTTTTTCCAGCAATTCATTCGTTCTTCACCAAAACTACTAAAACGTGTACCACTTTAATAAAAACAATTCACTCGCGGGTTTATTGTTCTCCCTCCTTATTTGTTCTCTGAGTTATGCACAAGTGAGTGATTATGTTCTCTCCGTTCGCTCCGAATCGGCGTACGAAGGGAAGCCAATACAAATCAATGTCGAACTCAACACTGCATTTCCCATCAACCAACTGACTCTTGCGTATCGAACGTTTGGCAGCACGGAATTTAAATACACAGAAATTCCCATCACCGAAAGGAATGTCATCGCAACAATCCCGCCGGAAGAATTTGGTTCTTCTAATGTTGTTGAGTATTATTTTCTACTCAACGTCGAAGGCAACCCTGACGCAGTAACGTATCCGCAAGAAAACCCGACGGCAAATCCTCTGCAAATTACTATTCGTCCTGCAAGCGAGTTAGTATCCAAAGTTCTTTTTCTCAGTCCCGAACCGGGAAGCGCAGTAACAAAAAGCGATTTGGTCATTGTTCTCTCTCTCGTGAAATTAAGTGCGCTCGCGGACAAGAACTCTACAAAAATATTTATTGACGAAAAGGATGTAACCGGTTTCGCGCAAATCAGTGATGACATACTTTCCCTTTCCCCGGAAAATATCACTCCCACGATTGATGATGGCGCACATTCCATTCGTGTAGAGGTGCGAAACGCTGCGCAAGAAGTTTTATACACGGAATCGCTCTCGTTTACTTCAAGGACAATTGCCACAACGGAAAGTGCTGCAAGAAAAATCGAGTATCATATTTCCGCACAAATAGAAAAACGAAATGAATCAATTCAAAAAAATCTCGCGGAATACAACCGAGGTTCAGTGAATCTTTCATCGCAGTATGGCGTCGTGCATTTGAACGGAAAGGTATTTGTAACCAATGAAGATACACCGATTCGGCAGCCGCAAAACCGTTTCTTTGTTGAGGCAAAAACGCCCTGGGTAAAAGCGGCGTACGGAGATGCATATCCGGCGTTTCCAAGTTTGATAATGAGTGGAAAACGGTTGCGCGGAGTTTCCGGAAGTTTGATGTTTGGCTTTATCAATCTCGATGCGGCATCAGGAGAAGTAGCGAGAAAAGTCGAAGGGCAAACATACAAACGTAATCTCACCATCGTGCGACCGAGTTTTGGCAAAGGAGAAAATTTTCAACTCGGATTTTCTTTGTTGAAAGCAAAGGACAATCTTGGTTCTATTCTTACCGGACCCGCAGCGAAAGAAAATCTTGTTGTCGGTTCGGATTTGTTGCTCGCGTTCGATAAGAAACGATTTGCGTTAACAGCGCAAGGAGCGGCAAGCGTGCATAATAATGACATTCGAGCAGGAAATTTTTCTGATGCACAAATTGATTCCCTGTATAAAACGAGCGGAACGGATTCCGTTGAAAATATTAAAAAGCGGAAGGATTTAAAACAGTTGCGGGATATGATTTCCAAAATAATTACGGTAAATCAAAACCTCGTCCCTCTTTCCATTGATAATATCTCTTCAATAGTGAGTTACGAAGGCGGATTATCGGCGAATTATTTTAACAATAACCTCAAAGCAACATATATTTTCCACGGCGGTGCGTACAAATCCTTCGGACAAACCTATCTACCGACGGACTTAAAAGGATATAATATTTTCGACCGCATTAGTTTATTTGAAAGCCAACTTTTTCTTTCGGGCGGGATTGAACAATTAAAAGATAACACGGATAACAATAAATCCACAACGACAACCTTTACGACACTCAACTCAAACGTTTCCTATTTCCCGCGAATGAATTTTCCTTCGCTCACCATTGGCTACACAAGAAACCACACCAGCAACGGGCTCAAGGGATTTATCCCCGTAAGTTCCGGCGATAGTATTAAGTTCCGTTCGATGCGTGAAGATATTTCCAATCGGTTCTTTATTCAAAGCGGATATGATTTCACGTATTTGTACCGCCAGAGTTTGTCAGTAAATGCAAGCACTTCGATTCGCGACGACCAAACATTGCACAATACCGATACAAAAAATTCTACTGCCTCATTGGGTTTAACAACGCATTGGAAAGAAGAATTTCAAACAACGCTCAATGTTCTTCTCAGTCTCAACAAACTCCCGAAGGCAGGACAATTTTACAATTTTAATTACGAAACAATCCTCTTTGGCGCGCGACATAGTTTTCTTAATCGCAAATTTACCGTTGCGGGTGCAGCGGGGACAACGCTGGGAGATTTTAAGAGAACACAATTTTCTGCTAACTCCGATTACCTTTTGTGGAATGTCGTTCATCTTGCCGCCGACCTCACCCTTTTACATACTCCCAAGTCCCCGACGGTAACTGCTTCAACTGATGTGCTCTGGAGTTTTGTGGTGAAGTACACTATGTAATGAACAAATTTTCTCTTCCGAAAAAGAAAACCACGCGTGAACGGCTCACCCAACTTGGTTTGAGTCTCGCCCTTGCGTTCCTTCTCGTTCTCCTTACCCAAAATATTTTTTTTGAATTTACTCCCCTCAAACGCGCAGAACTTTCCACGATTGATAGAAGGTATGGCTATCGCGGACCTATTGCGGTACCGCAAGAATCCCTCAACGTTGTCATCGTAGAGATTTCTCAGGAATCCTTTCAATCGCTCCCACATAAATATCCGTGGCCCCGTTCGTACTACGGACACGTTGTGCGAAATTTAAAACGCGCCGGCGCACTGGCAGTAGGTTTCGATATGTTTTTCGACCAACCCAATACTGAACACCCCGACGATGACGAAGAATTTAAGCGCGCCATTTTGGAAACGGGAATTATCGTTGTTGGCGCAAGAATCCAACCCCGTTCATCCTCGTACACACTCAGCAACGAAAATTACGGCAATATCTTTTTCGATGTAGATAGCGCTGTTGGCTTTGCTAATATTTTACCCGATGATGACGGGCTGTACCGCAGTTATCGCCCATTCGTGTACGACCAATCGCGGAACATATTTTATCCAACGCTTGCATTCGGCTGCCTGAATAAAGTATTCGGAAAACCGCCATTCAATGTTCCCACCGAACGAAAGAATGATTTTGTATTTAACAATATTGTCATTCCGAAAAATGAAGATGTGAATATTTTTGTCAATTATTATGGTCCCGATTATACATTCAGGCACTTTAAATTTGCCGATGTGATTGACGACCACGAATTTATGACGACGGAAGAAATTGATATCGGCGCAGAAATCAATACATTCGACGACCCCGATATCGGCTATTTAGCCAGCGGCGTTTTTAAGAATAAAATCGTGCTCATTGGTTCCACGATGCCGGAAGAAAAGGATTTATTTCCCGTCGCCTTTTCTAAGGGGAAACATATCGGGGATAATTTGATGTATGGCGTAGAAATCCACGCAAATGTTATTCAAAACGTTCTGGATAATAATTTTTTGAATAAAGAATCCCAATGGATAAATCTTTTTCTTGTTGCTCTCTTCTGTTCAGGAACGTTTCTCACCGTTATAAAATTTCGCTCCTTAAAATTTCGGTATCAAGTTGTTGCGGAAATCCTTGGTATTGGATTTATAATATGCGAAGCGGGGCTGTACGTTTTTGTTTCCTTCTATCTATTCAAGTACTTTAATTACGTAACAATTCTGTTCGACCCGCTGCTTGCCGTTGCCGTGGGATATGTCGGCGCAATTGTCTATAGTTATCTTACCGAGCGAAAACAAAAAACATTCATCAAAGGAATGTTCGGTCAATATCTCAGCCCCGCCGTGGTGAATGAACTTGTGGAACACCCGGATAAATTGCGATTGGGAGGCGAACGGAGAGAGTTAACCGTGTTGTTCAGCGATATTGTACAATTCACTTCTATTTCTGAGAAACTCTCTCCCGAAGAACTGGTAACAATGCTGAATGATTATTTATCCGCGATGACCGATATTATTTTTGTGCATAAGGGAACGTTAGATAAATACATCGGCGATGCGGTAATGGCATTCTGGGGCGCACCGATTCCGTTGGAGAACCATGCGATACTTGCAATCACCACTGCACTTGAAATGCAGAAAGCGTTACTGCAGATGCGTGAAAAATCTAATGAATTAGGAACACCGTTTCTCGACGTGCGTATCGGAATCAATTCCGGCGAAATGCTGGTTGGGAATTTTGGTGGGAAAAATCGTTTCGATTATACGGTAATCAGTGATAGCGTCAATCTTGCTTCCCGGCTCGAAGGAGCAAACAAACAATATCGTACTAAAATATTGATTGGTGAACAAACATACTATTTGGTGAAAGATAACGTCATTGCCCGCGAAATTGATAAACTTCTTGTTGTTGGAAAATCAAAGCCGGTAACAGTATATGAAATTCTTGGTTTAAAAGGAGAAAAGAAAGACTCCCTTCAGGAAAATTTTCTTGAAGTGTACGCCTCTGCTCTTGCAACTTACAGAAAACGCGAATGGAAATCTGCCATCGAACTTTTCCAACAAGCCCTTGCGCTCGTTCTGCACGATTATCCTTCGAAAATGTATATCGAACGTTCACAACAATATCTCATCACCCCGCCCCCCGATGATTGGGACGGAGTGTTTAAACTCACCACAAAAAATTAAACGTATAATCCTATGGACGAACAACCTGACACACAAATACAAGAAACAACTGCATTTTCAAAACTGTTCAATATGTTCTCAGAACCATCTGCAGTATTTGAGGAAGTTTCTTTGCAGGAAAAAACGACAATGAATTGGCTGCTACCGGTCGCGGGAGTAATTCTCGTTGGCATTGTATTCACCTTCATTGTATTTTCAGACCCTGTTATCAAACAGGAAATGCGAAACACGCAAATTCAAAAATTGGAAGAAAAAATACAGAAGGGGGAAATGACGCGGGAGCAACTCGACAAAGCGTTGGCATTTATTCCTGAACCGGGCTCTCCCATTTTTCTCATAACAGGAACACTCGGAATGCTCGTGTACGCATTTGCATCAGTTCTTCTTGTTTCACTTGTATTAATGCTCGTGGGAAAGTGGTTTTTGCACGTTGATGTTGCGTACGCAAAAATGATGGAGGTGGTCGGACTTGCAAATGCCGTGTTTATTCTCGGAACAATCGTTACAATTCTTACCGTTAAAATCGGCGGCTCCATCAATAAAACTCCCAGCATTGCTTTTTTCCTCGAACCGTTCGACACGACGAGCATCACTCATCATCTTCTCAAATTCGTTGATGTGTTTTCGTTTTGGTATGTGTATGTGTTATCGCTCGGCGTACGGACATTGTATCAAAAGAGCATTGGTGTTTCTGTGGGTATCGTTGGCGCAATATGGATTTTGTATGCAATACTAACGTCGTATATCAGTTCATAACCTATAACAATGAGGAGGCAAATTTTTATGAACACCATCACCGAAACTGATTCTATTATTCAAGTCATTCAACTCATCCTCGCGCCCGCAGTGATGATAAACGCATGCGGATTATTGTTGTTGAGCGTCAGTAACAAGTTTTCACTCATCATCAACCGCGTGCGGATGTTGAATGAAGAAAAAAGAAAACTCGCATCAAAGACAAACAAAAGTGAACTATCGCAACCGGAAACGGAACGCGCTGCGAGTATTCTGAAACAAATCCCGGAGTTGATGATGCGCGCAAAATATCTCCGGAATTCTCTCATCGCATATTTCTCCGCAATAGGATTTTTTGTGCTTACTTCCGTGCTTATCGGCATAGACTATTTTTCTGCGTTTCTCCAACTTCGAACGCTTATCCTTCTTGTTTTCGTCTTTGCTCTCGTTGTGTTTTTTTCCGGCGCTGTATTTGCCGCGCTCGATATTCTGAAAGGATATAAAGTCTTAAAATACGAACTCCTCCTTGACGAGGAATAGAACGACAACAATCCCCACTTCATTATGCAAAAGAATCCTGTACACAAAACATATATTATTACCGGTGCAACCAGCGGTATCGGAAAAGCCACCGCATTGGAAGCCCTGCGGCAGAACGCAAATGTATCCGTCGTAGCGCGAAGAGCAAAGGAATTGAAAGAAACATTTTCTTCGTACACTAACGCAGAAATACTTTCCGCGGACGTAACAAACGATAACGAGAGAAAACGCGTTATTGAAAAAACTCTTTCTCGATTCGGCGGTATTGATGTTCTGGTAAACGCCGCCGGAATTATCGGAATGGGTTCCCTTGAACAAACTTCGTTGGAAGAGTGGGATACAATGCTCGATGTGAATTTACGCTCGCTTTTCCGACTGACGCAACTTGCTCTCCCCTCCCTCATCGAACGGAAAGGAAACATCGTCAATGTCTCCAGTGTTACCGGAGTACGAGC
>JAGXRH010000238.1 GCA_018335975.1 Ignavibacteriales bacterium
ACGCAACAACTGGGGAATGTCATCGCGCGATTTGGGATTGATGACGATGGCGGCAATATCGGTTTCACCGAATGTGAGTTGGGGCTGAATGACGGTACGCATGGGATTTCAAATCACGAAGATTTTGGCTTTTAGGCGTTTGTAGGCTGATTTTAGCCGGAAATAGGGCAAAATCAGATTCTGAACAACACATCTTAGTGCCGCGAAATAATTATAACGTATTGAATAACATGGGGTTAATAGATTTCCGTTCAGGCACTAAATAGCTAAGGCTGGAGAAACTGAATTCTAGTGCGCACTGATTTCTCTTACGTAAATTTAGAAATCGACACTGTGATAGCTAAAAGGAATCAGAACGCGCCTAAGTCGTTTAAGTGCTCTAATATTACCTACCTAGATTCGGAAGCTTTTCCAAATTTATACCTAAAGTTACTGTCAAACCTTTGAAATATGACGACTAATATTTTAGAAACACGAAAACTTCACTTTGATGTTAGTACCGGCCTAAAAACGGTATTAGGTAGTGAACTCATCACAGACGATGAAGTAGCCATTTTTGAATTAGTTAAAAATTCATTCGATGCTGAAGCGACTCAAGTCGATCTGTTTTTTGGCAAAGATCGTATTGTGATAGCAGATAACGGCGTTGGCATGTCATTTGATGACATTGAAAACAAATGGCTTTTTGTCGCATATTCTTCAAAACGCTTGTCGAATAGAACCGGTGATTTTCGCGATGGCATAGCAGAACGTCGGCATTACGCTGGCAGCAAAGGCATAGGCCGGTTTTCGTCAGATCGTTTAGGGCGGAGCATTTCGCTGCAAACTCGTACTCAATCGGACCACCCAAAGGAGGTCCATTCGGTCGCGGTTGATTGGTCACTTTTTGATGTCGATCATCACAAACGATTCGACAGTGTGGGAGTTACCTATACCATTCAGCCGGACGGATTTGTTATTCCTGACATAATTGGGCCGTTAAGCAATGGAACCGTCATTACCATTGAAAACCTTCTGTGTAATTGGGATAGAGACAAAATACTCAATCTTAAATCAGGGTTAGCCAAACTCATTAATCCGTTTGGAGCAGAGTCTGATGGTTTCCGAATTGTCATTCACGCACCGGAGCAGGAGCAAGCCGATAATTCAGAAAAACAACAGATTTTGGCTAAGGGTGAAGAATTGTCTCCAAACGCATTGGTAAACGGTGCGGTCGGCAATTTTATATTTTCTACGCTGCGAGAAAAAACAACTTATATCGAAATTCAAATTGATTCATCCCAAAATACTATTGAGACTATATTGGTAGATAGGGGGGAGTTAATTTACAAGGTTAGGGAGCCCAATAGTTATCCTTTGTTACAAGATTCAGGCTTTCGATGTGAATTATTTTATCTAAACCAATCGGCAAAAATGACTTTTGCCCGTCGTATGGGGGTAGCGTCAGTTAAATTTGGTTCCGTTTTTTTGTTTCGTAATGGTTTTCGAATCTTTCCAATCGGAGAAGAAGGCGACGATTGGTACAAAATGGATCGGCGAAAACAACAAGGCTATAAGCGATTTTTGGGAACACGCGATGTCATAGGTCGAATAGATGTAGCAGGTTCTGATGAGCATTTTCAAGAGGCATCTAGCCGAAATACTGGGCTAATCGAAACTCCAGCTGTAAAAGAACTTCAACAATGTTTTATGGATCATTGTCTAAAACGTTTGGAACGTTACGTCGTCCCTGTAACGTTTGTTGATGCAGAGGATAAACTAACAAGTGATGTTTCTCGCTTGCTCACTGATCCTGGCCGCGCGCGCGTTGCTACTGCAATTGCCAAGCTCGTCGATAATTCCAATATTGAATTGCTGGAATATAGTAAAAGGCTTGTCGGCATTCTGAATGAGCGCTCTTCCCAGTTCGAAGCATCATTGGCTAGCTTAAGAGCAATTGCGGAAAAAACCAAAGACGAAGTTTTATTCCAAAATATTGAAGAAGCGGAAAAACGGTTTGAAGAGTTACGACGCTCGGAAGAGGCGGCAAAACGGCAAGCTGATGAGGAACGAGCAGCCAAAGAAGTGGCTAGATTTCAGGCGGAGGCGGAACGCAAAGCCAAAGAAGAGGCTCAGGAGCGCGCCAGACTTGCAGAAAAAACGGCGGTAAAGTTTCAAGAGCAATTTGAGGAAGAACGAAGCAGAGCGCTATTTCTTTCGTCTATTACCTCGCTTGACACTGATACGATTCTAAATTTGCATCATCAAGTAACTATTTATGCTGTAGGTATACAACAGCAAATAGAGAACTTTTTTGTAAATGTGTCAGGCAAAGAATCGATTTCAACTCAAGAAGCGATTAATGTATTCGAAAGAATATCGCTTCTGAATCAGAAAGTAATGGGTATTACTCGGTTTGCAACTAAGGCTAATTTTCGTTTGCAGTCGGAAATGATTGAAGCTGATTTGGGTGAATATATAGTTCAATATATTAATGATGTTGCCAAGCAGTTTAATCTTGGATCATTTGCAATAAACGTCGAAAGTGATGAAAAAGGATTTATTCAGAAATTTAAGCCTATAGATGTGTCAATAGTAATTGATAATATGATTGCCAACTCTAAGAAGAGAAATACTAGAGCTACAAATATTAGCTTCAAAATTATCCATCCCAGCAAAAATACGATTCATATTCTCGTCGCTGACAATGGGAAAGGATTCGATGAAAAAATTGAAGATTTAAATAGAGTTTTTGAAAAAGGCTTTACAACTACTGACGGCTCTGGTCTAGGGCTTTATCATGTGCGACATGTCCTTGGTGAAATGAATGGGACAATTGACGCCAGTCGCCAGCAAGACCGAAATGGTGCGTTTTTTTTGATTAGGATATCGAAATGAGATTAGATTTTAATGTTTTGTGGGTTGAAGACCAGCCTCATAATGTAGCGGATCAGCGTGATAGAATAGATTTCTTATTAAGAAAAGAGGGATTTAGGTTTCAAGTTCTATTTGCAACAACTATTTCGGATGCTGTTGATTATCTTCGTGATGAAGTTTATGGAGACAACATTGACTTGGTGTTGATGGATTATGACTTAGGCATAGGAGGCAAGGGTGATGACGGTTTGCTTGAAGTCAGAAACAATTTTCGATTCAAAGATATAGTTTTTTATTCATCTGGAGCAAGTGACCTTCCTAGGTTAGTGGCAGAAAAACGTGTGCAAGGTGTTTTTTGTTCAACTAGAAATGAATTACCTGATACGGTTGACGGAGTTTTTGAAGCGTTAATAAAGAAAGTATTAGATATAGACCATTCACGTGGAATAGTGATGGGAGCTACAAGTGATATAGATTATAGTGTGACTGAGTGTATTGAAAAGAGTTTTGACTTCGGCGACGAACAGCACAAACAGTTTGCATTTGAACGCATACGACTTGTTATGGAGGAAAAGTGCGAGCAATCAAAAAGTGCCGCAAAAAAGATAGCTAAAATTAAACATATTTCTGGCTTAAAAAAATTTTCTTGGATTTATGGTTCTAAGGACAAATTAGACCTACTTCAGAATTTGCTTATACCGGATAAATCCTATCAAGACATCGTTGAAAAAATAGAAGAATACAAAGAAATAACAGTTCCAAAAAGAAATAAATTAGCTCATACACAGGTAGTCAATGGTGATGGTTTTAGTCGCAAGCTAGTGGTTAATGATGGCACAGAATTAGACGCAGAATATATGAGGTTACTCAGGCAAGATCTTCTAAAAATTCAAGAGCATTTTGATCAACTATTACAGAAGTTAAGCTCGAATCAAAATTCTGATTTAGACTGAGCAATTGTTTCGCCAAGACTCGCCCAATGACTTCGGCCATTAGTGGGGGAACAGCATTGGCCACCTGAGTGAATCTTGGAACTTCTTTTTTACGACGGTCGCCACCGGTCGTGTATTTACCTTTGAATGCAAACCAATCTGGAAAGCTTTGTAGGCGGGCATTTTCACGCACGGTTAAAGCTCTTGGTTCGCTGTAATGTATAAGATCATCTGGCATGCTAGTGATAGTTGGCGATGGGTTGTCTGGATCAAGTACGCGAATGGCGCATTTACGCAGACCAAAACTAGCTTTCAACTCAGCGGATAGCGTGACATTTAAGCGTCCATCCGCATGGCAAAGCTCGATGATTTTTTTAAATCGGCTGACAATTTCAGGTTTATGCCGTGCTAGCCGGGTATCTGGAATTGATGGGCCAAACTCGCAATGCAATAAACGCTGATAAGAAGTTTGAGGGCCAATATAAGCGATTTCTTCAAAGCCAGCGCTATCTCTGCTAGGCTGTTTTCCGTTTCTTGCGATCTCTAAATCGGATATAGCAGATTTCGACGAAACAGGAATGGAATGGATGCCTTTTAAGCGTAAAAATGAAAATCGAAATTGTTCAATCGCATCAAATGGATTTTCATCGAAAAATGGAATGAGCTCCTTTTTGATTGCAATAATAAAAAAACGGTGCCTTGTTTGCGGCACGCCAAATGCGGACGTATCGATCATTCTGGAAGAAACAAAATAATCAACAGAAAGCGAATCAATGATTTGTTTGGAATAATTGATCTTTCCGTCAGCCGCATTCGTATCTACGAAATCTTGAGTAATGCCTTTAACATTTTCAATTAATACAATCTTTGGCTTAATTAAGCCAACAAATTCCAGGTAAGACTCAACTAGCCGGTTACGAGGATCGTTAGGGTCTCTCCGTCCTGCACTCGAAAAACCTTGGCAAGGGGGGCCGCCAACGATCATATCAACTGCACCTTCTAGTGCGGCAAGATTTGTTCGATAGCTTTGAAGAATGTCATTGATGCTGTGTGGGGTGTTGGGCAACCAGCTTGGCCAGCTAAATGGGTATCTTGAGTTTTCGTTGGTTAAATTGTGAGCAAACGTTTCGAAGGCATTGCTATCTTGCTCAATGGCAAACAGGCCTTGCCAACCCCCTTGCATAAGGCCAAGGCTTAAGCCGCCGCAACCGGCAAAGACATCGATAAAATTAAAACTGCCTTTAGTAATTATGGTAGTCATAAATTGGTGTATTCATGATATGTATATATACAAGTGACATCGTATAAATTCGCTTAACTGATCTGGCTAAATTCTGTTTAATTGAATTTTTCCGTATGCATAATAATAACAGCAGTTCTTCATGGCCGTTGAAAGGAATACGCAGTTGGTAGCGGCCGTCGGCCAGCCACTCGCATTCTTGTTGGCTGTGCCAGCATTCGTCGGCAACCCAGCGGCCGGCTTTGGCGGAGAAATTCAGGATGGCGGTGTGCTTGGGTTTGCCGGCGAAGATGCCGTAGGAGGAGCCGAAGTGTTGTTGCAGCGTGTCCGGGTCCAACAGATATGCTGCTTCGCCGATAGCGGTTGCGGTCTTGATCCTGTCCAGCGCGAAGGTGCGCGGTTCCTCGCGTTGGTGGCAATAAGCGTCCAAGTACCAGTTGTCCTTGTACAAGACAATATTCTGCGGCGATACCGGCCGCCGGCTGGTTTGGTCGTCGCCGCGGGCATGGTAATGGATCAGTAGCTTTTGTTGGTCGAACAGGGCTTGTACCAACGTCAGAAACAAGTCGTCGTTGCGGTTGCGGTAAGCTTGGCTAAGGATTTTGACCCGGCCCAGTTGCGGGGATTTGACGCCCGGCGAGCGGTCCAGCAATTTTTCCAGGTGGCCGCGCAGTTGGCCGATTTCGTTGCGCAACAAACCCGGCGCCAGATTGCCGAGCAGGTGCTGGCAGGCGATCAGGGCTTGCAGTTCCTCGGCGCTGAGCCAGATGCCGGGCAATTCGAACGGGTGGCGCGGGTCGTCGCGGTCGTAGTAATAACCGCCCGCGCTACGGTTGCAGATCAGCGGCGCGTTCAAGCGGTCGCGCAGATCGTCTACCAGACGCTGGCGGGTGGCTTTCGAGCACCCCAGCGCTCTTTCTATTTCCGGTCCCGAGATCGGGGTACGGCGGTTTTTCAGCAGGTTGTGGAGTTTGACGATTTTGTCGATGTGATGCATCGTGCTTCTATTCCCTAAAGCTTTGCCAAGCATGAGACTGCGGGCAAGACGATTCGATTTGAGCGAAGTTCGCCCCGGATTTACTCGTACATGAGTCCGTGTTTTTAGTACATAAAGCGTAATCGCGCAAGCGCATGACTTGAACCGGCGTTGCATTAGGCGCCGTTTCGGTAAACCGCTTCCGCCCGCGGCACTTCCCCCGCATCGGCTCATGGGGTTGAATGACGCCGATAGCCGGGTTACGCTCTATCGCGCTTTTATGCCCTTGAGAATAAACCCGAGCTATGTAATCTTGGCGATAGCCCGTATCGAACCAGCCGGCTTTGTAGATTCGACAGGGTAAACCATGCCGGAGAAAAGGCTCCCGGCAAACATAAGTCCGGCTTACCCGGCCCTTGTACAGCCAATTTTTCCGGCTGGATCATAGCCTACACCCATCGCCTATTTGCCCGCCAATTGCCGAGCCCTAGCATGGCGGCATTGTTGAACCGGCACCCGGCACTAACGAATGGCCAGCTTCCTCGTGTTATTATTATGCGCTATGAACTCGGACCAATTCGACAGCCGCGCCCGGCACAACGGGCTATTTCGCGCTTATCTGCGGGAGTTGTTACGTTTCGATCCGCCGGCAATCCGGCGCGCTATGCTGCTTAATATTGTTTCGGCGGCCACGGAAGGCGCGGGATTGCTGTTGCTGTTGCCGCTGCTGACCCTGGCGGGCGTGTTTGACGCGGAAGGCGGCGACTTTAAGACGGCTGGCCGTATCCCGGCCGGCCTGAAGCCAACCTGGAATTTCGAAA
>JAGXRH010000239.1 GCA_018335975.1 Ignavibacteriales bacterium
AATGTCGTACGGCGAAATACTATTCCAATCAATCGCTCCATTTTCCAAATCATTCATCTTCATTCCATCAACATAGAACAGAACGTAGTCCGATTCTCCTCCGCCATAAAATCCTCGCATCGTCGTAACCGAATTATTTCCCAGTCCGTCTTTCTTTAAAACAATAAATCCCGGGATGTTATTTAAAACATCTGAAAAACGATTTGAGGGAATGGAAAGGATATCCGTCGAAGTAAAGAGCGATGAGGAATTCGTTGTAAAGGCAAGTTTATTTTCTACCCGCTCCGATGTTACAACCATAGTTTCCATTGTGTAGGTCGGAGGTTTTATCGTACGACTTTCCTGACGGAGGTCTAATTGCGCTTTTCCGCCAATGTTTAATGTTCGAATGCCTTCACGCTCTTTGGGAACTATTTGTTTTATTTTCCCAATCTTTTTCTTTTTGGGAACAATATAACCGCCGCTTGTTGTGTCCTGAGCGATGACAAACGGTGAACTGAAAAGAAAAAATGCAATAGTACAAATAATAATTTTCATAGGGGAAAACGATTCAAGGATATTATCGGAGAATAAACGATAAAATTTCAATGGAGATATATATTATGATTTGGCAACCGAAAGAAAATTTGAAAAATTCAGCAGCATTAAACGTATTTTTTGCAAAAAATTACGGATGTATATACCAATCTTTTGCATAAATTCCAACAGATTCTAAAAGAAGTTTCGATTATGTGATTTTAAGAAATATGTTCCCACATCGCCGGTACCAACTCATCAAGTCCAACACCGCTGACGGATGAAATAGGAATTACTTTAACGCCCCTTCCAAATTTTTGTTTGGAAATTTTCTTTCGTGCTGATTCATCGAGAGCGTCTATTTTTGTCAAAGCAACAATTCGCTTTCTCTTTACCAAACCCTCGCTGAATTGCTCCATTTCATTGATAAGAATGTTATACGTTTCTTTTATGTTCTCTGTGGTCGCATCAATCAACAGCACGATTATTTTTGTTCGCTCGATGTGTTTGAGAAATTGAATGCCAAGTCCTTTGCCTTTATGCGCACCTTCAATTATCCCCGGCATATCCGCAACAACAAAACTTTTTTCTTCATCAATGCGGACAATTCCCAAATTCGGAACAAGCGTTGTAAATGGATAATCGGCAATTTTCGGTTTCGCGGCGGAGATACGGGAAATAAGTGTTGACTTCCCTGCATTCGGTAATCCGACTAATCCGACATCCGCAAGCAATTTGAGAGAAAGACGAATCGTAAATTCCTGACCCCATCGGCCTGGTTCGCAAATACGCGGCGCTTGATTCGTCGGTGTTGCGAACTCCTGATTGCCGCGTCCACCACCACCGCCACGGGCAAGAAGCAATTCCTGTTTATCCTCAACAACGTCGGCGATAAATTCATTTGTTTCGTTGTTATAAATTTCTGTACCGCACGGAACACGAATGACTAATCCTTTTCCATCGCGTCCCGTTTTATTCGAGCCGAATCCGTGTATTCCTTTCTCGGCAATATATTTTTGTTTGTAACGGAAATCAATCAGCGTGGAGAGTTGCCTATCCGCTCGCAAAACAACGTCGCCCCCTCTTCCGCCATTTCCACCGTCGGGTCCCCCTTTGGGTATAAATTTTTCGCGGCGAAAACTGATAATCCCGTCTCCCCCATCGCCCGCTTTTACATAAATTGTTGCTTCATCAAGAAAGTGCATTGTATATTTCAAATAAAAATTCAGTTCAATATAGAAACAAAAAAGGTCAAGTCCGTTGAAGACTTGACCTTGAGCTGTGAATAAAAATTTTATTTTGTTAAAACCATTTTCTCCGTCGCAACAAAATTACCGGCTGTAAGTCGGTAAAAATATATTCCGCTCGGAAGCGAAGAGGCGTTGAATGTCGCTTCGTGTTTTCCGACATTTTGAAATCCATTTACGATTCGTGCTATTTCATTACCACCAACGTCATAAACTTTCAAGGAAACGAATGATGGTGAAGCAATATCGTAGTGTATCATCGTCATCGGGTTAAAGGGGTTCGGATAATTTTTGTATAGCGCAAACTGATTCGGCGTTACTCCATCAATATCTTTTACGCCAACAAGAAAAACTTGTACCTCGTTGCTTTTCATACTAAAATTATCGTTAACGTCTTTTGCCCTAATGATATAGTATGAAATCGTTCCCGGGAGAGGATTCATATCAATAAATATTGTGTCTTGAGTTGAGGCAAACGGTTGAATGACATCGGGATTGATATTGGGGGTAACACTACGATACAAAACATATCCTTGCAAATCCGTTTCTAAATTTTTGTTCCATCGTAGATGAATTTGGTTGCCTACCTTTTGTCCAAAAAGATTTTTTGGTGCAAAGGGTGGAAGATTGTCCACTGAATAGCCGCTATCAACATTCGATAAATAAAAAACGTTAGGGTCAGATGTGTGTGCTACAATCATAAAATAATGTCGTCCATTTGTTCGAGACGATGAATCGTACAATGTTGAAGCGGCATAGCCATATTCCGGCAATCGTAATGCAGGTTGATTGCCAACCCACTGCCAAGTATAACCAAAGAGTTCTCCCTCTCCAGGATTATTTTTCTTGCTTTCGTTTTTAATTTGCTTCAGTAGATTAACATGCATATCGTTTTTCAACATTGTTGGAATTGCTCGCCATACACCATAATATGGGAATTGATTCACGTTTGTATCTAAAGCAGAAGCGACCCATTTTACCAAAACATTCCCCCCCTGGTCGAATGGAATATCTTTAACTAAAACGATTTTAGGATTTATTGTTGGTGGACTTAAGGTAACAAATGTGCGGTCTTCACCGCTACTTGTATCTGTGCTATTTATTGCTGAGACACGAAAATGATATGTTGTATTTGGTTGTAATCCGGAAATATTTGAATTCACATTCACAAAATTCACCCCGTTTCCAATATTTTGTTGTGGGGTTGTATTTCCATACATCGTCGTGCTTCCCCACTCAAAATAGACATCTGTTGATAATCCATTAGGATTAACAGTACCATTTAGTGTTGCAGATGTAAATGAAATATTTGTCGAATTAAGAGTATAAGGAGTAGGTGGAATAGGACCACCTCCAACATTCCAAGAAAAACTGGCTCCCCATATTGCACACGGTTGTGTATCATCGAGCATACTATCAGGTACGACGACAAGTTGTTCTGTTTTTGTCAAATATACGGTTGCAGTATTTCCAACGAGTTTCATCCGTGGAGCAAGGTGGGTGGACATTTCTCTTCCATAAGGACCGCTTGTTTGCGTTACGTTCATTATCGGTCCCCAAACTCCCGTAATACTTCTACCACGAATAAATATATCACCTGCGCTCTCCCCCTCCGCTGGAGCATCAACCCATTTTACTGCAATGTATGTCCTGTCAACATTTATAGAAGCAAATAATTCGCAATCCATCTGGGTAAGCGCTACAAAACCAGGTACAAACGAAAGTGTGCGGGGAGCAATAATATTTGCATTCCATCCGTTTGGAGTTCTATAGATTTCCACGATGTCCAATTTTTCTGGCACGATATTTACATCTATTAAAGAAATAAATATATGCTCAAATCCATAAGCGTCAACCACAAAGTCATGTGAAATTCTTTCGTCTATTGAACCCACATCATCATATTGGGATAATGCTGGTATCGTACGCCAATCCACCGTTTCCCAATCTGTCCAGGTTACTCCATTGTCGGTTGATTTCGTCAGCATGGGCATCAAGGGATCTGTGTTTCCGAGCGGCTCGGCAACAGCCTCAACGTAAATAGTACTACCCACCTTTTGACCCCGTTCACTCCAAAGTGTTGTCCACGTTGCGGTGGCATCCCAGGTTTGCGTAATACTCCAAGAGCCGCCTTGGTTCGTTGAACGCCAAAACTCTATGAGATAAGGAGGACCCGTCCTTTCAACTAAAAAATAGACATTAGGTTGGTTTTCATCAACCCAGGTGTACGTTTGAGATCCATAATCGGATGATGGTGTTAGTACTGTAAATGGGGTATTTTCTAAATAAGGATCCGACCCATATCCTAAAGTCCCAAACGCACTTCCTCCCGTAAGATGTGGGAATGAGTAAATAAATTTTACATTTGTTTGTGAAGGACTGTGGGTTGGATTCGATATAGTCGCACTTGGATATCTCGCGTATTGTTCTATATCTGCGTTCAATTTACCAATGCGCGTCCAACTTGCTAATTCATTTGATGAGAAACCATACCACAATGAACCTGTGGTTGGATTTGGTGGTTGATAGTTGAGATGTCCGCGATATATCATAGCAACGCTATTATTCCACGGGTCATAGGCAAGCGGGTTAATATCAGCATTTGAAACGCCATACACATTCGGCATACTATCCATCCGTATCCAGGTTAAATCGCTTGAGCTTTCACGATGAGGGCTAGTTTGTCTTGGTAAATTTTGAATTTGTGCTTTTAATGGCGTTGGTACATCTTTTACGGCGGG
>JAGXRH010000240.1 GCA_018335975.1 Ignavibacteriales bacterium
GTATTTCGTGTAGCGTTTCATAGTTGTATCCTTGGGTTGAAAGTGAAATAATGATTGTTGAATAAACCTTCCATAAGTATTATCGGCAACTTGCGTTTATTTTTTTAGCGGGCGAAAATTTTCTCATTCATTCGTTGTTCGTAAAGAGCGTTTCTTCCATCCTGTTCTTTTTTATCAAGTGTAATTGCGCGTAGGCACGGTCGGTTGCTTCTCTCCCTCTCGGAGTTCGTTGGAGGAATCCTTCCTGAAGCAAGTACGGTTCGTACACTTCCTCCAGAGTTCCTGTATCTTCCCCCACTGCGGCGGCAACCGTTCCAACACCAACCGGACCTCCCTTGAATTTTTCTATGATTGTTGTAAGAATACGTTTATCCATTTCGTCAAGACCGCTTTCATCAACCTCCAACTCGCGGAGAGTCACTTTTGCAACCTCCAACGTGATACCATTCTTTTGCTTTTGAAATTGAGGATGTGCTTCTGAAAAATCACGGCATCGTTTCAGAAGACGGTTTGCAATCCGAGGAGTTCCCCGTGAACGTTTCGCAATTTCAATCGCACTATCATTTTCCAGCAGAACAGTTAATAATTTGGCTGAGCGTTCTACGATGGAACATAAGGATACTGAATCGTAATAATTAAGCCGAAGGTTAATTCCGAATCGTGAACGAAGCGGTGCGCTCAATAATCCCTGCCGAGTTGTAGCGCCAACAAGCGTAAACTTGGGAAGTGTAAGTTGCACACTTCGCGCATTCGGTCCTGAGTCGAGTACAATATCGAGGCGGAAATCTTCCATTGCAGAATATAAATACTCTTCCACTGTTTTATTCAAGCGGTGAATTTCGTCAATGAAAACGATATCGTGCTCCGCAACGTTGGTGAGAATTCCCGCTAAATCATACGGTTTGATTAATACCGGACCCGAAGTTATGTGAATATTCTTTCCGAGTTCAAGTGCAATAATATTTGCGAGTGTCGTTTTTCCTAACCCGGGCGGACCTGTGAGCAGAACATGGTCGAGCGCTTCGTTACGTTGTTGTGCGGCGGTTACAAATATTTTCAGATTTTCTCGTAATTTATTTTGTCCAATAAAATCTTCGAAAGTCCGGGGACGAAGCGAAACATCGAATTCTCGCTCCTCTTCCAAAGGTTCGGGTGTTGTAATTTCAGATTTTCTCATATTTTCAGTTAAAACCTACAAAAAAAATAAGTCTGTACACAACCTTGAAGAATTTCTTTTGAAGGAGGAAACCTCTTAACCGACTTATTTGTTCAATGTGCAACACTGCTTCATATTCTTTCTCAGATTTTATTTGAAATCGAGTAAGTTTTTGGTAACTTTTGCACGCAATTTCATTCACAGCAGAAGGTTATGTATCGCGCTTGTTGTTACTTTTTTATTTTATACAATCACATATTTAATTTTTACGGTGATATCACAATTTGACAGATATTCACCGTTATCGTTTCTGCTCGTACTCTTTCGTAAATAACAAGCGTTTTTCGTGAATCTCTTTCGACGAATTCTACAACGATTTTTTTCGTTTGTTCGCCAGTATCCCATTGCCGCAACCGCAATTACCGTTGGTGCAATCGCAACGACTGTTGTCGTTTATCGTTCTATTCAAACGACGACGATGCCTGTTGTCACCAATCTGGATTCAACACAAATCGAAAAAAAAATTGAATTCCCCCCTCCCCAAATTACCGAAGACACACTTGCACCCGATAGTCTTCAGCATATTCCGGAAGAATCAGCCAAACAAACCGATTCATCAGTTGTAGAAAAAAAGAAAAGTCTTGGTTTAAAACCTGATGACTCTTCATCAAAAATTCCAACACCGATTGTCGAAGCGATAAAAGAGTCTCTTACAACAGTTCCGGTAAAAAAAGATTCCCTCTCAAAAACCGAAAAAAAATCGGAGCAGCAACAATCATTAAAAGATACTTCTGCAGTAACGCAAATAACATCACCGCTTCCAAAAAAAGATACGACTGTCGCCGTTTTTGATTCTTCCACAATTGAAAAAATACCCCCCATAGAAATTGCTGATGACAAAAAAGATGGCGAACCGGAATCAATTGATTCCACGAAAAGCAAAGACCAACTCATAACGGAAAAGTCCGACACCATCGGCTTAGCAAAAGATACAATACCACGTTTGAGCGTGGTTGATAGTATCGCATTGGGATTTATCCGCGATACCTCTTACGTCGTTGAAAATGATTCGACCGAACGAATTCGACAATGGAATGATTTTCAAACGCCCGCGCTCGCCGCAAATCCCTTTCGCCCGAAACAACATTCATTCGCGCTCAACATCAACCATCCTGCGTACCAACGGGAAGTGAAATTGGATTCTTCGGGCAAATTTGTTTCTGTACGGGAAACGTGGTACGGCGAAGATATTCGGGTACCAATTACACTCTCTCTGGAGGAATACACCACATTGCGCATCGAAAATGAACAACAACGTCTGTGGGAAGACAGTGTGTACTTTTATCAATTTAAAGCCACGGGACAAGATGCGCTCGGCTCGTTATTCAGTTCTATCACTAATATTGATATTCCTGTTCCGGCTAATCCACTCTTCAGTATTTTCGGACCACCGCGTATCAATCTTCGAGTTTCAGGAGCGGTAGATATTCACGCTGGATTTCGGACGCAAAAAAGCGACCTCGTCTCAACATCATTAAGCGACCAGCAAACTACCGACCCAAATTTCAATCAGGAAGTTCAGGTAAATGTAAACGGAACGATTGGCGATAAACTTAACATTCTCGCAGACTGGAATACCCAACGTGTTTTTGAATATGAAAACCAACTCAAACTAAAGTACACAGGTTATGATGATGAGATTGTACAAAGCGTTGAAGCAGGAAACGTTTCGATGAGCGCACCGGGATATTTTGGGAGTAGCGCGGCGTTATTTGGTGTGAAAGCAAAAATGCAATTTGGTCCCATCACGCTGTACTCTCTTGCTTCACAGAAAAAAGGACAGATACGCGAAGTTTCAGTAAAGGGAGGGGCAACGGAAAAAACATTTGATAAACGTGCTTATGATTATTCTCCAAACCATTATTTTTTAGACACGTTGTATCGCCCGTTATTTGAGACGTACTACAGTTCACTCAATCCAACGTACGACCCGGAATTTCAAGTAAAAGACATTGAAGTTTGGGTAATGCGAAGAAGCGGCGCTGTTCAACCGGGCGACCGAAATGCAGTGGCATGGATTGACCTTCCGAGTTACTCTCCCAACGCGCCCATTGACCCGCTTTATGATTCATTGCGAAACATCCAGTCTGCCGCAAACGGGGATACCGTTGCTGGAAATTTTTACCGCCTCGAACGTAATGCGGATTATATCATCAACGATGCGACGGGCTATATTTCTTTCCTGAAAAATCTCAACACCGACCAAGCCATCGCAGTTGCCTACAGGCGGGAAGGAATTTCAAACTCACCAAATGATGACCTTCTTTTTGGTGAGTTTATCGGTAACGATACAACGAACAGAACTATCATACTTAAACTGATTCGCCCAATCAATTTACTTCCTTTCCACAAAGCGTGGAAGTTACAACTTCGGAATATTTTCAGTCTGGATGCAAAGAACCTGAAAGAAGAGGGCTTTGAACTAAAAATATTTTTTGAAAGAGATGAGGAGAAAAAAGAAAGTATCAATCCATTAGGTACCGACATTAAACTACTCACAATTTTAGGACTTGATAAACGTAATGCTCAACGCTCACCTCCCCCTGACGGCAATTTCGATTTTGTTCCATTCACTACGGTGAATACATCACGCGGCGAAGTGATTTTCCCAACACTTGAACCATTTGATGAAACTATCTTTCGATATTTTATCACGAATACCCCAACAAGTGGAGATTCTCTTTTGCTCGACGATTATATTTATCCCCAAGTCTATGATAGTTTGCGAGATGCCGCAAGGACGTTGGCACAATCGCAGGATGTGTATATCATTCGGGGAAAATACACAGCCGAAGTTACATCACGCTACCCGCTTGGATTCAATGTTGTTGAAGGAAGTGTAAAAGTTACCGCGAACGGAACCCCGATGGCGCAGGGGATAGATTTTACCGTTGATTATATTCTCGGAGAAATCATAATCAAGAATGATGCCGCGCTTGTACCCGGCGCTGATTTGAAAATCACGTACGAACAAAATGATTTATTTCAACTTGCCTCGAAAACACAATTAGGGGCGCGCGCAGAAATGGAGCCGCTGCCAAACACAACATTCGGCGCAACGATAATGAATTTGAATCAAGCAACGCTCAGCGATAAGGTGCGTTTGGGGGAAGAACCGACAAACAACACGATGATGGGGTTTGATGCGAGCACTAATATTCGATTGCCGATTGTTACCGATGCTTT
>JAGXRH010000241.1 GCA_018335975.1 Ignavibacteriales bacterium
TTTTCACCGCCATATTTGCGTCTATCTCGATTATTGAAGACCGGCGGGAAGGATTTTTACAATCGGTGTTAGTTTCGCCCGCATCACGCGCAAGCATTGTGCTGGGAAAATTATTCGGCATCGCAACACTCGCAACCCTGCAGGGAAGTCTGTTTCTTCTTTTTACGCCGCTTGCAGAAATTTCCCTCACTATCGGCACCACGCTCGCGGCGATATGTGCGCTCTTTCTTGTTTCCTTCGGTCTTGCGGGATTGGGTTTTTATTTTGCGTGGCGGCTCGATTCAACTCAGGGGTTTCACGCCATAATGAATCTCGTTTTTGTTCCGTTGTGGATTCTTTCGGGAGCGCTCTTTCCCACGACCGGCGCGTCGGTGTGGCTTGCGTGGATAATGAAACTCAATCCGCTCGCATACGCCCTCGACGTTTTCCGGCATATTTTATACTGGAATAATTCCGTGCGGAAAGAAAACTTTCTCGACTTCACATTCTCTTTCGGCATCACTCTTCTCTTCACCATCACAATGACTTTTCTTTGTGTACAATCTGCGAGAAAACAATGAAACAACTGACTATCTATGAACGCGCATTATGGGGAATTCTCGTTGTCGTTATCATCGGCGTCATCGCTCTCTGGTCGTGGAAATCACTTTCGGAAAAAAACAACTCGGTAACGACAAAGTCCCTACGAATGCCGGTGAATGATTTTTCGCTGCTTGACCAATACGGTAATACTGTTTCCAAAAAATCATTGGAAGGAGACATCGTTATTGCGAATTTTATTTTTACCAACTGCGCCGGTTCCTGTCCCATAATGACGACGAAATTGCTTGAGTTATACCAAATGTTCAAATATGAAAACAATGTCCGTTTCCTCTCCCTCTCTGTTGACCCGGAACAAGATTCGGTGGAGGTGCTGAGACGATTTGCTGAAGGATATGGCGTAGGACCAAATCATCAATACCCCGATTCAACACGATGGCTGTTTCTCACAGGGGCGAAAGAGGAAATTGTTCGTTTGTGCCGCGAAGATTTCAAACTCGCATTTTATGAAGAAGGAGGAACGCCCGAAGAATACATTGTGCATAGTTCTAAATTTGTGCTTCTCAACCGAAAAACGGAAATTACGAATTACTTCGATTCCGATGACGAGGAAAAAATGAAGGAGTTATATCTTACCGTACGGAGTTTGCTGAAAGAATAGTATGCTCGATTTTCTTCCAACACTGAACGCACTCCTGAACGCAACATGCGCCACGCTTCTCATCATCGGTCGCAGGCAAATAAAATCAGGAAATCGCTCAGCTCATAAAAAGTATATGCTCGCGGCGTTTACTACATCGGTTCTTTTTTTCATCTCGTATCTTACATTTCACTATTTCCATGGTTCTACAAAGTTTGCGGGCGAAGGGTTTTCCCGCACCATCTATTTTTCCATTCTTCTCTCCCACACCATTCTCGCAACGGGTGTTCCCATTCTTTCAATAATTACACTGCGTTTTGGTTTACTGGAAAAATTCGCTTCTCATAAAAAAATCGCACGGTGGACGTATCCGGTATGGCTTTATGTTTCCGCAACGGGAGTAATTATTTATGTAATGCTTTACCATTTGCAATAATGATTCCGGCTCAAAAATTGTTCTGGTGAAAAAATAACGATTGCACTACTTCCTTCGTTTTTCTGAAAAATCCCCCATTCTCTCACCCACAGCGAAAGACTTGACTGAGGTCTCTGCCTTTCATTCAAACGGAAACAAACAATCCGAAGTTTTCTTCCCAAAATACTTGACGCACTAATAAATTATTTGTAGTTTCTACGCGAATTTTACAACGAAAAAATATTTATGGCAACATCAATAAAAAACATCTCCTCACATACAATGATAATGTTCGCGCTTGGATTAGGCGCTCTTGCTGGAATAATTGTTAATATTTCGGTATCGGGAAATGTCGGTGCGCAGGCAGTATTAAATACGCTCATTGATACCATTGCGCATCCGGTGGGTCAAATTTTTCTTCGGCTGCTTTTTATTGTCGTTGTTCCGTTGGTGTTTGCTTCACTTGCTTCCGGTGTTGCGGGACTTGGCGATATTTCCAAACTTGGAAAAATTGGCGGGCGAACGTTGCTTTTTTTTCTCATCACCTCAGCATTTGCCGCAACCGTTGGAATTACACTACTTGAAGTCGTGAGACCTGGAGACGGATTTGACCCGGCAGCGCGGGAAATCCTGATGAAATCATACGCAACACAAGCGAGTGAAATACAATCGAAAACCGGAACCGCTGTTGCTACAGGAGTTTTAGGTATCGTCAATCAAATCCTCGATATGTTCATCCCGCGCAACATCACGAAAGCAATAGTGAATATGGAAATGATTCCATTAATCGTTTTTTCATTACTCCTCGGCGCAGCGTTGACAAAAATTGCTGATGAAAAACGTGAAGCAATGATAAAATGGTTGGATTCCCTTTCAGAAGCAATGATTACCATCGTCGGTTTTGCAATGAAACTTGCACCCATCGCAGTTTTTTGTTTAATCTTTTCCGTTACCGCGCGGTTCGGGCTTGATCTGTTGCAGAAACTCGGTATATATGTTTTTCTCATTCTGCTCGGCTACGCAATCGTTTTATTTCTTTTCTATCCAATATTACTGAAGATTCTCACGAAGCGCAATCCGATAGAATTTCTCACCAAAGCCTCGCCGATAATGGTAACGGCATTCTCGCTTTCATCCAGTAATGGAACATTACCAACATCTATTCGGATTTCCGAAACGGTACTTGGAATCAGACCGAAAGTTGCATCCTTCGTTCTTCCGCTCGGCGCAACAATGAATATGAATGGAACAGCGTTGTTTGAAGGGGCAGTTGTCCTCTTCATCGCTCAGGTGTTTGGAGTTGACCTTTCCATCAGTCAGCAAATTCTTGTCGTTATGCTCTGTGTTATTTCTTCGATTGGTGTTGCGGGGGTTCCCGGAGGTTCGTTACCGTTGCTGATGATTGTGATGGCGCAAGTCGGTGTTCCTCCCGATGGCATTGCAATTATTCTCGGCGTGGATAGACTGCTTGATATGGGAAGAACCGTTATCAATGTTATGGGAGACGTCGTTTGCTCCGCATATATCAATGACTCGGTAATGGAAAGTTAAGAGGATGGCGGGGCTGGAAGAATAAACTACGACAAGGAAATAAGTTTTATCTTCGGAATAAACTTAAAATCGTTGACGTTCAACGTGAAAAGTTCTATACCATAACAAAGTGAAGTTGCTGCAATAAGCATATCGTCTATTTTTGGTTTATGACTTAAACTATATTTTTCCATCAATTCCAAAAACGACGATGTAATTTCTTTATTCACATCCAGCATCGTATAGAATTGAAGAAGATTTTTTTATTCTTGCCATTTCATCTTTGTTCAAAGCGCCAAAATAAAATTCCCCTGCAGTTATTGCGCTGATTGCTAAGTTTTCAAAACCAATCATTCTGCATTTCTGTTTCACCTGTTCATTATTCTTGAAAAGTTCGATAACAATATTGGTATCGCAGAGTACCATCAGGAAACTCTCCACGCTTCCGCTCGCAACGATTCTTTCGTAACGTTTTTTCCCTCCCAGATTCCACAAACTTCAAAAAAATCTTTTTCTGAAATTTGAGAATGTTTTTCGTGTATGATAGTAGGTTCTTCTGCAAGAACGATTACTCTCGCTTTATTATTTTCAAATTCAGGATATCGTTTAGGAACTTTGATTATTCCTTTTTCAATTTGTGTTTCAAATTCGATTGCTTTCATAATTGTTTTGTCGAACGTATTTTGGTGAGAAATATACTTCTTTTCGAAGAGTTAGGAGAAAAAAAATCGCGAAAATCTTGAGAAAAATTTTCCACCGTGGGCGAATAAATCACTTGTTAAAACTTGACAACAATTTTTTATTCTTCGTAATATTGTTTCTCAATAGAAAGGTTCTCCTGCGGGAAGATGGTTAATGCACCTGCTCGATGCGTTTTACTTCGGGGGCTTCGTGCATCACGATACGTTCAACACCTGCGCGCAATGTCATTTTCGACATCGGACAGATAACACACGTGCCGAGTAATCGCACTTCGAGAACTCCGACATCCGCACGAAAGCG
>JAGXRH010000242.1 GCA_018335975.1 Ignavibacteriales bacterium
CCCATGGTTTTATTATGAGTGGTGGGCAGAAAATTTTGCAATCACCGACCGCGAGGAAGCGCTGCAATACTATACCCAGTTCAACAATCTTACTGCATCGAACTCAGTTCCAACAATCGAATTTGATTTCATCTTCAACATTGGAAAACTAAAATTTGGTGTCTTCGATAACATTATCATGGGTGATTATACATTTCAAGCAAAAGGGCAATACTCCTACGGGATTGGTAGAAGCTTTGTATGAAATTATCTCGAGCGAAATCCGCTACACAATGATTTCGAAACTCATGAAATGTTGGAAGCAAACTTCGGACTGAAGTATAAACATGAACGCGAAGCATTTATAAGAAAGTGGAATAAGCAGAATTAATAACAAAAAAAGGTCAAGCGAGTAATTGCTTGACCTTTTGGTTTGCAGATGTGATATGTTACCTTAGGTTATTTTAATAACACTAATTTCTTCACCTCCGTAAAGGAATTATCGTTGAGCGAGAGACGATAGAAATACACACCCGTTGCTAATCGGCTTGCATCGAATACGATTTCGTATTGTCCTTCGTCGTATTCTTGCTTGTTGAGAAGTGTTGTTATCTCCTGTCCGAGAATGTTGTATATCTTCAATGATACTAACGATGATTTTGGCAAATCAAAACGTATCGTCGTTGTTGGATTAAACGGATTCGGATAGTTTTGATACAGCGCGAATGATGTCGGGATTTCTTCGGCAAGTATTGGTGTTCTGCGAACTTGTTTTCCCGCAATAAATTTAACAAATCCTACATCACTTGCTCGTTTCACACCTTTGAGTATTACTGCATACGGATTTTTCTTTATCACTGATTCGCTTGCAAGTGTATGATTGGTTGCGGATATCGGCGCTGAGAATCCTTCGTTGATAAGTTGGATAATATCAATCACGGCCTTTAATTCTGCATACGCAGTGTCGTCATCAATTCCTCTGGCTTTCCAATATGTCATTACCGTATCAAGATACAGTGAAATATCAGAAAGAGTTACACCATGTAACTCTTTTCCTGCAAGAGTAAGTGCAGTATCGAGAACTAATGCGCCAAAGTTATTGGGTGTAATACTGTCTTCGCTTGCATACAAATTGAGTTTGAATGCGACCGCTTGTTCGAATGCTTTGTTGTTGTATTTCTTCCGTTCTGCTTTCACCAAACCTGTAATTGCTTTCGATTTTGTTCCTCGTAGTGTATCAAGCGGATAGTATTTTTCGCTGTGCGGTGAAGTGAAAAGTTTTCCTAAATCGCCAGCTTTCTTGTATGCAATCCATGCATATTTTTTTGCATCGGCTTTTACTGTTTGCGGAACTCCGAGAAATACTGCTCCTGGTTTACCAAGTTTCTTAAATTCACCTTCTACTGCGGTTGCAATATTCGGCGGCGCTACAAGACTTCCTTTCTTGTATGCAAGTTTTGTTGCTTTCTTGGATAGATCAGAATTAGCAGCAAATGTTCTGAACAACACGTTATCATCGAAGACAAATGTTGCCGAGATTGTGTGTGGTTCCGAAACATCATCGAATGTGAAACTATTTGTTGCTCCGATATCAAATCCGTCAATGACGACGCTATTGATACGGTATCCAAAATTCGGAACGATGGAATATGTTACCGAACGATTCATGGCAACTTCGATGGTATCTTGAGGAGTAATGGTACCGTTTAGTGTCGAACTCGCGATGATTAGGAACACACGATTTCTAGTAAATGCAACCGTGTTAAGTTGTCCCGGAGAAATAAACACCGTTACTTCCGACACAGGAATAGAATCATAGGATGAGATATTATTTACCATCTTCGATATAATTCTCCAACCCACGCTATCTTTCGGAACAATGATATACTTCCCGTTCGAAAGGTTTTCAACCGTCAAATTACTTCCGGTGTAGGTTTCAACAAATGATTGTTCAGAAACAGAATCACGATAGAGAGAAAATGACCATTCGAGTTCTGTTCTATCAGTATCTGAAACGATATCGCCGTCGTTATCATTCTTGCTGAAGATTTTCAACGCGGAAACTTCCTGAATAAGTGCAAGCGAACTTACATCGAGTCCATTGAGTTGTGCAACATCATACGTTAAGGAAATATCTGCAGTGGCGCCTCCATCTGAGATTATTTCATACACCGGTCCGCCGGTGGGATCATTCTGTTGATAATTCGATGACGCAAATTTCCATTTTCCATCGAGAGAAACGTCGTTCGCGGTTACAGTATTATCTGTTTCATTCACGGTTCCACCTTTCAATACATTATAAAATGTATCCACCGGCATTGTATTTAATACTCTACTCAAAGAGATAAACGTTGGTAAATTTTGAGAAGATGTTAATGTTATTTGTGTTGTAGGTGTATGGAAACGATATGTTCCCGGTTCACTTTGGTCAATGGAGCGAACGATTGTTCCATTCAATACCTTACCATTTCCTACAATAGCATCAGGGGAAGGTGATACAATAATAATATTATCGTTTTCACTTCCAACGTCATTCAATGAATCTCCGGAGCGAACATTACCATTCAAAAAAAGTTGGTTATGAATACGAATATTATCTGCAATCAATGTTGAATCGCTATTGAGTGTGAGGTTGTAGAAATCAACCGTATTCTTTGTCGAATCTCCCACCGCTAATGGAGAGGTGATGGTATTAAGTTTTTCTCCATTGAGGATGATCGTGGAATTTCCGGGATTGAATGTTCCCGAAATTGTCATATTACCGTTGATAATAATCGTAGGATTTTTTCCTTCGGGAATGGTAAGATTTCCTTTTACTTCCAGATTGCCGAGAAGTAAGGTCGCATTAGAATCCAAATCCAACAACATACTTCCTTCTACCAATAAATTATTGGTGATATTCCACGCACCGTTTCCTACAACAGTCATTGTTGCGCTATCGGCGAGATATACACTGCGTAAAGTTGTTACATCTCCGGTACAACTATGTGAAGCGCAATACGCTCCGAGTTCTGTTAAATCCAACTTCACCGTAAGCTGGTCGTAATATCCGGGATAAGCAACTGCTATATCTGCGGTATCCGATGGTAATTCTCCGTTCCATTCAACAGGATTTGTCCACGATACAGTATCAGCTGTTTTTCCATTCCCTAATCCTGCAAGCGAATGATTTTTAAATCCACTACACAATGTTGCAGGAAATGCAAGGCCAGTATTAAAAGTTGTTTCTAAAATTATTGAGGAAAAATTATTCGGGTAATTTGTTTCTCCTGGAATAGTTATAGCGTTAACTGAATAAGTAAAGCCGTCACGACGTAGTACTGGAATTCCAGGACTTATACCTGAATTGAAGTAACATTTGCCTCCAAGTGTATAATAGAACGATGCTATTCCTAATTGTTTGACTTTATAAACTCCGGGCGCAAGATTATTAAACTCATACCCGCACGTTGTCGTTGTTTCGCGGAGTACTTCGTTATTATTATTTGTCAACTGAACCGTAATGGGTTTATTGAGACATTCGGCATTGTTCGTTTTATTCACTATGCTGCCGGAAATTTTCGATGAAAATCCTCGAAGAGCAACTTCATACGTTTTAAGAAGTTCATTTGTTAATAGGTCGTAAAAATTTATCGTTACGTTCGATGTACCAACTGATTGCGGATATAATAATAAAGAATATTCGTATTCAGATTTTGAAACACCAAAATATTGAGAGGTAAGTTTCACATATGTAGTATCAGGTAATTCCACTCGTACCCCTCTATTCCTGCCTAAAGTTTTGAGTGGCAAATTTACCGTTCTTGGGTTTGTTGAATTAATATTATAAGCAGGTAACGATATATTTCCCAACATTAATCCCCCACTATCAAGAGGAAGAACAGATAAACTTTTATCATCACTCGGATTACTGTTTTTGAGATGATTCTTATTTCCGCTCACATCAAAAAATGTCTGTCCGGAAGTTTCCGAAAATTTCCAGTATGCCGCTAACCCAATTGTTGACCCGATTCCTTCATTATATGAGCGCAGGATTTCTTCTTGTGTTTTTGCTTTCTTCCATAACATCGTTTCATCCATATATCCATAATACGGACTGATAAAAAATCCATCATTATTGCTATCAGGATATGCAACAGATGAACCAATAACAGATGCGCTACCGATAAGATTACCATTTAAGTATGCTCGAAGTAAATCTCCTTCTTTCCAAGTAACTGCGAGATGAAGCCACTTATCTTTGGGAATATCTCCTTGATAACCACTATAAATGTAATTAGATGTTCTACCGTAATAATCATATGTAACATATGTATAGTCAGCGGATCGTTTACCAAACTCAATGCTTTGTGAATTCATTTCAACGCCTAAATAAAAGCTATTGAAGTAGGTGGAAGCAGAGGAACTAAAATAACCATAGTAGTAACCACTATAATTTAATGTATAGATTGCCGGATGCAGTGTAATTTTAATTCCGCCTTTATCATAAAAAATCGGAAAACCACCACCATACGGTTGAATCCAAGTTTCAAAGGTAAATGCAGAATCAAAACGAATACGATTTGAATCCTGCAGAAATCCTTTGTCCATATTATAGCCGTAATAATTACCACCAGAGTAAGTTGTATAACCACTATAGAACGCGTTATCTGCATCGGTAAGCGGACCAAAGGTTGCTGTTGCGGAAAACGTAATGGATGAATCAATCATGGGGATGGCTCCTCCATTTGAATTTGCTTTATCATAGGTAATATAAACAGTGCCTGATTTTACTCCGGGAAGTTTCGGAATAACACTAACGGTTATTCTACCTGAATCTCCAGGTGGTATTGATGCGGGTCCTTGCACCACTACATCTGAATCGGAACACGTATAACCGGTAATTACAACTGTACCTGTTCCGGGATTATTGATAACTACAGATTTTGTATTTGCGGATAACGCTTTTGCATCCTCGTACATCAATACTGTTGTTGGAACTTGCAACTGACCTGCATACGTACCTTTTCCGCTCACGGGGATTGTGTAGGTTCCTGCATCTTCCGTTCGTACAACAATCTTATGGTATGTTGAAGTATATTCTACGAATTTCGGTTTAAACGCGACAGCGATAGAATCAGTTGCTCCGGGTTGTACGACTAATGAAAGCGGCGAACAAACGAAAATCGGACTTCCCACATAATCTTCTGCAATACCGGTTATGATCGCTGGTGCAGTACCATTATTTCTTATAGTAAATATTTGAGTTAATGAAGTTCCAAATGGCATCGAGCCGAAATTCAGAACAGTGGGAACGGTTAATGTTGTTGTTCCTGTAGAGCGACCCGTTACAATTATGCTTAAGGGCGAGTTTGGACCGTTATGATTAAAGGTAAGTGTATCAATAAAATCTCCATAGACTTTTGGTTTAAATTTCAAAAAAATTGTTTGACTTGCATTTGGCGCAATTTTCGAAACATCTCCAACAACTGAAAAAGACGAGTCTGTCGTTTGAACGGAAGATAATCGTAATAACTGATTCCCGGGATTATACATGGTTACATTCAATCTTGAAGAATCGCCAAACGAAATTTTTCCGAAATTATGATCTCGAAGAACGTCATTTCCTTTCAATATGAGCGGTTCCCCCGTAGGTGCGCCTGAAAACAATGTTAAGGTCGGAAGTTGACCGGTGATCGCATTTCTTCCATTCCCACTAGAATCAGCTATTGTTAAGGATGCAGGTTCTTCGAACCGGTAATATCCCATTAAGTTTGGTTTGTATGGAGAAACAGTGATATTGGAATAATGTGAAAGTTTTATTATTTCATTAGGGGAAAGAATAGTATTCCAAATAGCGAGTTCATCAATGTTTGAGTATGATGAAATGCGAATTCTATTTATGTAGCTTACTGAGTCCGCGCTATTACCGAGAAGGATCCTGGAATAGTTTTTTCCGTCAATGTAGGTCAGAAGGCTGTTTCGTTCATTAGGTACTTTTGAAAGCTGTATTGTGTAATGATGCCATTCATAACTGTAAATACTCTGTATTAATTTATTAGGCAAATTTTGTAAACAATCAGAACCGTAGAATTGCATCGGCGCTACGGAAAGTAAAAAATAATCTATGACTACGGTCCTGATGTCTTTCGCCCAAAATGATACGGTGTAGTTATCGGATGAAGGCAGAGTTCTCACATCAATTGCAGAATAATTATACGGCATAGATTGCAGATTTTTATTATTGCTTCCGGTAATTTCAACCGCTTTTCCTGTTGCATAAAAAGAATCAACGCTGGCAACCCCACCTGAGTTATGGTAAAAATAGCCGGATACACTTTGTACGAATCCTTCAGTACCTATCGAACCTACGACCGGTGTGTATTTAATAAACACTCTCTTTTTTTCTCCCGGATTAACAGAGAATGAGGCTGGCATAACAGTGTAATTTTGGTTATCAGTAAGTGATGAGGTTATGTGTAGTGACTTTCCGCCAGTGTTAATTATTACGATTGAAGAATCGAGTTTAGTTTCACCAACAACGAGTGTTCCGAAATCTTTAAATGGAATAATTTCTTTAAAGTTAAAATAAGGAACACCAACACCTGCGGTTGAAGTAATCCAAGATGGGTTGGCATTAAAATTGAAAACACTTCCATTGTTATTTTTTCCGCTTTTGTCCGGAATGGGAAGAACATTTTCGTCAAAGTCGTAATAGACAACAAGGTTTGAATAGTTTTGATGCTGAGGAGTTATTGTTTT
>JAGXRH010000243.1 GCA_018335975.1 Ignavibacteriales bacterium
CATTGTGGAACAAGCCGCGACACTTGGTTGTGAAATCGTCTTCCTCGGCGCTACCAGTAAAAAACTTGTCTCGAAAGCGTTAAGCGGCGATGTCATCCAATCGGTTTCCGCGATTATGCCCGAGGAAATACAATTGGTCGTTGTCCGCGCATAACGGTTTCCTTTTCCCTCCTCATAAACAGAAGTTTCTTTTCTCAAAAAAGTAACGATGAAAAAAAAGTCCCGTAATATTCAGAATGAATCTTATGAGTTACACATTCTCGAATACGGACTCTACCTTCTTCTCGCATCAGTTTATTTCGTCATTTCGATAGACGTGTATGATAATACCATACTCAAACCGACAATGCTTTGTATTTTCGGGGGGGCGATTATTGTGGTATGGTGTTCCTATCGTTGGAAAGAAAATCAATTTCAATTTATCTTTTCTCCCCTTCTTCCTCTCATAGGCATTTATTTTGCAACCTGTCTCCTCTCACTCATTGTTACTAAAAATATTGACGTGAGCAGACTAAACCTTCTGTATTTATTTATCATTCTCGCCATTACCGGCATTGCAACTCAGTTGTTGCAAAAAGAGGAAATCCATAAACGTTTCCTCAATTTTCTTACCCTGCTCGCTGCCGGAAGTTGCGCGGCGGCATTGACAGTTGAATTTTATTCAGGTTTTGGTATTACCATTCTTGCCGATTCTTCCCGCCAGTTAATTTCCACTTTTGGAAATACAACATATTTCGGCGGCTACCTCGTGATGCTCATTCCATTTATTGCAGCACAACTTTTTTTGGAATCCACCTCCGGACGAAAAAAAATTCTCCTGTGCATTTTGCTTGCCGTACTGCTTGGAATGCTTCTCCTCACTCGCACACGAAGCGCATGGATAGGACTCGCATTCGGCGGGGTAACATTTATTTCCCTTACTATTCCTCTCCTGAAAGAAAAATATAATTCCAAAAAAATAAGAAATGTCTTTTTTATAGCCTTAGCATCAACCGCGCTTCTTCTCTTGTACTTTTCCGAAACTATCATCCAGCGATTCTCTATTCTCTTTACGGAACAATCATCCTTCATTCGCAGAATAGAATTTTATGAGAGCGCATGGAAGGCATTTCTTTCCTCCCCGGTTTTTGGAAATGGTTTTGGTTCATTCGAAGTGTTTTATCCGCTTTTCCGCTCGAACGAATACTGGATGTCGAAAAGTGAAGATATCGTCGTACACGCTCATAACGAATATTTGGAAATACTTTCTGAGTGTGGAATACTTGGCTTTGTTGCATTCTGTGCTTTGCTTTTTTACGTCGGAAAAAAAACTAAAGACAGTATTTCCTTTTCTCACTCTTCTGACCGCTTCATTGTCGTTGGTCTTGTTTCCGGCATCGTCGCTTCACTCGTGGATAATTTAGGAAACGTCAGTCTTCGCATTATTCCCGTTCAACTTACGTGGTGGCTTATGGTTGCCGCTCTTTTTTCCATCAAAAGTAATAAAGAAGCGCATCAAGAATTTTCTTTTCCCGTTCCGGTTTTTTTTCGAAAAATATACTTGCTTCCGATAGCAGCGTATTTTGTTATTCTTTTTCTCTACATCCCTCGCGAAGTTCATCGGTTTCGCGCAGATAGATTGACGCTCGATGGATATAAATTTGAAATTGGGGGAAATGCTACCGCGGCGTTCAGCAGTTATTCCTCCGGATTACATCAGTTTGCAGAAAACCCGTTTCTTCTCTATAATACTGCAGGAACAGCAGCACAAACCGGGAGGTTCGAAATCGCGCTTGCCCTTTCAGATTCGCTTATAAAAAAATATCCTGCCTATCCTAAAAGCCACCTGATTCGGAGTGTTTCTTTATTTCAATCGGGGAATAAAAAGGAAGGCATCGAAGAATTAAAAAAAGAAATTACCTTCCGTTGCCATCCCCAATCCATTGCTCTTCTTGCACAGATGTACGAGGAAATAAAAGACTCAACGAATGAGATAAACACGCTCAACAATTTATTTCTGATTTCAGTCAAAAGCGGAAACAGTGATTACATTACAAACGCTTTAAATCGGATTATGCAGATTGCTGACAAATCCACGCTCGAACGCATTCCTTACAAAAAGATTGCCGAAAAATTTTCTTCGAATATGGAAATAATAAAACCGCTGATTCTTCTTTCAAAAAATCTTCCTGATAAAGAATTTGAACAGACACTCACCAAACAATGGGAGAAAATTACTCCTCAGGATTCAACTTCAGAATGATTTGTTGCTGTGCGTAATTCTACAGCATTGCAAAAATATTTCAAAAGCATTGGAATTTTCAGAAATAATTCCCTATAATATCACGTAATTTTTTACAGCATTTTTTTTTACAAAACATTATTCACCATTCTCTAAGGAATTTACCATGAACAAATCGAACAAACTCATTTACGGCATTCTGTTGAGTGCTTTTTTCTTCTTCATCTCTCCTTCACTTTATTCATCTCCTAACGGGAAAATACCGACTTCGCCGGCAAAAACTAAAGTGACTAAAACAATCGCTTTAGAGGGAGGCGACTATTCATCAATTGATGAGGCAATGTCTGATATCGCGGAATTTGGTATCGCTGATACGCTCGTCCTGCAATTATTGGATAATAGTTATTCAATCTTTTCGTTCAATATTAACCCCGCAGGACCAAATCGGGGAACACTCATTTTCGAATCGGGTTCATCCGATACAATCAATATTGAATTCGAAAGTCCTGGAAAGTCTTCATCCAACAATACTCTCGGAGGAGCAAATGGACTCTACGTTTATTCTGATTTTTTACGCTCTTTAAAATTCATCCGTGTTAAACTTGTTGCAAGCCAGTTTATGTCAACTCTCACCTCTGTCGTGATGGAAGGAGCAAAAGTTGACTTTTCCCTTTCCGGACTTCAGGCAACCGGAACAGAATTCAACTCTCCCGCAGGTTTGGATGTCTATTCATTAAGCGATAGTTGCTCTTTTTCCTTTGACAACTGCACATTTACAGATGTCGGTTCAGCGGGATATACATACGGCGAATACCCGTACGAACTAACGATGACCAATTGTAATTTTTCATTCTCTTACGCAGGAATGTGGTGCGAGAATGTAGGCGGAAATTCCTTCTTTGAGAATAATATCTTTCGCGGAGATGGCATTGAAGGAAACGGATTAACTGTTTATAGTTCGAATAGCAGTGTGTTGGGAATTTCAGATAACGAGTTCGACATCACCTCCAGCGGCGCAATTTATGTCGGATTTTCCAGTGCTTCCCCCGCAAAAAATCTCTCAGGTTCACATATCTCATCCGCCAAGTCATCCAGAGAAAAATTTCGTGATAATATCAGTCAGCGAAAACAACAAATGAAAGAAAGTCGGATTTCACGAAAGCAACATTCTTCCACCGAACGTACGGAGAGAGTAACAGCGCTTTTAACTCAACCGAGAACAAAACATAATCTGACGCGCCACCCAAATGCAAAGGAACTACCGACGTTAAACATTTCGAACAATACTATCCTCAACTCCGGCACCGACGGAATCTATGTTGAGTATGTTGAAAACGGTGATGTGGTGATAAACGGGAACTCTATTCAGGGTAATAGTTTTACCGGAAACGGAATATATCTTCCCTATTTTAGTGGTTTCGGTGATAATGCACCTACTGTTTCCGTTGAAAATAATACCATCTCTGGTTTTGGTAACGGAATGTACACAGATGGTTCCGAATATGCCGGCGATGTTTCATTTTCAAAAAATACTATTCACGGGTATGGGTCTATCGCTCTTGAATTAAACGATTGGACTGCCTTTTCCATGCAGGTGGATAG
>JAGXRH010000244.1 GCA_018335975.1 Ignavibacteriales bacterium
TGAAAAAGAATGTTTCCGAAACGGTTCTAACTTCTAATGAATATGAAGTTTTGACTTCACTAAATTGCGACCGGGCGATTTATGCGATTTATGCGGACGGTCCCCAAAAAGGGCAAAAGCAGTTGATCTGCAAAAAGTCAACCAAATGCCCGGTTCACCACCGGCAATATGTTTCAAGCCTTCCCAAAGAAGAAAAAACCGAAGAAGTTCTGGCAATCGAATCAAAGGAACGCCGGGACCGCAAAGAAGAGATCATTGATGTCAACGTCGGTGAGATCGTTCGTCGAATGGTCCTGGCTGAAGCTGCCAAGAAATTCGATGCCGAACATACTATTTTTAATCATCCGGAAAAAGCCGATGATTATCTTTATCAGCTGACCAATTTGCTTTGGAAATTCCAATGTTATTTCAGCACCGATAATGCCGTAATTATTTGCCGGGCGATGGGTCTTAAAAAGATCGGTCAAAACTCATATACTGACGACGATCCGATCAAGAATTTAACCGCTGACGAGCGTTCGCGGCTTCTGTGGCTCATTATCCACACACCGAAGGCAAGACTCTATGAAAACGGAAACTGGAAATCTCAAGCCGAAATCAAACAGATCGCCGAAGATTTCGAGGTTGATTACCGCCAGATAGATGCTTTCCAACGCCTCCTGTATGCCCAGGATAAGCACGAAAAACACGCCAAGGAATTTCATAACTATTTGGTCAAGGTCGAAGCCGGTGACGCTGGTGTAGAGATCCCTCGTGTCTATTCTCCGGATTACAAACCGAAGGAGTCCAAATAATGACAAAAGCGGACCTGATAATTTGCAATCGCTATACGGCTGAAAATTTTCTTCCCAACCTGCAATCACAGGCGGTCAGATTTTATCAAGGAAATTGTTCAAGATGTTCGCACCGGGTCTATTACAGCGACGCCAGCCGGGATCTTTTGACGAAACACCCGGAAATGCCGCTGGTTTGTATCGAATGCGCGGTCTCCGGATTAAAAGCCAATCCGAATGTTGTCTTTGCGACGACACCGAAACATCTGATCGAACTGGCACGGCTCCAAAACGCCCGGAAAAGGGGTTTGAATTAAATTTTGTCGAAATAAAAATGATTATAAAACTATTCAATAAATCAAATTTCGCCCAAATTTCGAACAAAACCTTGCGGGATAAACGCCTGTCATTAGAAGCCCGCGGGATGTTGACGGAAATCCTCAGCTATTCGGAAGGTTTTGAAACTTCGGTTGAATCGCTTCTTAAACTGCTTGATATTGGGCGGAATAAACTGCTCAGGATAACCAATGAACTAAAAACGAACGGATATTTAAGGATTGAAAATGTGCGCGGGCGGCGGGGGCAAATAATTGATAAAGAATGGTGTTTTTACGCGGAATCGCAGGAATTTAATTTTCGCCCGGAAATTGCCCAAAATGAGTATTTTAGAACAAACCCTAACAAAAACAATCTTTTTGATGATAATGAAATTTCTGAATTATCTGACCATGATGCGGGTTTTGCATACGTTGGTGAAAACCGAACGACGGATATTGCATACGTTAGTGAAAACCAAACGACGGGTTTTAAAGACCACCTATTATTTAAAGACGAATCTAGTCAGAAAGAAGAAAATAAGGAATTAAAAAAACTCTCTCTCTCTCCAAAGAGCGAAAACGGGAGGGAGGGAGAGCTTGAAAATTCAAAAAAACCGGAAGAAGAGGGCAGATCTCAATTTTCGCTGCCTGAAATTTTGAAATACGTTGAGAATTTGCAGCAAAACGGGGCAAACATTCCAAATCCCCAGGCCTACGCCCTCAAAATCCAAAAAACAAAAGATTCCGATATTTTTATTCACGCCCATCTTAACCCCGATTGGAGCAAAGAAATCGAGCAAACCGATTACGGTGAACCGATACGTTTCTCGAACGAACCCTGTTCGGTCTGTTTCGGAGCGAAATTGGCAAACCCGGACGGCAAAGGACATCGGAAATGCCCGAATTGCCAGGATGAAAAAGGAATTTCCACAGGTTTTGAACCCGTGGAGCAATTCAGGCAAAAAGCCCTGGATTTTCTGAAAAAATTGGAAATTGACGATGATTTCAAAAACTATCAAAAATTTTACTCGGAGGATGATTGGCAATGGCTGACTCAGCAGTTGAACAAACAAGCCGCAGCGAATTGATTACGGAAATCCGCCGGATTCAAAACGAGCTGGTCTTTTTGAAGGTCAAAAGGGAATTGCTTGACCTCGGAAGTATGAGGCTGGAGAAGTTATCGGAATTGGCTGAAGCTCTCCGGGATCAGCTCAGGCAACGGAAAAAGTTTTTAAGAGTGAAATAAACTTATGAGTTTCAGACACTTAAACAGCAAACAAAGGAAATTAATTCAAAAGGAAATTTGGAAGGAAAACGCCAAATATACCGATGAGTTTGTGGAATATGATGTGGCTAAGATTCCAAATCCTTACGGATATAATCCGCCGGTCAAAGCATTCCGAAACAATAAATTCGTATGTTTGGTTTACACCCACGAAGGTTTTACCCGGCTGACTGTCAACCGAACCGGAATTAACGGGAATGGTGATTACCTCGACGGAATTAGTTGGGATGAACTTTATAAAATTAAAAATGCCTGCGGGTTTGCCGATTGTGAACTTGTCGAAGTTTATCCGGCTGAAAAAGATTTGGTTTGTGTCGGAAATTTACGACATTTATGGGTGGTTGAAAATCTGCCGTTTGTTTGGCGAAACGCTAAATAAGGAGTTTTGACTATGACTGAAATAGGGTTTGCCAATCTCAAAACATTTAGAAAACTTGGAGGCCTGATCGTCGCAGTTTTTGAGATCGAGAGCCCGCCGCAAAAAAGACGTTCAATTGTGACTGATTACGACAGAAAGGAAGAAACGATTGAAACTCTTTACGGAACGGTGAGACCGCTCAAATTATATGCCTGCAAAACGATTAAAGAGGCGATGGATTTTATAAATTTAGTTGATTAAGGAAAGTTGGGTATGGAAACAGTTTTGATCCTTATAATTTCATTGCTTGCCCTGGTACTGATCGGTTTTGCCCGTGCCAGAAGAGCCTATCGGAATCAATTGAACGAACTGAGGGCAGTTCATCAGGAAACCTGCAATCGCCTGGAAACGGCTCAATGCCGGTTCAGGTGCAAACATTTATCGAATGAGATTTTGGAAGCTGAATTTTTGGAGGATAAATGAAAATCAAAACTGAACACGAAATTGTTATTACCTTTTCTCCTCCATGGATTGAGGGCGAACTGCTTTTATGTTGCTATGACGAGCGAGGTACCGATTCGACAGAAGTTAGTTTTGAAGAAGTTTGGAATCTGACCGTGGAAAATTTATTGCCAGAGGAAAAACAAGAGGTTAAAACCGAATTAGTTAAACGTCTGCGGAAGTTCTTAAAAAAGTTGGAAAGTAGTGATTGAAAAAGGAGATTGTTTTATGGGATGGGGAGCTCGTTTAAATGATAAAGAAAGGGTATTTATTGCCTTTCCGAACGATGATTTAAGAAGCCGGTTTGATGATTTTCAGCGTCGCACTGAAGGCGCATTGAAAACAATCCGGACATTTATGAACGAAATGTCTGAGATGGATGAGGAGGCGCCTGATCTAACGGAGCAATGCGCTCCGGTTATCGAAAAACTAATGACGGAAATGGTCTTAAATTATCCAACGCCTGATCATTTGGAAGCTGATTTGGAAACCTTATCAATCGTTAAAAA
>JAGXRH010000245.1 GCA_018335975.1 Ignavibacteriales bacterium
CTAAATCGCTATACTTGAGTATTCGCACAGTATAAACCGGTTCTTCTTCTTCGAGCACATAGACAACAAAGAAGTACGCTCCAATTGCAGCGAAATGGAGAAGTATTGCAATGATGAAAGCAAATGTTGCATATTTCTGGTACAAACGTTGGAATTGACGCAAACCCAACGGAATTTGTTGAATAGTAATAGTTTCTGCAGACATAAAATTTTAATTTTTATTGAGTTGCTTTTTCGAGTATCTTAATATCTTCCTCAAGCATTGGGGCTATACTAAAGCGGGTGATTTCTGCAAGATTTAATTCGTCAATTAAATCCACCATCATTTTGAATTTTCCTTTCCGGTCAACTTTCAGTAAGGTGATAAGTTTAGGATTTTGTTGTAACGATTCCCGCAAAAATTTTTGTAAATCCGTAAACGCCATTTTCGATGGTGGGTCAAGGGCAAAGTTTTTATAAATCGTCCCGTCTTCTTTCATACGAATCGTAAGTAAATTGCTTTGCGCAACTTCAACCTTTGCTTCGCTTGGTGGAAGGTTTATTTCCATCGTTTGCGGTTTCGACATCGAAGTGGTTAACATAAAAAACGTGAGGAGAAGAAACGCCACATCCACCATCGGCGTCATATCCAATCGTACGCCAACGCGATGTTTTTTATGTTTTTTCTTTTTTTTGTCGTGTCCACGTGGGGCTGGTGCATCTACTGCGCCCATACTATAATACCTTTCCTATTTAATTTTTTTCTAAATCTGTAACAATATTGAAACGGGTGATATTCGTCTTCTGCAAAATATCCATTACGTCTTGCGTAACGCCATATTCTGCATCTTTGTCGCCCTTAATAATAGTGCGGAGTTTCGGGTTTGACGTTCGGGCTTTTACAAGTAAATTGGGAAGTTCTTCTTTGGTTACCTGCATACTTGGAGAGAGTAAAGCCATATTTTCGGGGGTGCCGTACCGTTTCTGAAGTTCTAAAGGAAAATCGTTCCAGTGAGCAGCAGCAAATTCAGAAAAAACTCTCTGGCGAACACGTTGGGCATCAACACCGAGAAATATTCTGCTGTCTTTGTCAATCGAAACTATCATCACATCGTTTTCGGGTAGTTTAAATACTGAATGTGATGAAGGAATTTCTACCTGCACATCTTCCGGTGGTTTGAATTGTGTCGTCAGCATAAAAAACGTAAGGAGAAGGAATGCGACATCTACCATTGGTGTCATATCCAACTTTACTCCGATACGAGATTTTTTAATTTTTGGCATAATCTATTTGTAAGAAACTTAGTCTGAGTCTTTGGTTGTTAACGTTTGAGTAACGTTGTAACTTGCTTCATCGAGCATATAGGTGAAGTTGTCAACCTTGTTCACAAAAAAGTTATAAGCCACAATTGCCATGATAGCACACAAAAGCCCGCCAGCAGTGTTTATGAGCGCTTCGGAAATACCGATGGAAAGTTGAACCGCATCGGGGGCACCGCTGCGAGCAAGTGCGGCAAAGGAACGAATCATACCGATAGTTGTTCCGAGTAAACCTACCATTGTTGCGATGGAAGCAATGGTAGAAATTGCGAGAAGATTTTTTTCGAGCAATGGCATCTCAAGCATTGTTGCTTCCTCGATGGCACGCTGAACCTCCTGCATTTTTTTCTCGGAATCATGCTTTGTTGATTTAGAAAGAGATTGATACCGTTGTAAACCTGCGCGGATAATATTTGCCATAACGCCGCGCTGTTTTTCACACGCCTCGATAGAAGCATCCAAGTTTCCGTCAGAGAGTTGCATTTGCACTTGTTTCAAAAAGTTAACCAACGAACCCTTTCCTTGCGCTTTGGCAAGAGAAAAAATTCTTTCAAAAATGAAGGTAATAACCATGATGGTTAACGTGAGCAGTACAACGACAAGAGGACCGCCTTCATAAATGGTGTGTAAAATTGTTTTTGGCTCAGCGGTGCCAAAAATACCGAAGTGGATATATGATGAAATTGAAATTGCTCCAACAAGCAATATGAAAACAAACCATGATTGTTTCATTGATGATTCTTCTCCAAAAAAATTAGTGAATGAGATATTAAGATTGAATGAATTTGTGAAATGGAATTGTTGCAATTATAATGATGTAACAAAACTATTTCATTTTTAAGCGGCAAAAAATAAGAAATAATCACAACACCCGCAAAAAAAAAGTTTGCTTTCAGAAAAAAAACTATTTTTCGCAGTTGGAAAAATATCCCGTTTTTTTTTCTCGTGAAGTTTTGCATTATTTGTTCCACATTTTAAAAACAGAAAGTATCGTATGCAAATTAAAGAAAAATTTTTTGATGACATTGCCGTCGTCAGTATGAAAGGAAATCTCCTCGGAGGAGATGAGACGCAGCAGATGAAAGATAAGATTCAAAGCCTTATTCATGATGGGGTGAAGAAAATTGTTCTTGACTTGAAAGGGGTAACCTGGATGAATAGCACAGGGCTTGGCGCTTTGATATCGTGTTATACATCCGCGAAGAATCAAAGTGGAGATTTGCGTTTGTCGCATCTTTCTGAAAAAGTCCATAATCTGTTTATTATTACGAAGTTGCTGAAAGTTTTCAAAGTTTTCGAAACGACAGAGCGAGCAATTGCGAGTTTTAAATCCAAATAAGTTTCACACTATCTCAACAATTTTTATCAAAGTACATTCAATATGAAATTACCAAAAATTACTTTCTTCTCCATTCTTTTTTTCATTTTTTCAACCGCTGTTTATTCGCAAACAGATTTTCTCATCGTCAATGATAATCCAAATCCGGCTTCAGCACAAATGATGCGGAGGTCGTTGCTTGACCTCGGGAGAATGGTGGACTTAGTCGAATTTTCTTCCCACGACCCGGCAATTTATGATGGCTATAATGTCGTTATTTGGTCTGCCGGTAATAATGATGCGAACATTTTTAACGATGCGACGAAAAGGGAAGCCCTCGTCCAAAGGGCAATCTCAGAAAAAAAAGTGTGGGTTGAAGGAGGAGAGGTTGGCTTTTATTATTCTAGTTCTGCGGATTCAGCGTTCCGAAAGAAAGTACTGCACATACAAGAATGGTATAACGATGGCGTAACCTCAAGTCTTCAGTTTATTGTTCCCTCACATCCGATTTTTACAATCGTTACAGGACTTGCCTCTCCCATTGTTTTTTCAGGTTCCGATCCCAAGGATAGAGATGTGATGCGCACTCTTCCTAATGATGAAGGACGTGTTCGATTAGGGAATTGGAGTGGACTTGGTAATGATACCTCTTTGATGGGGATTAATGAATGGTCAACGAGTCCAAATCAGGTAACCACCCACACACTTTTTACTTCGTTTAATGTTACGGCAATTGCTGATTCAGAAGTAGCAAAATCGTTTATTCGCAATGTTGGAGTGTATATGCTCATTCCCGATAATGACCCGACGTTAATTTTATATAGCCCAATGAGCCGCGAAATTTGGCAAGAAAATACGCCCCAGATAATTCGTTGGGCGAAGAATCGAGTCAGTTACGTTCGGTTGGAATATAAATTGGTTGGCGAACCGGAATGGACGCTTATTGCAGATTCCGTTCCCGCTTTCCGGTTAGATGAAAACGGGGATAGACATTATGAATTTAATGAGAATGGAGAGATTGTTGGATTGTTCGAATGGACCGTTCCAGAAATTGCTACTCTCGATACAGGAGCTCACGTTCGTGTCTCCTCAATTGATGACCCGAATTTAAATGCTGTTAACCCCCTTCCGTTTTATATCTCGGAATACCCGGCGCCTCATTGGTCTTTACGTCCATCAGCAACTTCAGCGCAGGGTAGATTAATGTCAACATATATTCAGGTAGGAGACACGGGTTTTGTGTATGCAATGGGGGGCGGTGAAAATTCCGGCTCAAATCTAAATCAGCGGTATAATACCCGAACTGGTCAATGGGTACGAAAGGATACACTCCGATTAAAGTCATCAACGGGCGGCGCTGTTA
>JAGXRH010000246.1 GCA_018335975.1 Ignavibacteriales bacterium
CTGAAGAATCTAATTTCATCACCCAGAAATCAGCACCGCCATGATTTCCACTTACATCTCCATCGTTGGAAAATGTTAGTCCCGCAACGGCATAACCATTCTCTGCAGTTTGGATAACACTATATGCTTCATCATTATTTGTCCCGCCGAAGGTTTTCTGCCAATGAATAGGTGGAATTGATTGAGCGAATGATAATTGTGTCGTGAGAATTGACAGTGCGAAGATGAGTGCGAGAGTTGTTAAAGGTCTTACACTTTTAAAATATGTCTGTTTCATAATATTTGCTACGCTTAAAAATGAATAATAATGTTAATGAAGTGATATAGTTTTAAAGACATCTTCTATCAGTGAGAAAAGAATTTCGGGTGCGGCTCGGTAGGGGAATAAAGCATTGAGAAACGAGTTGCATTATGCGAGTATCGGGTCAAACGAGCGTAAGTTAATTAAACACTGAGAGAACGATATATTTTTTTGTTGGGTGTAATATACGTGTGGTGGGCAGAAAAACAAATGAAAAGAGAAAATATTTTAAAATAAACGATGTCCTCTATTTTTGAAGCGGAGGGCATCTTTGTTGCCAATTATTACACCAAGATACGAGTATTTGTATTTGTTTTAGTTTGTTACATAAAAATTGTTAGTTTGTTAATAGTATTCTTATTTGTAAATCTCTTTTCTATCCCCGAGTTTCAAAATGTTTGCTGTATCTTTTTCGATATCGAATAACACGCGGTAATCTCCAATTCGGAAACGCCAATCTCCGTACTTTGAGTCTTTCATTTTCTCTGCGTATTGTAACGGATTTTTTTGAGCAAAATAAAATTCAAGTTTCGCAACAATCCTTTTCTGAGTTGCGGTGTCAAGTTTTTCTAAACTCTTCAATGCGCCGGGTGCAAAGATGACATTCATCGAAAAAATTCTTACACGGAGAGTTTTAGTTTCTCCTTCACTTCTTCCATCGTGAAACCTTTACCTTTGCGGACATCTTCGCGCGCTTTCTTAATTTTTTCGGGCAATAATTTGGAATTAAACATTTCAAGTTCTTCTTTTATTTTTTCGTAATCATCGAGGGGAAGTATTACCACGGGTAATTTTCCAATATCGTACCTCAAAGATTTTTCCTCTAATATTTGTAGTGCTGTCATAATCGTTTGTTCGTTAACTCGTTCGTTAGTTATTTAGTTAAAAATTCTTCTGGCGTAATGCCTGCTTGTATCAAAATTGCTCGTAACGTTCCTTCGGGAATATCTCCCATATGATGAGGAACAGTAGTAAATCTTTTCGTTGTTTCATTCCACCAAATTTCGTGGCTTCCAGCGGCTGGCGGTAAAATGTAAAACTACATTGTTTCAAACGTTTTACTACCTCTCGGTGTGAAAAGCCGGATAATTTTCCCATTTCATTTCTACAATGAGAGGTAAATCAAATTCTTTCCCAATCGCTTGAAAAGAAATTTTTTGTGTCAATTCATTTTTGGCTTCGAAAATCTTCTGAGCAACATCGCGTGCAATTTCCACGGTTTCGCTTATTGTTTTCCCTTGCGCAACAAGTCCTTTCACATCGTCTGATGTTACTAAAAAAAATCCTTCCGGAAGTTTTTCAATATGAAGTTGAATAATACGTTCCATAAATTGTGTTGTTGATTTGTTCGTTAAACTTGTTTTAAAAAGTATTATGCTGCTTTCTTTCTTTGTAAAGTATTGCCAATAACCATTGACTCAATGCTCAATTGATAATCCAAATTTTCCCATTCAACGCCCGTTCCCCGACAAATAAAATGGTAATCTTTCAATTCTTCTACGGTAGAATTTTTTAATTCCGGATACCAGTCGAGAGGTGTTGAAATCCTACGACCATCTTTTAATTCTACGGTCAAAAACGTATCATCAAAAGTAACTTTTTTACCTGCTAAAGTATTCATTCCATTTCTTGATAAAATATTCTTTGTTTGCTTTCGTTATGTCTAACACTTTTCTTAATTCTGGCTTGCTAAAATAGTTTTGTACAACAAAAAGTGTTTCCAATTCAATTTTTGCGTAACGTTCGCCTTTGGAAACGTGTATGTGTTTTGGTAAGCGTTCATTTACATAAAAGAAAAACTTATAACCGTCTTTACGAAGTAGTGTTGGCATTACTATAATACTTTGAAAGTAACGGCGTAAATATAAACATTTGTTTTTATGATGAAAAAGACTCGCAGATATTTAGCGAATCATCTCACCAACTCCACCACCGTCGCTCCCATTCCCCCTTCATTCCATTCTGCTTGTGCGTACGATTTTACTAACGGATGTGTTGTAAGATATTCCGTAATGCGTTTCCGTAATGCTCCGGTTCCTTTTCCGTGAATGAGATTTACTTTTTCCAAACCAGACGTTGCGGCTTCATCGAGAAATTTATCAACGAGCGCAACTGCTTCGTCGCCATATAATCCACGTAAATCTATTTCGCGTTTGATTTCTTTAGCAGTTACCGGAACAGTCTGCCCGATAAATTTCTTCTGCACCTTTGATTCCACGTGCTGCAATTCGCTTTTATGTACCTTCATTTTTAACGTTGCAAAGGATACCCAAAACTCTTCGCCATTTTTTGTCTCGGAAATTATTTCTCCGGTTTCCGTTCCCCGTTTCATCTTTACAACTTCGCCCACGGAGAATTTTTCTTCCTGTTCTGATTGCGGTTCGATTATTTCTCTTTTTTGAAGCACAACACGTTTCAACGCAGCAACATTCTCTATCTGCTGTGCAACGACATTCTTTTCCGCAGCGGCATCACGTATCTCTTTTACAGCGAGTTCGATGGTTCTTCGCGCAGAGTCAAGTAGTTCCTTTGCTTCATTCAATGCTTTACGCCGGATTTCCTTCACCGCTTTGTTCGATGCACTCAGTTTTGTTTCATACGAAGAAATCAATACAGAAATTTTCGTTCGTTCATAATTTATTGTTTCTGCTTCCTTCTGCAGAAATTGCGAACGTTTCTCTACGTCATTTAAGAGTTGCTCCAGTTGATTCGGCAATTCACCTCGATATTTTTTTGCCTCATGCAAAATATATTCGGGAAAATTCATTCGCTGCGCAATTTCCAATGCGTAACTGCTTCCGGGAATTCCAACACGCAAACGATACGTCGGCATCAACGTTGCCTGGTCAAATTCCATTCCGGCGTTTTCAATATTTTCCGTGCTTTGCGCAAACGCTTTCAATTCGCCGTTGTGTGTTGTTGCAATAGTCAAGCATTTTCGCTTCGTAAGAAAATCCAATACCGAAGCGGCGATTGCACTTCCTTCTGTCGGGTCTGTTCCGCTTCCAAGTTCATCGAGCAAGACTAAACTTTCATCATCTGCATTTTCAATTACGATTTTCAGATTCTGCAAATGCGAACTGAACGTGCTTAAATCATTTTCAATAGATTGCTCATCGCCGATATCAACAAATAATTTTTGCAATAACTTGCATCGTGATTCCGAGGAAGCAGGAATATGCAATCCTGCTTGCACCATCGTGAGAAGTAATCCGATTGTTTTCAACGTAACGCTTTTTCCTCCCGCGTTTGGTCCCGTGATGAGGAGTGTTTTCCAATCGTTTCCCATTTCAATGGTAAGCGGGACAACATCTTTCCACGAATGTTTTTCGAGTAATAACGGATGTCTTGCATTTTCAAAATATATGGTTCCCTCCTCAATGAACTGTGGTGCGTTTCCCTGAATTTCCAATGAGTAGCGGGCTTTCGCCTCCACGAGTTCCAGATACGAGAGTACATCAACGTTATGCAGCAATTCGAGGCGATGGTCGCTCACCTGCAATGAAAGTTCGCGGAGAATTTTTTCTATCTCGCGTTGTTCTTCAAAATGGAGCGAACGGATTTCATTATTCAACACAAGTGTTTCCGACGGCTCAATGAACATAGTTTGTCCGCTTGCTGAGGAGGAGTGAATAAATCCGGCAACCTGATTTTTGTGTTCCGCTTTTATCGGGATAACCATTCTCCCTTCGCGCGTGGTGATGATTTCATCCTGCGCAAACCCATCTTCCACGACTTTCTTCAAAATAGTTTCTAATCGTTTCCGAAGCGATTGGGAAATTTCTGCAATGCGGTTGCCGATATTCTTTAAGTGTCGGCTCGCAGAATCCTTGACGCTTCCGTTTTCGTCAATTGCCTGCTCGATATTGTATTCCACTATTTTATCGAAGTATAATCCCTGAACGCGCAACGCAATGAGGGGATAATGCTCTTTCTTGCGGGAAAAAAATAACGATGTTTCGCGGCTTACTTTCAGCAATTGATGCAGTTGAAGTAATTCCTGCGAGGAGAGGTACGCTCCTTCTACCGATAGTTTATGTAAAAGGTAGGGTGATTCATCCGTTACTTGAAAGGGAATTCCTCCTTCAACCTCTACTGCAAGCCGCATTTCGGAAACAATCGCAAGTTCGTAACGAACTTTTTCGGCGGAGGAAAACGGGAAGGTCTGTTCGAGAAGTTTTTTGGCTGTGGCGGAAGAGAGATATTGCTCAACGCGGGACTTTACAACGTCGAATTCAATTTTCGCGAATGACGATAAAAATTCTTGCATAAGATAATTTCAAACCATCAAGGTTTCTTGTTTTATATCTCAAATATTCTAATGAGAAAAACCTTGAAAGTTATTTCTTTTCATTCCGGAATCTCTTGAAGCGAATCTTGAAGTGATTCTTGCGTCGAACGGGGAAAAATATCTTCCGTCTTATCCATTATTTGCGGTGCAAGATTGATGAGCGTTTTGTAAAGTTTCGATGGCTCTTTCATTTCTTCATTGGGGAAATGAAAAAAACTTGCGCCGAGCAAAAGAAAACTCAATACTATCACCGCCTGAACTATTCCGACGATTCCTCCGAGGATTCTATTGATAATGGAATACTTCGGTTTATCCGGCTCGAATAATCTATACAATACTTTTACGACGATATATACGATGAGAAAGATGAGAAGAAAACTCAACGCCACGGAAAGTTGCGGTGAGAAACTTGCATTATTCATCAGGAATACCGAACCCATCCGAAAAAAGCGATACGAAAGATACGCGCCAAGCAATACAGCAATGAGTGTAAAAACTTTTTTCAGTAATCCGTCTTTTAATCCGAGAAGAAAACCGAGAAGGAGAAACGAAGCGAGAATAATGTCTAACATAAAGCGTGGGAGTGTAGAGCGTAGAGCAGAGAGTTCAAAGTAATTAGATTACTCTACGCTCCCTGCTCTATGCTATTACTTGTTTAACAATTTCCTGCACCATCTTCCCATCCGCTTTGCCTTTGAGTTCTTTCATCACCATTGGCATCACTTTGGAAAATTCTTTCGAGCCGACTTGTTCTGCAATGCGTTTTACTTCCGCGCGGACTTCATCCTCACTCATTTGCTTCGGTAAAAATTCCAACAGTATTTTCAATTGCGCTTCTTCTTCGGCAACCATTTCCAATCGTCCGACTTTCTGCGCAATCTCGATTGTTTCTTTGCGTTTCTTCACCTGATTGTTGATGATTTGCAAGACGTTTTCGTCAGCAATTTCTCCCTTACCGGATTTTTCATATTCCAGAATTCCTGCACGGACAGAACGAATTGTTTCGAGCCGGACTTTATCGCTGCTCTTCATCGCGGCTGTCATTTGTTGTGTAATTGTTTCTTTTAAGGACATAGTGTAGGTAAAAGTTAAAAATGTAAAGTTAAAAAATTCATTGGACTTGGTGTCTTGGTGTTTAAACTGTTACTACAATGACACGAGGAAATCTAAAATGTTCACATTCCTCCAAACATCGGAATCACCGCGCCATTGATTGAACGCGCATTTTCCGAACATAAAAAAATCATTGCCTCGGCTATTTCTTCGGGCGTAACACATTTTGCATAATCTTCTTTCTTCAGCCATTGTTTGTTTTTTTCCGTAAGAATTACGCTTGGTGCGATTGCGTTTGCTGTTATTCCTTTTGATTTCATTTCCTCTGCAATTGTTTGCGTTAATGCGACAACTGACATTTTTGAAATCGTGTACGCGCTTGCATTTGCCGTTGGTTTGAATGTTTGTTTCGATGCAATATTGATTATTCTTCCGTATGATTTTCCCTCTGCTTGCTTCAAAAATTCTCTCGAACAAAGAAACGCAGTTTTCAAATTGAGCGCAAACATTTTTTCTATTTCTTCAAGCGAAGTGTCTGCAACGGATTTTCCTCCGCTATAACCCCCGGCAATGTTAATGAGAATATCAATCGCTCCGAATGATGCCTTTGCTTGTTGAAATAATTGCTTCACATCATCTTCATTCGTCAAATCCGTTTTACAAAAGAGAAGTTGCTTATTTCTTTCCGAAGTAAATCGCTCAACATCTTTTTCATTGCGATAAGGAACAACAACGTTCGCTTTTTCTTTCAGAAAATACTGAACAACAACGCTTCCCAACGCTCCCGTTCCGCCGGTAATGATTACTGTTTTGTTTTGTAACGAGTTCATTCTAAAAATTTTTGCGCGGAAAATATACAAGGAACGAAGGGGAGAATAAAACGGAAAAATAAAAGTCTATTGATATTCCCATCAAAGTCTCTCCCCCATTCTTCATTCCTCGTTCTTTAATCTCTCTCTTTCCTTCAGCAACTTCTGCAATTTTTTTACCGCGTGGAGGTGGTCAGCATAGTTCGTGGTAAATGTATGCCCGCCGGTACCGTTCGCTACAAAAAACATATTGTTATGCTTCTTCGGGAAAA
>JAGXRH010000247.1 GCA_018335975.1 Ignavibacteriales bacterium
CCCCCCGTCAACTCATCCGTGGAGAAATAAACCGCTGGGAAAAGCGAAACTTCTTCCAGCTTTTTCCAAAATTGATTCGCAACATTTTGTATCTTCACCCTGACATTTCTAATGGTCAGCTAATACTGACATTTCTATTGGGCGTTAACAATGAATTATTTTTTCTCTTTACAATCGGAACACTCACACAACGAACGTAATAATTCGTACGTATAAATCCCGGTTCGATGTTCATCCCCCCACGTACACTGTAACGCATAGGAACCAACGGGTTCGATAGATTTCAGAACATATTTCCCAGGAACGAGAATTGGGAGTAAGATTTTTCCATTCTGAATTTCTATATCTGCTTTGCAACTTGCACAAGGACAACTATCACGCAAAGTGTGGAAGAGGTACATACTTTGATGATTGTCATTCCAGACAATAGAAAGGTGTGTTTCGGAGCGTTGTTTTATTTTTATCGGTGTCATAGTTCTGCATCAGTGCGATTGCGAATTCTACACATTGTTTGGAAAGAACAATATTTGCAAACACGTATCGCTTTTTCCTCGACGGTTAAAGGGAAGTTCCCGGAAGCGATTCCTTGAATGTATGTGCTTGATAATGTTACTGCTCTTGTTATTTCCTCGTCATACTCTTCATCTGTAAGAGTTGATTTCCCCGACCCCGTTCCTACTTTTTTAAATGTAATATTTTGAAACGATTCCCTCGCTAACCCAATTGCGACCTCGGCTGGTTCCGTAAGACAGTAGTACAATCCCGCCGCATCAAGAAATTCTTTTTGTATTGTTAAGTGGAGAATTTTTTTCGCAACACCAAGATACAACGGAAGTTGCAGAGAGATTCCTAATCTTCTTGCCTCATTGTCGGGAATCTTTCCGCTTTTATAATCTATGATATTGAAATATGTTTTTCCAACATCAATCCTGTCTATTTTTCCCCGCAATCGCACACCATCCAAATTAATCGGTTCTTCAACGCTATAACCCCCAGTTACCTTATCACTATTTTTTTTGAAGCCAAACGATAGTTCAAAAAACGATGGATGAATATCAAAAGAATTTTCACGTTCTCTTTCCAAAACAGATTGAAGTATTCCTTTTCGCTCATTTCCATCGCCAAGAATTTTTTCTTTTTCAAATAGCCAAAACACATCAGGAATTTCGAGCGCTGAAAACTTTTCCCGCGCTATTTCTTTGATACGGAGTACTGCTTGTTCAAATTCCATTTGTGAACACTCCGACAGTTTCGGTAAGTGTTTAACTTTTCGCTCTTCGAAGAATTCAAATAATACTGAATGAAGCACACTCCCCAATTCCCGTTGCGAAAATTCCTCTTCCATTTCTTCAAATTCATTCAGACGAAGGAGATTTTTTGCAAAATACTGGAAAGGACATTTTCCGTACGTTTCCAATTGACTGACGGAATAAACGCTTTCTTTCTTTCTCGAAAACCATTGTTGAACATCATTTGAAAGCGCATTGAAGAGCAGACCGCGATAGTCGCCCCAGCCAAAGTTTTTGTACCGCGCAATTTCTATCTCCCGTGAGTGTGTAATTTTTCGCAGATTTTTTTTAACACGGTCATTAACGAAAATTATAGTATCACTCTCTTTTGAATCATTGCTATGGCGATACAAATCATCGTAGGAATATATTCCATTTAGTAAATCGGATGGGAAAGGGTGTTCATTCAGAGTTGTCCACTGTTCAACCGTACAAACAGCGCTGACAGCATCCACAAACGATGAACGGACTAATTCTTTTTCTCCATCTAATAAAGGATAGGAAAAATACAGGTGGTCGGTAAAATTCGTTAAGCCCTGATAGAATAAATATCGCTGTTCAGTGAGAAAATATGTTTCGCGGCGTTTTCTTTGCAACGGACTTATAAAAACTTCCGTTTCATACGGAAGAGGAAATTCGCCATCAACTAAGCCGAGGATAAACATAGTATCAAAATGCAAACCCCTTGTTTCTTCAATGGTAGAAACGAACACACCATAGCCGTATTGCTCGCGAACGTTGTATCGCACCTCAGATATTGCGCGCCGAAGATATTCAACGTAAAAATCTATCCGGTGCGGTAGTTTTGCCCGTTCATCGCGTTCGAGAATGATAACTACTTCATCTACCAAGGTGAGAAATTGTTGAAATGCTTTTACATCTTTTTCGAGAAGTTCTTCTTCACTATTTTTTGTTGAAGAAATAATTGTGGAAACAAGATTCAATCTCTCAAGCATAGAAAAGAGGTTGGCTCTGAACTCCGTTGGCGTTAATGCGCTTTCAAAAGGAACTACCATCTTCGTCAAAAACAGAAAATCACGTAACGCTTTTTCCAGCGAAGTTTTTTCCTTCTGTAATTTTTCTTTCTCAAACTCATCGAGCGGAAGTTCCAATGAAAGAAATTTCAGCCGCTCATCAATTTTTTTTGGCCAATCTTCTTTTCCGCGGGGAATTTTTAATAATGCTGCAACGGTCGCAAGGTTCGCACTATCAATAATCGCCTCTTTTGATTTATCAATTACACTGAATGACGAAGAGAGCGAGCGGAGTATATCTTCAAGCCGATAATTTCCCCGCGCTATCTCCAACCACGCAAGGATATGAACGACGATGGGTGATTGGTCAAGTGGAAACCTGTCGGTGAAGTTTGCAGGAATGTTGTAGCGATGAAATACCTCTCGCAAGAGGTTTGTGTATTCATGCGTTTGATGCATTGCAACACAAATGGAATTGAGCGCTTTATCCGGCTGGTCACGAACTATTCGTTTAATTTGTTTTGCAATCAGTTCAACTTCTTCAACGCGATTATGGGATTCTATAATTGTTATGAAGTCCGGTGTATCAATTTTTTCCGAGTGGGTTGCAAAAGAAAATATTTTTTTTGCAATCTGATGTTGAAACGAATCTTTCTCGACGGATTGATACGAATCCTGAAGTCGAAAACCTAATGTCCGAAAGTTTTCGAAATTTTCTTTTAAATGTCCGAACAGCTCATCATTCTCCCGTTGATAATCGAAGAGAATGATTGATTCCATTTTTGCATCTGCAAGATTTTGAAGCATCGTCATTTCAGGTCTTGAAAACTCATCGAAGCCCGCAATGTAAAAGGTAGTGAGAGCAGGAAATGCAGAACGTAGTTTTTGCGCTCCATTTCCTGATGACCATTTTGTATTTACATCAAGAAGATAACTGTTCGTATCCGTGTACTGTGTGGCTAATTTATTTTCATAGGCGTCGTACACGGTAATGATGTCACGCAATTTCTCCGATTCTCCCTGAGGTTGGCGGTTCAGTTCCGTTTGTAAATCAGCAGGAGTGATTCCTTTTTCTTTGTAATAATTTATCGCCTCGAGTATTTTCTTAAATGTTCCGCGGGGAAGGTTTTGCTTCCCATTCACTTTGAAAAAATAAAAAAGTTCTTCGCGCTTTTCCGATAAAATATCCGTGAGAAAAATTGCTTGCTCGTGAACGTTCAATTCTATTTTAGGAACGCAAATGCACGAGTGTAATTTACGAGCCAAAGAGTTCAGAGTGAAGAGCGGGAAAGCAGGCGCAACTTTATTGGGAACAAATTGCAGTAAGTCTCGTTGTAACTGGCGTACTTTTCGTTTTGTGGGAACGACGTAAAAAAAAGTATCAAAACGTTGTTCGGAAATCCGTTGATGAATTTCATCTTCTACGTTTTGAACAATCCTGTCGCAGTTTTTAGTAAGGAGAACGGACAAAGAAGAAATGACTATTACGATTTAAGAATTCCAATTGCACTCTTTTCCGGTTCAGCCGAAGGAAGTGCAAAGGAGGTGAGACCGTTCAACCGTTCTTCCACGCTGCGAATTTTTTTATCGGTTTCGTCATATTTTTTTCGCGCGTTATCGAGATGAGAACCGAGAACGTCAAAAACTTCGCGCACTTTGCTAAACTCGCCGCCAAGCCGATGAATATTATCGAGAATCTGCTT
>JAGXRH010000248.1 GCA_018335975.1 Ignavibacteriales bacterium
ACAGCACATATTGAACGGTGGAACAATACACTTCGGCAAAGAATTTCACGATATGTGCGGAGAACATTATCGTTTTCAAAGACAGACTATATGCACTATGGAGTAACAAAGTTGTTTATCATTAATTACAACAATGAAATGTCAACTCGTATTTGACACTACCAAAATTAAAAAAGGAAAAATTGATTTTACTTTTGATACTTTCAATCAAAGAATTTCTGTTAGAGACAATGGAATAGGAATCAATGTTGAACAACTGAAAAGAATTTTAAAACCAAACGTTACATACAAGTATGGCAGTGATTTTCTGAGAGGAGAAAAAGGCGTTGGTTTAACATTTATTCTTTTTTCAACGAATAATTTTGAAATTGAAACTAGCAACGGAAAAGAAAAAATTGATGGAAAAGTAAAAAATGCTTTTGATTGGGTTAAAAGCAAGGTTGATGAAGTTCCAAAACTTGAAATGTCTATTGAAAAAGAAAATGGTTCGCCATTCACGGAATTTAAATTGGGAGGCATTTCTTCCATTATGGATGATTTCAATCTCTTTGAATTCAACATTGGAAAACTAAAATATATTCTCAGAACTAAAACCGCTGCTGGAAACACCGCTTCTCTATTCAATCAACAACCACGAAAAGATATTGAAATCAGTCTCACATATATTGATGAGAAAAATAAATCAACTATAGAAAAGGTACCCTATGGTTTTGATGCTCCTCACAACTACATAAAACCGAATATCTCTTTTGATGAAAGAAAGGAAAAAAAAGCGAACGGTCAAGACGAAAAAGTCAGAGGAAAAGCAGTGTATAAAACTGATAAAACGAGAACTAAATCTGGTAGAGAAATTAAATACTATTATTTTGTTTGCAGTCGTTACAAATATTATGAGATGAGTAAAAATATTCTTGGTTATGATGACAAAGAATTAGTTGAAGGACGTATCTATCTTTCAACTAAAAATATGCCTACAGGAATTGAAATATCTCCGCCAACAGTTGGGAAAGCAGGGTATTGGGCTAACAATCTCTACATTATTATGGAATATGATGATTTAGATTTGGATATGGGGAGGAAAAGTGTTTCAGGCAGAATTGTTAAAATGATTCGGGATGAAGCAGAAAAAATTTACAAAGAACTCCAAAACCATTTTTCGGACATTGTTGATACGGATGACATCACAGAAGATACACTTGAAAGTCAAGAACAAATAGAAGAAATTTGGGATTCTCTTTCTTCCGTTGATAATCTAAATGCAGGTTATTTGAATTATTTTAAAGTTCCTCTGTTTGAACAAGGAGTAGTTGCGGTTTTTCATGAACTTGTTGGAGCAAAAAAATTGCACGGATATCAAACGTGGAGAACTAATATGAAAGATACTTACGATGAATTCGTAAAATATAAAAGCGGGAAAAGAGATTACAAGATTCTCATTGAATTCAAATTTGATGCAGCAGACATAATTAAAGACATTACTGACGGTGGGAAAAAAGAGTATTCAAAAATACAACTTCTTGTTTGTTGGGATATTGATATTAAAAAATTCAAGTCAGAAGGTTATGATGTAATAGATAATGAGGAAGAAACTCCATTCTTTAATGGTACAACTCATAAAATAAGTATTCCGCAAATTAAGAATCAGATTAGCGTAATCTGTTTGAAAAAATTTTTAGAACAAGAATCGAAGAAAAAATAAATTTGATACATTCGCAGAAACAAAACATCAAAACAATCATCTCTCGTTTGCAAAAAGAATTTCCCGGTGCGAAATGCGCATTGGAACACGAAACGCCGCATCAACTTTTGGTTTCAACAATTCTTTCTGCACAGTGTACGGATGCGCGAGTGAATATGGTTACGCCGTCGTTGTTCAAGAAATACAAAACAGTGAAAGATTTTACAACTGCGAATCAAAACGAATTAGAAAAAGAAATTTACTCAACCGGATTTTACAAGAATAAAGCAAAGGCAATCATCGCATCGTCAAAAGTGCTTCTCGAAATATTTAAAGGAAAAATTCCGCAAACGGTGGAAGAACTTACATCACTTCCCGGTGTTGGAAGAAAAACTGCGAACGTGGTTCTTGGAACTGTATTCAATATCGCAACGGGAATTGTCGTTGATACACACGTTTCCCGTTTATCACAACGTCTCGGATTAACAAAACAAAAGAACGCGGAAAAAATTGAACAAGATTTGATGAAAATTGTTCCACAAAAACATTGGATTCTATTTTCGCATTGGCTCATTTTACACGGAAGAAAAACATGCGATGCGAGAAAACCAAAATGTAGTGTGTGTGTATTGAATGATGTTTGTCCAAGCGCAAGTAAATTTTTATATATGGTCGAGGAGTCAAGGATTCAAGCGGTTACTTCAAAAACTAACGTACGCGAATTCTTGACCACTTGACTTCTTGAACCCTAACAATACTTAACCAAAGAGGATACTATGAAAAACAAAAAATATTTTCTACTACTGTTTATTTTTTTACTGCAAACTTCATTCTCACAAGACGTTCAATACACGAAGCGTTCACGAAATGAAGTGCGGGAAGGTCCGGGAAGTTATTATGATTTGCTTAAATCATTACCATCCGGCGTGAAAGTAACCATCCAAACATTGCAAGGGAATTGGGTCAACATCAAAACTCCCGATTACACGAAGGGTTGGATGTCAAAAAATTGTTTAGTTGAGAAACCACCGAAAGGAGAACCGATAAAGGAACTTCCTGAAGAGTGGATTTCTCCGAATGTGTCGAAGACTGCGGTTGCCGCTGCTATCAGGGGATTTGCTGAGCGTTTTGGAAAATCTTCCGAAGGTGATACTTTATTTTTTAGTCGTCTTGCGCAACCGACATTTAAGTATGATGAATATAATTCATTTCTTATCGCAACGCTGAAGGAAACAAAACAAATTTCTTTCGATAAGATTGGCGGCGATGGTGAAAAATTTTTTGGCGAGTACTCCTATGATAATTCGGAAGAGGGAATCGGCGCCGGTATTGCATCTCGAATTGCGGTGAAAGGAATCGTCAACGATGTTCAATTGGAAAAGTACATTAATCTTTTGGGAACATATATTACTGAGTCTTCACCGGTTAATGATGTCCGGTTTCGATTTTATGTATTGAATGATGCTCGTCCTGTTGCCTACTCGCTTCCGGGAGGATTTATTTTTATTTCAAAACGTCTTATAGAAGTGTGCGATAACGAAGCGGAACTTGCAGGTGCATTGGCTCATGAAATTACTCACGTTCTTTTACAACACGGACGTACGGCAATCCACGAACGCCGATTGGAAATTACGATGGAGGAACAATTTGATGAATTGGAAAAAGAGGTTGGGGAAAAAGCAGATACCTCTGAAGAATCTTTGGAAGAATTTGCACGCGAGGCATGGGAAACGGTGAATACACCACGGACGTTGAAGATGGAAGAAGAGGCGGATAAAGGGGGCGCACTTCTTCTTTCGCGTTGCGGTTACGACCCCACGGCGCTCGTTTCACTCATTCGAAAAATTGAAATAGATGCGTCAACCTTTGTAACAACAAATTTAGAAGAAGAGCATCCGTTTGCACATCTCAATTTTAAACAGAGGAAAGAGCATTTGCAAGAATTTTTAGAAGACGAGTTGGATGATGTGGCGGGCAAAAAATTTGAGGAGCGGTACAGAAACTTTGTGAAGAAATAAAAAAGTGGAATTCAAAAAGAATGAATT
>JAGXRH010000249.1 GCA_018335975.1 Ignavibacteriales bacterium
GCTTGCCCGTGCGCGTTAGTGATTTCAACACCGATTGCCATAGTCAGCGCATTGACTCAAGCAGCACGCTCCGGCATTCTCATCAAAGGCGGACGACATTTAGAAACGCTTGCTTCGCTTCAAGCCATTGCGTTTGATAAAACAGGAACTCTCACCACCGGAAAATTTATTTTGGAAAAAATTATTCCGCTGAGTACGCTTTCTTCCACAGAAATATTTGAAATTGCTTCCGTGCTCGAACACCGTTCGGAACATCATCTTGCGTCTGCATTTGATTCGTTTGAGATTGGAGAAAAAAGAAATAAAACATTACCCGTTATAGAAGAATTTTCTGCGTTACCCGGAAAAGGAGTGAAAGGAAAAATAGAGAACAAACAATATTTTGCCGGCAACCATCTGCTTGTTGAAGAACAAGGATTGTGTTCGCCCGAAGTAGAAGCAATGCTGCGTCAATATGAAACGGATGGATATACAACGATATTTTTAGCTGATGAACAAATCGTCCTTGGTCTATTTGCCTTTCGAGATGAACCGAAAAAAGAAAGTCGCTCGCTCGTAACTTCATTTCACAAAGAAGGAATACAACAAGTAATTGTACTTTCTGGAGACAATTATAATGTTACGAAAAAACTTTCCCGTGAAATTGGCGCTGATGAATTTCACGCAGAATTGTTGCCTGAAGATAAAATCGCTACGATGAATAATCTTCGTAAACAGTTCACCTCCGTCGCAATGGTGGGAGATGGAATAAATGATGCGCCTGCCCTCGCTGCTGCCAATGTCGGAATTGCAATGGGAACGACTGGCACGGATTTAGCCATTGAAACTGCTGATGTAGTGTTAATGACTGATGATTTACGGAAGATTTCCCAAATAATTCGGCTGAGTAAAAAAGCAGTACGAATTATCAAACAAAATATTGCGTTCGCATTAATTACCAAAGCAGCAATATTTTTTTTAGGAATAAACGGAAGCGCGACATTATGGATGGCGATTCTTGCGGATGATGGCGCGGCATTACTCGTGATTGCAAATTCACTTCGATTATTAATTTCAAACAAGAAAATAGAATATGAATAAAAATAAAATTCTGAACGAGTTACAACAAATTCCCGGCGTGGGAAAAAGTATCGCAGAAGATTTGTGGAATCTTAACATCTGTTCCATAAAAGATTTGGAAGGAAAAAATCCCGAAAAAATGTACGAGCGAAGTTGTGAACTAGCCGGGGTAAAAATTGACAGGTGTTTATTGTATGCTTACCGCTGTGCTGTCTATTTTGCTTCCCATACAACATACGACACTGAATTACTGAAGTGGTGGAACTGGACGGATGAAAAAATGAAGAAAAGAAAACACAGAACTCGGTTGTAGTTTGGTGTTTTTTTAGTAACTTTTGCCCACAATTTTTTAAAATTTATTCAACTTTAATCAACATCTCTACGGAGGTAATCCAATGAAAAAACTTCTTAATCTCTTTTCTTTATTATCATTTATCATCTTCACCCCACAATTTTCTTCTGCGCAAAGTTTAGAGGAAACTCTTCAAAAACTTGCAGGATCTGCTGCGCAAGGATACGTCGGACCAATTGTTTCGGGCTTCGGCTCTGATTTAAATGGTGGTTGGTTCCATAAAGCGCCTGAAGCAACGAAATTCAGTTTCGATTTAGAATTCGGTTTTGTCGGAATGGCGACTTTTTTTGAGGACGCAAATAAATCATTCTCCAACAGTGGTTCCTTCCGTTTCGATTCTGCCCAAGCAACACAATTGGCTCAACAATCAAGCGCACCATCATTTTTACAATCAGCACTTGCTGAGTCTATCCGCTCGAAAGAGTTTAATGTTTCTTTTTCCGGTCCCACAATCATCGGTAAGAAAAGTGATAATATCAAAATTATTTTTAGTGGAACGAATTTCTCAGTTAGTGGTAATACATATAACGTTCCCGGGGATACTATCGAACTCGTCGGCGTTGGTGGTTTGCTTGATGGGGTTAATCTTGTTCCGCTCGGCGCACCTCAAGTTACAATTGGAACCGTCTTTGGTACTCAGTTTGCATTCCGTTATTTACCAAGTGTAGAAGTCAGTAAGGAAATTGGCAAGTTCGAATACTTTGGTTTTGGCATACAACACAATCCTTTTATGTGGATTCCCGTTCCCGAACCTCCGGTTGATGTGAGTCTTGGTTTCTTTACTCAAACAATGAAGGTCGGAACAATCTTTGAAACAAAAGCAACCGCTTTCGGTATTAACGCAAGTAAATCATTTGGACCCGGGGCATTGAAAATCACACCATACGCAGGGTTTATGGTTGAAAGTTCGGAAATGACATTTACATTCGATTACGATCAACCTCAGCCAGTAGGCCCACCGAAACCGAAAACGATTGAATTTACATTAGAAGGGGAAAATACGACACGAATCACACTCGGATTAAGTTTGAAACTCTTATTTATGAATTTCAACGCAGACTACAATTTAGGAAAATATAATTCCATCACCGGTGGTTTTATGTTTATCATCTAAGTCATAGAACATAATTTTTCAAAAACCGTCTCGGATATTATCTGAGGCGGTTTTTCTTTTTTAAACTTTGAATCGTCTCAAGCATTTGCAAAGCGACTGATTCTTTCTTTTATTCTCCGCAGGTTTTTTATTCATTTGTCCTACGTCGTGTTCCGAAAAATTCAAACTCGCTTAGAATTTAAAATTCTTCTTCTCATCCTTGCTGTGCTGCTCGGTGGTTTCGGGAGTTACGTTATACTCACTATTCAAAAAGAATCCGATGCATTACTGAATGAACATCAGGGGAAATTGCAATTGTTTTCTGAAACGATGATGGCAGGAATCCGTAATGTAATGCTTACGGGAAAAGCGCCTATCGCCTCGGCGTTTGTGAATGATGCGCGGGAAAATCTCTCATTCGGTTCGGTTACGATTTACGACCAAAAGGGAAAGGAAGTTTTTTTGCGGGAAGGTGAAGGAATGAGAAAAAATATCAATGACCCGATGGTGCAGTCAGTGCTCTCTTCACGCGAGATGAAGTCCACGATGATGAACGATGGAAACGAAGCAATGTGGACCCGCTACGAACCATTAATGAATCAACAACAGTGCTGGCGATGCCACGAGCGGAAGGAACAATTACGCGGCGTTCTCCAACTTGCGCTTCATCCCGATGTAATTCAAACTGGTGATAATGATAACGCAGCGAAACAGATGTCGAAGGAAATCGGTAATGTTCTCGCAACCGGTTTCCGGACTATAATGATAGGCGGGAAAGGAGAAGAAGTTGATACACTCATTGAAAATGCAAACGTGATTCCTGCTATTGCGCAAGCACAAGTCTATGACCGTTTTGGTTCCCTCGTGTACGGTTCATCAAAAAATGAAGCGGAGCAGAATAATCTTGTAGAAATCCTCAAAACAAAAAGCGAGAGTATTCTCTTCGAAGAAAATGGTAAACTTCTCCGTTCATTCATCCCACTCAAAAATGAGGAACGCTGTCAGGTTTGCCATGGCGCCGGAAATCCGATGCGAGGAGTTCTTGTTGTAGGTTTTTATAAGGATTCCCTTCTTCAATTTCTCTCCGACCACCCCAAACGATATACAACTGTGTTGCAGGAAGCAGTTCTTGAAGGATTCCAAAGCATTATGCTCGTTGGGAAAGCCAGTTCTGCACGGAACTATATGGATGAACTCCGAACGATACCATCCATTCACACGTTGCGGGTTTTTGATACCGAAGGGAATGAACGGTTTCTGAACCCTCTCCCGCGCGAACGAACACAACTTCCGGAAATTCTGAAAACAAGAAAGCCACTCGAGTTTTTCGAAAAAATAAATGGAGAAGATTTTATGGTGCGGCTTTCTGTTCTGCCGAATGAAAACAGGTGTTACACCTGTCACGGAAAAAATAACGATGTTCGCGCCGTTGTCGAAGTTTCTTCTTCGATGAAAACAATTAACGCCGCAATAAACGCTAATAAAATTCGTTCTGTCGTCATTGGATTTCTCACGGCGCTTTTTATTTGGTTCGCGATTCGCCTGTTTATGCGCTCGGTGGTGGTAAATCCTGTCAGAGCAATTGAAGCCGTTGCATCGAAAGTTGGTCAGGGAAATTTTTCTGCCCACGCTAACCTGAACTCGCTTGATGAAATTGGAAATCTTGGGCGCAGCGTTAACGATATGGTGCAGGGATTACGCGAGCGATTCCATTTGGAAAAATTTGTATCGCAGCAAACGGTTGACGCGGTGAAGAGAGCGGATATGCAGGGAATTAAACTTGGCGGTGAAAGAAAAGTTGCAACGGTATTCTTTTCCGATATTCGCGGCTTCACAGCATTTTCAGAAAAAGTGGAACCGGAAAAAGTTGTTTCAATGCTCAACATCTATCTTTCCAAGCAAACGGAAATTGTGCGTAAGTTTGGCGGCGATATTGATAAGTACGTCGGCGATGAACTCGTTGCAGTTTTTGAAGGAAGCGCGATGGTGGAAAATGCTATTCGCGCGGCGTTGGAAATTCAGGAAACGTTGAAAATATTTTCTGAAATGGAGAGTACCTCCATAGCAGTAGGTATCGGAATTAACACAGGTGAAATGATAATGGGAGCGATGGGGAGCGCAGAACGAATGGATTATACGGTCATCGGCGATAACGTCAATCTCGGAGCGCGATTATGTTCTGCGGCAAAAGGGGGACAGATTTTACTTTCAGAATTTTCTGTGAATGTTTTGCAGGAACGTGCGTTGTTTAATTTACTTTCTCTCGAACCGCTCGTGGTAAAAGGGAAAGAACATCCCGTGAATGTGTATGAGGTGCAGTGAGGATTTATATGAATCAAAAAAAAGAAAAGTCTATCTCACTCACCCTAAACCGGTTTCAAAATAATTCCCTTATTCTTATGCCCGTTCATTTTTACCAGAAGCGGTTGAGAAAAACGAAGATGGCGCGTGAATGTTTTTTCTTCCACAACTTCCTGCGAGAGTAACCACTCCCAATTGATAAAATCGTTTTTGTCATTTGGATTCACAGTGAAATATCCAATCATAAAAGAGGTGATGTTTTGAAAAAAGTGCGAACCTTGCGACGGCGCGACATCAAAATCCTTAAAACTCGTTTCGATAATTGCTTTTGCGCCGGATATTTGATTCCATTTCAGCGGAATGCCTAACCACGGGTCAAGCGAGCCCCAACGCCCAACACCAATCAGCAAATACGGACGCTGCTCTGCAATGAGTTGTTCATTGAAGGAACTTACTTCTGTTGCAACTTCGCGACTTTTTGCGCGGTCAAACTTGTGGATATTGACGAGAACAACATCCCGAATTGAGTCGAGTATTCCATTTCCCAAAACCTGAGAACTTTCGCAAATCAACAATTCCCTCGAAACATTTTCTACATTCAATTCCTCAAACTCTTTTCCGAGTACCAACGGTCGCATTTGCAACACGCCAAACTCTTTCTGTTTCTTTTCTCCTCCGGAAAGATTCGCCGCAACTTCAATTTCTACCGGCGTTCCCATTCCTCCGCTTCCAATCTGCAGGAGTATCTCGGAAATACCTGCAAGCGGAAAAATTTTGTGCCGTAATACCGGCGCGAATGTGGTAAGGCGAATTCCTATTTTCGAAAGCCCATCATAAATTGCGTCGTTATCGGGTGAGTATGTCGAGCCGACAAATTTCAGCGTTCCATCGCGTTCAGCAATTTCCAAAGGATACTTTTTTAAGAGTGTATCCTCTTTTGTTCGCGATTGCAACGGCGATTCATTCATTTCGAGCGCGTAAAATTTTTTTTGAGAATTTCGCAGCGTTTCTTCTGTGGAATGAAATTGCAAAAGATGTGTGGGATATTTCGGACAGAAACGAACGGTTACTCCCCCTTCGACAATTGTTTTTCCCAATCCCAACGCAGCGGAAACAATTCCATCAAATGGTTTTTGCGGAGCGACGGGATAAAAATTGTAAGACTTCGCGACGCCGGAAATATCGGGATAAAATCGTGAGCCGTGTTGCGCTCCGATAAGTTTTTGCACAATCACCGCCATTTTTTCTTCTTCCGTTCGATACGAAGTCATCTTGATGTACTCTTTTGCCGATTGAAAAAAGGTGGAGGCGTACACTTTTTTTATCGTGAACACCAACTCCTCGAGCCGCGTTTGAAGATTGGTGTTATTATTCGGAATCATATACGTTCCATACACTCCCGCGAAAGGATGATACTGCGAATCTTCGAGCAAACTGGAAGAACGAACAGCGAGAGGAGCGTTAATCAATTGGAGGAACGAAGTGAGTTGCAGGAGAATTTCTTCGGGAAAATATTCCGTCTCGACAAATCGGCGAACAATTTCTTCATCATCAATTGCATTTAATGCAAAGTCCCGTAAATTATTTCTATCCAAAAATCCATCGAAGACGTCCGTTCCGATAACGATAGAGGGAGGAACAAATATCTGCACACCATCAAATTGTTTTTGGATATCAAATTCATTGATGAGCATATTGATGAAACCGAGCCCGCGCGCTTTTCCTCCGAGTGAGCCCCCGCCAATACGTGCAAAACTATTCGTGGGGTCGAATGTTTCCTTGGAAAAATCTGCAATGAGTCCCCGCTGCTGCGTTTGACGGTAATTTTTCAGCGACGCGATGATATCTTCCCGCAAGGCGCGGATGGAGGTGTAATCGGAAATTTTTCGCGGTCGCAGTTTGTACGCGAGGGCAAATTCCGTTCTCGCTTTCAACCAACGGGAGAAGTGATTTCGTGCAACATGATAGAGCAAACTTTCATCGGGAATAAACGCCAATTGTTCTTCCAGCGATTTTAAGTCCGATGCTGTTCCCACTTCCAATCCTTCTTGCGTTCGGAAAACAAAATCGCCGAAACTGAAATATTGATTCATCAACTGGCGCAATTCCAACAGGAGTGTCGGAGAGTTTTTCAGAAGAAACGATGCGCCGATACTCATTGCTTCCGTCTCATACGTGCGCGACGTGGATTGGAGAATGATGGGAATATCGTGGTACAATTTTTTTACATTTTTTGCGAACTCAATTCCCGCTTTGGCATCCTGCATACCGTTGCGCGAAAAATCTATATCGGAAATTACGCCGAGAATATTTTCTTCGTAGCGGGTAAAATATTCCCACGCTTCTTCATACGTTGTGCAGAGAAGAATTTTTGGTCGCGCTCTCATTCGCAGATATTTATGCGAGAGATTCACTCCTTCCGAAATCAATCGCTGGGATTGTTCCGCGATTTCAGAATAGATGAGCGGAAGGAACGACGAATAGTATTGAATGTTGTCTTCGATGAGAATAATGGACTGCACCCCAACAGTGGAAGAATCCTGTTCCACGTTGCGTTTATCTTCGAGATGTTTGATAATGGCAATGATGAGCCGGAAATTCCCCTGCCATAAAAATATCCGTTCAAAGTGCGATGTATCGTGATGGGTGAGCAAATCTTTGAGTTCGCGGCTGTCGTACACGAGAAGCACAATAGGAACGTTGATGTTTTTTTCGTGAAGCAGTTTCGCAAATTTTAGTGCGTGCATATCTTCAATGTGGAGCGTGCAGAGGATAAGTTCAAACCGGTGTTCTTCCTGCAACAACCGTAATGCTTCTTCGCCCTTTGAAACGCGCGTCATTTCCGGGGGCAAACTGAGATGCAATCCCTGGTATTCGTTGTGAATCAATTCATACAAACGCCCGTCTTCTTCAAACAAATACAAATCGTATAAACTGGAAACAAGCAGAACATCTTTCACGCGCCAACGCATCAGGTTTTGAAATCCCTGCAAACGCGTTCCTAATCCCTGTTCGCTCCAACGGGTGATGGAATCAAATTGTTGTTCGGGAGAAGAAGTGTTTTTCATACTGTATTCATTTTTGAGAAGCGGGATAAATTTACAAAAAAATGAATTGCGTTTTACTTTTTCGAACTCATCACTAAGAAACTGCAGGGTGATATTTCTACTTTTTGTTTATTGGATTCCTTTGCAACATCGTTGTTTTGCCACGGTAAGAATAGGGGGGATGGTAATATCATTCTCTCAATATCGGAGAACAATCCGGATGGAATTCCAATAATACATTGTGCCGAATTAATTTTCGGCACAATGTATTGAAGAGTTGGTTGAGAAGTTCTATTTGAGGAGAAGCATTCTTCGGATAGAGTTAAATTTTCCGTTGTCAGCAGAGAGTTTATAAAAGTACACACCGCTGGAAAGTTTTGTCGCATCGAAGTCAAATTCGTATTCGCCTTCTTCCAATTCTTCATTCTGGAGAATGGAAGAAACTTCGCGTCCCAGAATATCAAATACTCTTAATGACACGCTTGCATCCAGTGGAAGTGAAAAACGAATTGTCGTATTCGGGTTAAACGGATTCGGATAATTTTGTTCGAGAGAAAATACCGATGGTGTTTCGTCTTTGATAATTGCAGAAGAGTGCGCGCGGGGAGGAATGCCCAAATCGCGACGCAGATACGGAACCTCGCTCATCATTTTGAATCCCTTGAGTTTGAATCCACCGACATATAAGGAGACTGTATCGTTGAGCGTAATCGTATCAGGAGAAGCAAATGCAGTATTAAGTTTTTCTGCAACAGAAGCGAGTTGTGAATAATTCACGTTCGTCAACCGTTTACCGTATGTGAGGATAGAATCGAAATAGGCGGAGATTTCACGCAGTTCTTTTCCATAGTAGGGAGTTCCTGTATCGGTCGGTTCTTCGTAAAAAAGGTCGCCGAACTTTTCGCTTTGATTCGCAGGAGTGGTAAAGCCATTATCGCTTGCAATGATGTTGAGGCGCAGCAGGAGAAGTTCACCGGCTAATTTATTATTGAGTTTACGCAACGTAGGGTTCTTTATGGCTTTCTTATGTTTGAAGGAATCAGCGGTAACGGTCATAGGTAATGCTTTACTGATATTTTTTCCCTTCCCTTTTCC
>JAGXRH010000250.1 GCA_018335975.1 Ignavibacteriales bacterium
TACCAACTCGCTTTTTCTCGAAGTGGACTCCATCTTTTGGTTAGGGAAATTTTTGCAAAAAGTATTGACGTTGAAAAAATAATTTCTTACTTTCTACCCAAGTTTTTTAGCATAGTATTTCATTTCACTGTGACTCGACGACGAAGAAGAGCAATAAAACCCCTCGCAGATTTTACCGCCCATCTCCTGCCGCTGTTACCGTGTTTGTAATGCTGTTTATTTTTCATTTACTCATTAGCAATGGAAATTTTTATGTTACAGAATATTTTTAGTTTTACAACGACTGACAAGTTTACAAATTCTTACGTGCCATTAACAACAGCGCTATTTTGCTTTCACTTACTTTTTTGTATGTTTGAGCCGAAAAATAAACAATGAAACTCACCAAAAAAACAATTGAAGAATTTGCAAAAGTATTGATTCGCATTGGAGAAGCAGGATTTCTTGGAAGTATTGCAACTCTCTTTGTTTCTGGGCTTTCAAATATTATTTCGATTGCCGGCATTTCAACAAGTATCATCTCAATTTCTATTGGCTTATTCATTTTTAACATAAACGACAAATAAAATATTATGGAATACATTTTCATTGGTTCATTATTATTAGTTGTTATTATAGGACTTATCAGTATTCCTATTATCAAACGCTCTGTTCGCGAGAGACAAGCATAACAACATTTTAAAAACAAATTTAACAAACTAATTTACCCGCCGTGGCGGGCTAACAAACGAATTTTATGTAACAACAAAAACATTGATACGCCTTTGGTCTCCGACTCATTGAGCGTAAAAATTTTATAACGTAGTTTTTCGCTGCGTTGGAGAACTATTATATTGAATCCGAAAATCATAAACAAAAAATGAAACTTTCAAAAGGCACCATAGAAAAATTAGCAAATGTTTGTATTCATATTGGAGAAGCAACACTTATTGGAAGTGGTGCGACTTTTCTGACGGTCAAAATTTCCATAGTGATTTCGGCGCTGGGTTTATTGATTGGAATATTTTCTATTTGGTTAGGTCTTCACATTAACAATTTAAACGATAAAGAAAGATAATACTATGGAACTGGGATTTCTCTTTGCATTGCTTATAGTTTTACTTTTTGGGCTTACATCACTCTATGTGGTGAAACGTTCCATAAAAGAAAAAAAAGCATAACAACATTTTTAAAACAAGTTTTACGAACAAATTGAAAATCCCGACTTATCGGGACTAACAAACCAATGAACTAACAAACTAAAACAAATTTTATAACGTAGTTTTTCGCTGCGTTCTACTTAGAAAACTAGCACTTTTCAGAATACAAGAACAAGCGAGGATTACGTCCAGCAATGGACGTGACCTCTTTATGTCTTTGTATTCAGGTATGCTAGTACCTCTAAGTAGGATGTAACTTTGGTTGCGTCCTTTTTTGTTTTTAAACTTTATTGCGAAATGGTATTCCGCTTTCCAACAGTAACAAGTTTTTAACTTAACAAACAAACATTTTTTTTACATAACTTAACCACACACCACTATGAAACACATATTATGTTTACTCGCGGCGCTATGCTTTGCACAACCAACGCTTGCGCAAAAACCGAATCGGCTCATTATTCATCAAGGCGCTGCTACCACGCCTTACTATTTATCAAATGTTGACAGCGTTACCTTTGATTCCGTTGATATTACTTCTTCCGTTGAAATGATTTCCGTACAAGGCGGCACGTTTCAAATGGGAAGTAACGTAAGTAGCGATGAGCAGCCAATACACTCAGTAACGTTAAGCAATTTTTCCATCAGCACATATGAAATTACTTACAAGCAATGGAACGAAGCGCAGGATTGGGGATTAAGCAACGGCTACACTGATTTACCGGACGGAAGAAAAGGATACACCGGCGATTCGACTCATCCCGTAACGGAGGTAAGTTGGTATGATATTATGAAATGGTGCAACGCGCTCTCGGAGCAAAACGGAAGAACTCCGGTATACTACTCCAACAGCAATTTTACCACTGTGTATAAAACCGGGAACACAGATTTACAAAATACTTATGTGAACTGGAGCGCAAACGGTTTCCGATTACCGACAGAAGCGGAATGGGAATACGCCGCGCGCGGAGGAATACACGCAAGCGATAACTACACGTACAGCGGAAGCAATGATGTAAATGCAGTTGCGTGGAATTATAATAATTCCGGAAGTAACACACATCTCGGAGGAACAAAGCAAGCAAACCAACTTGGCATTTACGATATGAGCGGAAACATTTGGGAGTGGTGCTGGGATTGGTACGGAAGTTACAGCAGTAGTGCGCAAACAAACCCGCAAGGACCGACAAGCGGGTCGCACCGTGTGCTGCGTGGCGGCTCGTTCGATAGCAACTATGATGCTTGCCGCGTCGCGGTTCGCGTCAACGGCAGCGGCCCCGACCTCCGCGACTTCATTATCGGATTTCGTTGTGCCAGGACCCAGTAATACTTTAGCACTTTTACACCTTTACCCTTTTTAAAAAAATTTTTTTAAGCGAAAAAACGATATGGCTGTGTGAAAACTCCCGCCGATTGTCATTCCGTCGAAAGACGGAATCCATTTCATTTTCAAATATTATTTGGATTCCCGCTTTCGCGGGAATGACAAACGCTTTCGCGCGGCGGTTATGCACCATCGAAACCTCCGTGGGAACTGAATTTTTAACAACAACTAACTATAACAAACGTATATGAAACAACTTATTCTTTTCATTTTAGCAACAATCCTCGTTTCATCATTACACGCGCAAAATTATGTCATGAATACAAAACTCCTCAATGGCAGCGAAACAACATTGCCGACGGAGAACATTCGGAAAATAACATTTGATACGAGCAGCGGTTTGATGAACGTACTGCAGAAAAGCGGTGCGCTCACATCAACACTGTCGCAGGATATTCGACATCTTACTTTTGCAGCTGCAGGAACTCTAACGTACACCATCGCAGCCACCGCAGGAAGTAACGGAAGTATCAATCCATCGGGAACAGTGAATGTGAATTATGGCACTGATACTATGTTTACGTTCTTACCGAATTCGGATTATCATATTGATAGCGTAATCGTGGATGGAAATTACGTCGGTTCACAATCAAGTCATCAATTTACAAACGTAACAGAAGACCACACTATACACGTAACATTTGCAAGAAATAGTTATATCGTAACATCATCAACCATCGGCGAAGGAACAATTTCTCCGTTGGGGCAAACAACAGTAAATTATGGTGATAGTCTTGTGTTCACCGTTTCTCCAAATTCTTCGTGTTACAAGATTTCAAAAATAACATTGGATGGAGATTCTGTTTCTGCATCTTCTCCATACACGTTGAGAAATATTACCGCAACGCATACGGTAACGGCATACTTTGTTCAAAAAACATTTTCTATTACTGAATCACACGGTGCAAATGGAAGTATATCTCCATCTGGAGTAACACCAGTAAATTGCGGTGATAGCGTTGTTTATACAATCTCGCCAAATACAGGTTATCGTGTTGCAGGTGTTACCATAGATGGAGAAACGAATGTTGGAGCAGTTACTTCTTATACATTTTATAATGTAACTTCCAATCGTAGTATTGCAGCGACATTCTCCTTTCAACAGTTTACTATAACTGCAAGCACAGGAGAGAATGGAAGTATTTCTCCAAGTGGAAATGTAATTGTGAACTACAACGGAAGCCAAACATTTACTATAACACCGAATACGGACTACAAAATTGATAGTGTATTCGTGGATGATGTTTATGTTGGGAAAGATACTTCCTACACGTTTGATAACGTTACCGCAAATCATACAATCAGTGTTACGTTTAAAGCATCGAATAATTTACCGATTGCAACTTCGCTTTCCGATTCTGTTGAGAAGAACCGTTCGAAAATAATTACACTCATTGGCGAAGACCCTGAAGGAGGAAGCGTAACATATTTCCTCGATGACCAACCGCTCAACGGAACAATCAGAAGTTTCAACTCAACAACGGGCGAAGTTCTTTATCGTCCCGATTATTCATTTGTCGGTTTGGATTCGTTTTCCTTTTACTGTCGCGATTCGCTGAATGCTTTGAGTAATACCGCGTGGTGTATAATCACGGTCTATCAAAAAATAGATTCCACATCATTCCGCTCGTTCTCTCAATCGGATTTGAAAACTGCCGCTGTGAAGAAACCGAAGAAAGGAATACGACCAATGCCAACAACGGGAAATGTTCTCGATTCCCTTTTCATCAATGGTCTGTTTAAGAAATTGAAAGATAAAACCAATCCGAATTTCCCCGGCGGTATGGTGCTTGGTGTTGCTCAATCGTCGAAAGACTCGGCAAAGAAATATGGATGGATTCGGCTCATTGGAAAATCAAAAGATGTGCAAAAGTCGTTTACCCAAACCGGTTCTCCGCGCGGGTTTGATGTTTTCAGCAACAATAAAACATTCACGAAGGAATTGAAAAATCCCAAGACCGATAAATACAGCAATCAACTTGCGGGAGAGTTGCTTGCGCTGAAAGTAAATATAGCCGCAAGCCAACAGAAAATAACGAATGAAGGATTCGGAAATTTAGTGTATGATAACCCCCAACAGAATCCCGATACATTCGTTACGCAGCGGTTAAAAATACAGGGAAAAACACTCGCGCAGATTTCTGCAGAGATTGATACGATGCTGACGTATAACAAACGGTATTATACCGGCACCACGCCAACGGAAGAATACAGTAAAATAACCACAGCAATTCTTGCAGTCAATGAAGCATTTCGTTCTGCAATTGATACGATGAGTTGGAGTCCGCTGCAATTAACAAGCGATGTGCGTATTGATGGAATAGAGTTTCTGAGGAAAGGAAGCGGGAAAGAAATGTTGTTTTCAGAAAATGAATTTGCGTCGAGTCTTCCGGAAAATATGTTGTTGTTGCAAAATTATCCGAATCCGTTTAACCCGGTTACGGTTATTAGTTATTCGTTATTGGTTAATAGTATTGTATCGTTGCAAGTCTTTGATGTTCTTGGAAGAGAGGTAGCAATGTTACTCAACAACGAAGTAATGGAAGAAGGAGAACATGAAATACAATTCGATGCAAACGGACTGACGAGTGGTGTGTATTTTTATCGGTTAAGTGTTGGACAAGATGGAATCTTGGGTTACACGCAGACGCGGAAATTATTACTGTTGAAATAAAACAATTCGTTTTGCGATATTACGAAAAAGTCAAGTCTTAAAAGGGCTTGATTTTTTTTGTTTCTTTCTCAATTCTGAAATCATCTTCTCTCTTCTTTTTCATTGCTGAAAAAAAACCTTCAAGGTTTATCTTCATAAGCGTTGAATTACTAAAATATGATGGAATTTCAAAGAAAATAAAAACCTTGAAGGTTTTATCATCTTGGCACAATGTTTGAATAAAGAACGGTAGCACACAATTAACTTCAGGACTTATTATGATAGATGTAAACCTTCTTCAACGTTTTGATAAACCGGGACCGCGATACACAAGTTATCCCCCCGCCCCAATTTTTTCACCCACGTACACCGAAAAACTTTTTGAAGTTGACCTCATCCGGAACAACGACGAAAACTACGACCCGATTTCGCTGTATGTGCATATTCCGTTCTGCGACACGCTCTGTTATTTTTGCGGTTGCACAACGATGGTAACGAATAATCGTTCTCACATTCAGCGATACGTTTCCGCCTTAAAAAAAGAAATAGAGCACACGGCGCAATACATCAATAAAAATCGCCGCGTGGTGCAAATGCACTGGGGGGGTGGAACTCCTACATTTTTGGAGCCGAACGAAATCGAAGTTCTCGCGGCATTTTTTCATTCTCATTTTACTTTCCGTGACGATGCAGAAATCAGTATCGAAATTGACCCGCGCGGATTGACGTATGAACATTTTTTAGCGTTGAAAAAATCGGGGTTTAATCGCATTAGTCTCGGCGTGCAGGATTTTACCGAGGACGTTCAACGCGCAGTCAACCGCGTTCAACCGGAACACATCACGCGCCAAGCAATGGATTGGGCTTATTCCGTCGGCATTCGCAACATCAACATTGATTTGATTTACGGATTACCGTTACAAACGGTGGAATCGTTTCAAACAACGTTGGATAAAATCGTAGAACTTTCCCCGAACCGAATCGCCGTGTTCAATTTTGCTTACGTACCGTGGATGAAACCGCATCAGAAATTAATTCATCCCGAAGATATGCCCTCGGCAGAAACGAAATTGGCTTTGTTGAAATCAACGATTGAAACACTCACCAACGCTGGTTACGAATATATCGGGATGGACCATTTTGCAAAACCGAGCGATGAAATGACGGTTGCGCAAAAGGAAAAAACGCTGCACAGAAATTTTCAAGGTTACTCCACGAAAGCAAACACCGATTTATTCGCGTTCGGAATGTCGTCCATTTCTCACTTTGGGACAGTGTACGCGCAAAACGAAAAAACGTTAGCCGAATATTCCGAAGCGGTGGAAAATAATCGTTTTGCAACATCCGTCGGTTACCGGATGACCAATGATGACACCATTCGCAAAGAAGTAATAATGCGATTGATGTGCGATTTGGAACTCTCGAAACGTGAAATTGAAGAACGGTTCCGAATTTCCTTCGATGAATATTTCAGCGATGCATTACAGCAGTTGGAAGAATTTGTACTTCTTGGGCTTATTCGTAATTCCTACGACAAAATAACTATCGAAGGGGCGGGGAGGTTTATTCTTCGGAATATTGCGATGTGTTTCGATGCCTATCTGAATAAAACTTCCAAACAAAAACCGCTCTATTCCCGAACGGTTTAAGTTTTCAAAAGAAAACTTTCTCAAAAGTGAAAGGTGTTTGCCTTCCTTTTTTCAGCAATGAGAACGAACATCCTTTCGCTGTTTTCTTTTTCAACTCTCCCTCTGATTTTCTTCAACAATGAAAAGGGTTACCAATTTTCAGAACGGTTATATTTCTGGCACACACCTTGAACGGTAGCCGGAAGAACACAATTGCGGAGAAAACCTATGACGCTATCCATTTCACAAATACCCGAATTATCCATTGATGAAATTCTTTCGGAAGCAATGAAACGGGAAAAACAAATGCTCGATTTTTATCAAACCGAAATGCACGAAGTCGGTTACGATGCGCAATCAACATTTATAAAATTTTTTGTTCAACAGGAACATCGCATACAGGAATTACAGGAACTTGCCGAGAACATCCGCATCATCCGCGAACTCACGGGCGAAATTTCCGATTAACTATGAATTTACCTTCCCCCGCATTTCATTTTTGTACCGGAAATCAATTAATTGCCGAAGGTGCTGTTGCCGCCGGTTGCCGTTTTTTTGCCGGCTATCCGATTACGCCTGCTTCCGGCATTTACAAACGAATGATTGAATTATTACCCGAACGCGGCGACGTGGCAATAAGCGCACCCGACGAAATTTCCGCGCTTGCATATTGTGTTGGCGCTTCGATGCGTGGTTTCAAAACGATGACGGCTACATCGGGACCCGGCTGGGCATTGATGATTGAAACGGTGCAATACGCATTGATGACGGAAACGCCTGTCGTTATTGCCGTAGTGCAACGTTTGGGTCCGAGCACGGGAGGAGCAACACAAGGGGCGCAGGGAGATATTTTACTCACCGAATTTTGCACAAGCGGCGGTTATACGCTTCCGGTTCTTTATCCCTCTACTCCTGCGGAATGTTTCGAGTTGACGATGGAAGCGTTTTCCATTGCAGAAACACTTCGCTCGCCGGTAATACTTCTGTGCGATAAAGAAATGGGAATGACGAGTGAAAGTGTTGATGTAAACTCGTTGAAGTATGCTTCCCGCATCGAACGAAAAAAGTATAATGGATTTACAACTGAAACGAATGAATGGAAAACGTACGGATTTGAGCGGCGTGAAGAAATACCGACATTTGCTCCGGTTGGTGAAAAACAAAAAGTTACCATCACCGGCTCCGCACACAATCAGGAAGGGAAGTTGAAAAAAAATGATAGAGAAACGCTCGATGTTTTGTATCACTTGGAAGAAAAAATAGTTGCAAAGAAGGAACAACTTTCGTTCACAAAACTTGACAAAGAAGAAAAAGCAAAAACGCTGGTTATCAGTTTCGGCATTACCGCCCGTACGATGAAGCAAGCGGTGCGCGATGCGAGATTGAATGGGAAAAAAGTTTCTTCGCTGACGATTCAAAGTTTATTTCCTATTCCCGAAAAAGCAATTCGAGCAGCGGCAGAAGGAGTTACCCGCGTTGTAATTGCAGAAGAAAATATGAACGGTCAATATCGCTCCGTTCTCTACCCCGTGTTGCAGGGGAAAGAAATTCTTGGTGTTAATAAAATCGGTTCAATGATTACTCCCAATGAAATCGAACACTCCATACTCTGATACTTCATCGTTGCTCGTTGAATCCTGCTCGATGCCATTTTGCAAAGGATGCGGGCATACTCATGTACTGCGAAAATTGAATGATGCGCTCATTCAGTTGCAGTTCGCTCCTACCGATGTCTGTTTTGTTACCGATATCGGCTGCATCGGGTTAGCAGACGTAATGTTTGAAACGGTGCATACGGTTCATACAACACACGGTCGCTCGATGGCATTTGCAACAGGAATTTCGCTTGCGGATTCTCTTCTCTCCCAAGGAAAATTGAAAACGATTGTGCTCATCGGCGACGGCGGGGCGATGATTGGACTTCTCCATTTGGTGGAAGCCGCACAACTCAACGTGGATATGACCGTGTTGCTTTGCAATAATTTTTTGTTTGGAATGACGGGGGGACAACATTCCGCTTTTTCTCCGCTCGATTTCCTTACGCCAACAACGCCCAAAGGAAATATTACTCCGCCGATTGATATGTGCAACGTTCTGCTTGCTTCCGGAGCAACGTACGTCGCACGAAAACTTGCAACGGATAAATCTCTTACCGAAACAATTGCCGAAGCGATTACCCATCCCGGGTTTTCGATTGTTGAAATTGTTGAACTCTGTACCGAACATGCAACAACACGGAATGAAATCACTGGAGTTCATCTCACGGAAGTACTAACGCGGCACAATCAGACTCTCGGTGTGCTTCTGAATGAAACCGAACGGGGAGATTTTAGTTTTCAGTACTCCGGCAAATATCCTGCGAATGGCAACCTTCCCTTCAAGATGGAAGGGAAAGGAATCGTTCCCTCGTTTACACATTCTTTACAAAATCAAATCGGTATCGTTCTTGCCGGAAGCGCAGGAGAACGAGTGCAATCATCCGCGAAAAAATTTTGTGAAGCGGCAATGCGGTGCGGACTTTCTGCCACACAAAAAAATGATAATCCTATAACGCAAGGAAGCGGGTTTTCTCTTTCGGAAATTGTACTTTCTCCTTCGGAAATATTTTACACCGGCATTGACGAACCGGATGTTGTGATTGTTGTTTCCCACGACGGAATGAAAGAACTCGAAGAAAAAGAGGTGTTCAGCCGTCTCTTGCCGACTTCGATTCTTCTTCTGGATGAAGAGATTGAACCGCCCGCTCTTGATGCAACAATTGTTCGTTATCCGTTTCGGAAAGAATTTGGAGGCAAGGATGCCGCGCTGAAAGCATTAGAACATTATCTTGGTCATTATCCGGTTTTTCCCAAAGAAGCATTTCATATTTCTTAACCACACTACATTTCTTCGGAGGCATCAGTGAAATACGTATTTATTTTTTTCTTGCTTATTCATTTTCCCGTTTCTTTTTTATTCGCTCAACAACAACAAACAAAGGCGAACGACGAAGGTAAATCTTTATTGCAAAACGAGATGCGGCGGTACAACAGCGTTTTTCGTGAACAAGGACGCACATTTGCCGACCAACGTATTGATGTTACGTATTACAAACTTGAACTTCAAATGATAATTCCCTCGCAAACTGTTCGAGGAAAAGTAACGATGAAAGCGCGCAATCGGGAAACTACTTTGAACACTATAACGCTCGACCTTTCGCCTTCGATGACCATTGATTCGGTAAAAGCGGGTGGAGTTTTACGAACAGTTACACGCAGCGGCTCAACATTTGACATTCCTCTCGATAAAATTTATTTTTCCGGAGAAGTGATGATGGTGGAAACGTTTTACCACGGAACACCTTCGGGAAGCGGGTTTGGAAGTTTTACCTTTTCTTCCCATAGCGGAGTTCCGTGGGTATGGTCGTTGAGTGAACCGTACGGCGCACGCGATTGGTGGCCCTGCAAAGACCATCCCGCAGATAAAGCAGATTCCGCCGACATCATCGTTACGTGCGATTCCGCGTACAGCGTTGGTTCGAATGGAAAATTGATTTCGGTTACCAATAACAACAATGGCACGAAAACATTTTTCTGGAAAGAGTGGTATCCCATCACGACGTATTTAATTTCCATTGCGATGACGAACTATGCGCACTTCTCCAATTGGTTTCATTATTCACCAACGGACTCAATGGAAATTTTAAATTACGTTCTTCCGGAAAATCTTTCCAATGCGCAATCGCAACTTCCGCGAACCGTTGATATGCTCTCCATTTTTTCTAATCTCTTTGGTTTGTATCCGTTCGTCAATGAAAAATACGGTCACGCCGATTTTGGATGGGGAGGAGCGATGGAACATCAAACGATGACCTCGACGGCGACATATTCGGAAAATACAATTGCTCACGAGTTGGCGCATCAATGGTTTGGCGATATGATTACGTGCAAAACATGGTCGAATATTTGGCTCAACGAGGGCTTTGCAACGTACTGCGAAGCGCTGTATCGTGAAAAGAAATATGGAACAAGTTCATATTGGACACACATCAATAGTAAAATGAACAGCGCAAAAAATGCCTCCGGTACCATTTACATTTACGATACTACCGATATTAATACACTTTTCAATGGGGCATTAGTGTATAATAAAGGCGGAGTCGTACTGCATATGTTGAGACATGTTTTAGGCGATAGCGCGTTCTTTCGGGCAATGAATGCGTACGCGAATGATTCGCTCTTAAAATACGATGCCGCAACAACGGAGGAATTTCAAACAGCCATAGAAAATTCATCGGGAAAAGATTTGGATTATTTTTTTCAGCAATGGATTTACGGCGAGAAATATCCGAAGTACACCTATTGGTGGCGCGCACAAGGAACAGCACCCGATTACACAATCACGGTGAACATTAAGCAAACGACAGGAACATCGAATCCGACTTTTTTCACTATGCCGATAGATTTGAAACTTTCCGCAAGCGGATGGGATACTACGGTAACGGTGTTCAACAACCAAAATAATCAGACGTTTTCATTTTCTGTTTCGCACAATCCAGCTTCGCTGCAGCTTGACCCTGAAGGATGGATATTAAAAGATGCAACACAAGTTCCCGCAGGTGTTTCTTCGAATGAAATTTTACCGAAAAATTTTTCCTTGGAACAAAATTTCCCCAATCCGTTTAATCCCCGAACCACAATTACGTTCTCGCTTCCTCGCAGTTCGTACACGTCGTTAAAAGTGTACAATATTTTTGGTGTAGAAGTTGCGTCGTTATTACAAGACGATTTCAGAGAGGCGGGAAAGCACCACCTCGAATTTGACGGCAGTTCTTTGCCGAGCAGTCTCTATTTTTATAAACTGACTGCGGGTAAATTTATTTCGGTAAAAAGAATGGCTCTCGTGAAATAATAACTGCCTGTTTTTCGAACCCATGAGTTCAATAATGAAGAAAATGAATCGCCCAAATTTATTCTTCCAGATAGAAAAAGGTTAAAATTTTCAAGTTTTTTTTACTTCGATGTTTTCAAAAATGAAAATTATCATTTCTGTATTTATTCAATCTTGATAAGAGAAGATAAAATTGCAATTGGACAAAATAATCCATTACCTTTTTTTGTCGTCTTTTCGCCATAATAATTTTATAAAGAAACAAGATTGAATTCGTTAAAGTTGGCACAAGTGTTGTATTATTCAAATCAGTTTAATGTTCAATTATTTCTAACAATCTATCAATAACAAATCGAAGAGGTTCAAAATATGAAACGAATACCTTTACTCTTAACAGCATTTTGGATGGCTTGTATCATTACCAGTTCAGTGGTGTATGCGCAGCTTCCCAGAATTGTCATCGAAGCGATGTCTCCCGAAAGATTAAAAGATAAGGGCTGGACATCAAATACATCTTCTGGATTAAAAGTAGTACCAAAGGGTACTATTGTGTATCTTTCCGCGGAAGACAAAGCGGCGGGAACAATTTCTGTAGTTCTGTGGGAAATGATAAGTAAACCTACCGGCTCGACCGCAACGTTAGACAGTACGACAACCAAATTCACAACTTTCCGCGCGGATACAACGGGTACGTATCAAATTAAACTTACGATAACCACAGGAACCGGAACAGGAAATATCACCACCTCAATTTATTCGCAAAAATTTGCTGGCGTTGGTACCGTTGGCGGAGTTCCTGCAACAATTCCTCAATGCGCAGTGTGCCACTCCGAAAAAGTAACGGTCTGGAAAACCACCGGGCACGCCACACAATTCCAACGTGGAATTGATGGTTTACTCGGAAGTTATTCCGCGAATTGTGTTCGTTGCCATACAACGGGCTATGATGTTCAACCAACTGCAACGAATAACGGATTTGACGACCAGAAACTCACGACGGGCTGGACGTTTCCAACCGTTTTGCAACCCGGTAATTTTGATACGCTCGTTGCACACTATCCTCAACTTGCGCAAGTTGCTACAATCGGTTGCGAAAATTGTCACGGTCCGGGGGATGCCCACCTTGGTAATACTGCAAAGATTGGAACGTCAATAGATGTTGGTGTTTGCGCGCAGTGCCACGATGCGCTTTCAAAACATCCAATTGTTACTCAATGGGAAAACTCGGCACACTCAACACCGTATTATTCGAATTCTTTCAGACAGTTACCTGGAACAACAAATTATATGACGAATAATTTTGATAATTGTGTTCGTTGCCACGACGCTCAAGGTTTCATTAATCTGACAGATGGACTCACAACGGCAACCGACAGTTTGTATCGTTACAACCTGAATAAAAAAGCGTGCACGATGTGCCATGAACCACACGGCGATTCGCCAAATGAATATCATTTACGAAAAATAACAGCCGACACGTTGAGGAATGGTTACGTGATACCTTCCAATGTTGGACTTGGTGGATTATGTATGAATTGCCATAAACATCGCCGCGTTCCTAACTATATAGATGTTACCAGAGTTAGTTCAACAGGATTTGGTCCTCACCCCAACAATCAAACCGATATGTTACTCGGCAAGAGCGGATACGATTGGGGAATGCAAATGCCGACAAGCGCAGGGCATCCTTTAGTGGAAAATTCATGCGTAGGATGTCATATGGCAACTCCGGAATTTTCTACACCAACAGATTCTTTAGCAATTAATCACCTTGGCGGACACTCATGGGCGATGAAATACACGGATGCACAAGGTAACGTGCACGATAACGTTGGAAAATGTGTTGATTGCCACGGTGCGATTGAGTCGTTTGATGATATTATTGCTACCGCAGATTATGATGAAAATGGTGAGGTAACGGCATTCGAAGAAGAAATTGATGGAATGGAATCCAATCTTGCAAAAGCGCTTCCTCCTTATGGACTTGATAGTATCAGTTGGCAAATGATTAGAGATAGCCCGGATTCTTTAGTGATGAAGAGAGCGCTCTATAATTTAAACTTTGTGAAAAACGGTAAACCGTGGCACAATCCAAAATATTCAGTGGCGCTTTTGAGAACCTCCACTGAAATGCTTCACCTTTTACACACGGTTGGTCAAATCGGTTCGTTAAAAGATGTACCAAATGACCAAGGAAAACAAATTCAGGCAAAGTGGCTTAAATTTCCGGGCGAAACATATCCGGTCAATCCAATCAAATTCTATGGAATTTGGAGATTTGACGAAGGTGCAATCGCAAAGACAACAATACGCGTAAAATCATTCGCTGAATTATCAGACCACTATTCAACATTAAAGAATGGTACCTCTGTTGTTGTTGGAACAGACGTTTGGACATTTGTCGGATGGTCGCCGGTTTCCGGAATGGATTTGTACTCACTGATTGTTCCGACATTATTTGACTCTACTATTGTAAACGGTCAACATTGGACGAAATATAAAGTTTCCGGACATGCTGTGGATTATACGCCGGTAGCATGGTCGAATGTCGATAGCGGCTACTCCCTGGATAATTTATTCCCTCACTCACCGGGGAGTTTTGCTGCTACGATTGCTGGTTCAAATGTAAATCTATCGTGGGAACAATCGCCTGACCCCGATGTAAATTTCTACCAGATTTTCCGTGATACTGTTGAATTCCCGAATATCGGAAACAGAACACCTATTGCAACTACAACTGATCTACAGTTCAACGATGCAACAGTAATTTGGGGGAAGAGATATCACTATGCCGTACGCGGTGTAGATTATTCGGGGAATAATGGTATAGCGGCGCGAACATTTATCATTCTACTCTCCGCAAGCGATGGAGGAGGCACTCCAAAAGAATTCGCGCTCTATCCGAATTATCCTAACCCGTTCAATCCCGCGACAACCTTTTCGTTTGCCGTGCCGAAAGCCGGATTAGTTACAATTGACATCTACGACCTCTCAGGACGATTGGTAACAACCCTGTTGAACCGAGAGATGAACGTCGGCGTGTTCAACGTAGAATGGAATGGTACCGCCGAAAGCGACCAACTTGTTTCTTCAGGAATGTACATTGTGCGTATGCGCGCCGATGAATTCGTTTCAACGAGGAAAATATTGTTGATGAAGTAATGTGAATAGTATAATGTGAATTACAAAACCCATCTGCTTAATTGCCAATGGCTCGTAGAGCGGGTGGGTTTTGTGTATAATTTTCTTCTCGTTTGCTTGGAGAGGCGAAAAAAATTTCTTTTCTTGTGCCATAAAAAATGTAATAATGAGAAAAACTTATGAGAGCAGGATGCTTAGAAAAACATAACGAGCCACACACATTGCGGGG
>JAGXRH010000251.1 GCA_018335975.1 Ignavibacteriales bacterium
CCCTTCACGATTTCAGTAGATTATATTCACGGAACATCAACAGGTGTTTCCGCGTTCGATAGAGCCGCAACGGTACGAGCGATGGTTGATTCGAAAACCAAACCAAGCGACCTTGCGCGACCGGGACATATTTTTCCGTTGCGTGCGATGGAAGGAGGCGTTCTCCGTCGAGCAGGACACACCGAGGCATCCGTGGATTTGTGCAAACTTGCAGGCATTTATCCCGCGGCGGTACTCTGTGAAATTCTCAATCTTGATGGTTCGATGGCGCGAATTCCTGAATTGATGAAAATTGCAGAAAAATTTCATTTGAAAATTGTAACCGTAAAAGCGCTCATAGAGTATCGAATGCAACGTGAGAAACTTGTGCAGCGAATTGTAACAACGCATTTGCCGACCTCATATGGTGAATTTCAAGTTCACACGTACAAATGCGACACAGACGGTAAAGAACATATTGCTCTCACGAAAGGAGAAATACGTTCCGAGGAGCCGACGCTCGTTCGGGTACATTCGGAGTGTTTAACCGGCGATGTTTTCCATTCCCAACGCTGCGATTGCAACGAACAACTGCACACTGCGATGAAAATGGTTGAACAAGCCGGAAAGGGTGTCGTGCTCTATATGCGGCAGGAAGGAAGAGGCATCGGTCTTTCGAATAAACTTAAAGCATATAAATTACAAGACGAAGGAATGGACACCGTGGAAGCTAACGAAAAACTCGGCTTTCGTCCCGATTTACGGGACTACGGAATCGGTGCGCAAATTCTCCGTGACTTGGGTGTTGGAAAAATGAAATTGATGACGAACAACCCGAAAAAAGTTGTCGGACTCCATGGCTATGGCTTAGATATCGTCGAGCGTATCCCACTGGAAATGGGCCCCAATCACGTCAATGAAAAATATTTACAGACGAAACGTGATAAGATGGGACATTTTATTCTCCTCGAGCAAAGAAGAAAATAAATTGCAAACTATTGACTTTTAAGGAATAAAAACGTAAATTTACTCCGCATTTTATTGCAGCCAGTCCCTGAGAAATCTGGGATTGGTTTTTTTTTCGTATAAACCGAACCCCAAATTTTACTTTATGAAAGATGAAAATAACGGCGTTGTCTATTTAACGCGCGAAAAATTTCTCGAATTAGAAAAACAATTAGACCACTCGAAGCGTGTCCTGCGCCCTGAATTAGCGCAGAAAGTTGGAATTGCGCGTTCTCATGGCGATTTAAGTGAAAACGCTGAATACGATGCGGCAAAAGAAGAGCAACAAATGTTTGAAGACCGCATTGTGCAACTCGAACAAACACTCTCCCGCGCGCGTATCATTGATTCAAAAGATTTGCCCAACGATAAAGTGTACATTCTTTCCCGCGTAAAAATGAAAAACAAAAAGAATGGAAAGGAAGTTGAATACACGCTTGTTTCGCAAGAGGAATCGGATTTCGAAAAGAATAAAATTTCCGTTACCTCTCCTATCGGTAAAGCATTATTAGGAAAGAAGAAAGGGGATATGATAAAAGTTGCTGTTCCAGCCGGAACGATGGAGTACACGATTTTAAGCATCAGCAGATAAATTGCCAACCGATTTTTCCTATTCAGTGAGAACCATTATATTTGACGGCAATTTTTTGAAAGAAAAATAAATTTGCGGGAATAGCTCAGCTGGTAGAGCGTTACCTTGCCAAGGTAAATGTCGCGAGTTCGAATCTCGTTTCCCGCTCAAACAATGCAGAAGTAAAAAACGAAACCTGTACACTTACAATCCACTTTTACTTTTGCATTTTTAATTTTGAATTGTGAGTTCGGTGCCGTACCCAAGTGGTAAGGGAGAAGTCTGCAAAACTTTTATGCGACGGTTCGAATCCGCCCGGCACCTCGACAAAAGTCAGATACGAATAACAACACTACCCATATTGCCGGGGTGGCGGAACTGGTAGACGCGATGGACTTAAAATCCATTAGAACGTAAAGCGCTCTGTGTCGGTTCGATTCCGATCCCCGGCACTTTATTTATTGAAACAAAGCGGACTCTTAGCTCAGTTGGTTAGAGCGCTTCCTTGACATGGAAGAGGTCATAAGTTCGAGTCTTATAGAGTCCACAAACTGGTTATGAAAGCCCTGTGAATCGCCTATGTGCGTTCATTGGGCTTTGGCATTTTAAATGATTCCGCCCGTTCGTTTTTCCAATTTTCACTTTGTGAAAATTTGCGAAGCAATGCGCAATTTGTTTTTTATGGTGAATTTCATATTTTCTCCCCTGATTCTAAAAAAGCATAACGAATCAAAATATTTACAAACTATTTTTTTTCACTAAACTTTCAGGAGAAAATAATGAGTACGAATTCCTTTCGAAAAAATACTTTCCGTTTTATAGCGGGATTCCTTTTCTTTTTTTACGCACAAAGTACATTTTCGCAATCTACAATAACATCCTATTTACGTTCAACATTTACCGGAACGTATTCAAGCATCACTGGCGATGTGGGTCCGAGCGGAGATGATGATGTTATTGAAGTTCCACTCCCATTTAATTTCAGGTATGATGGAATTATTTATGACCAAGTTGGAATTTGCACAAATGGTTGGATTGAACTTGGTTCGGAATTTTTTCCCATCTCATTTTCAACATCATACGACAACGATGACCTCTTTAATGACTTCGAACCCAATCGAACCATTGCTACTTGGTATGACGACCTTGCTGTAAATTCTCCGTCCGCTATTTTTTATTCAACGTTAGGTTCTGAACCTTCACGAGTTTTTGTTGTGGAATGGAGAAATGTTGATTCGTACTATGAAGGAGGAAGAAAACTCAATTTTCAGGTTCGCCTTTACGAAACCTCGGGCATTATAGAATTTTGGTACGGTTCCATCAGCGGACTTCCCAATCCTGAAGAGTCGGCTTCGTTTGGTATTGAAGATACACTCGGTGGTATCGGACATTTTATTGATGGACCGACAGGCTCTTCGACGGTTGGAACGACAACACTCAACACCGTCAGTAACTGGCCCTCTGTTTTCTACCGATTTTCTCAACAACCAATTTCACTTACTCGTCCGAACGGTGGAGAGTATTTTACTATTGGTTACACTGATTCAATTTTTTGGGCGGCACACGATACGGTAGATGTCGTAATTGAGTATTCTACCGATGACGGTACATCGTGGATGATGATTGATTCAACTGTGAATGATTCGGCGGGACGGTATTATTGGAACGTTCCGAACACACCGACAACACAAGCGTTAGTTCGTGTTCGTGATAATGAAAATCCAGAAATTGCAGATACGAGCGATGCAACGTTTATCATACAACACCCTCCTGTTTTTGGCATCAATCCCGACTCCATCAGTAGAACAATTCTGGAAGGCGATAGTATAACCATTCCGCTTACAATTACAAACTCCGGTTTAGGAATTTTAGATTTCACCATTGAGCCCGATTACCAAATTCAAAATTCAAAGAATCAACAACCGAGAACCGTTTCTCAATTTTCACTCTATCAACGAACGAACAGAGTGGAACCTTCTATGAGAAGGAAAAATGTGTTCAGGCAAAAACAACAATCATTCCAACCAAAAAAACTTTCAAAGAAAAATAATCAGGAGAAAAGTATCGCATCATTTAGCAACTCCCCACGTAATTCCAATGCCAGACTTTTTGGTGTTTTTGAAGATTCAATTTACGAAATAGACTTGTTAACAGGCGGAACAATCAAAAGTATTCCAACCCCCGGTCCCAATTCAGATATTTATACTGGACTTGCATACTCTGGTCAGTATCTTTACTATTCAGATTTTGATAACGACACTTTGATTTACGTTCTTGACCATTCAGATGGTACGGTTATCAATGTATATCCTACACCTGCTTCTGATGAAAATATTGACGGGCTTGCTTATGTTAATAATTTACTTTACGCACTTACTGATGCAAATAATATTTATGAATTGAATCCAGGAACTGGCGAAATACTTCGTGTTATCACTCCACAAGTATTTTTAGAAGGTGGATTTGATGGAGGAGACGGAAGATTATTTGCGAGTAATGCGGATGGTGAAATATTTGAGTTAGATATCACTACAGGAAATGTTCTTAACTCTTTTTTCACCGACGGATATATTAATGGGCTTGGTTATGTGCAAGGAAGATTGTTTGCAACTAATAATGACCAAGGGCTTGTAGAATATAACCCGAATACCGGTCAGTTAGTAGGCTCGTATCCATCGTTGTTTTTTGCGGGTATGGCAGGCGGCGGAGTAAACTGGATTTCGATTCATCCGACACAGGGAATAATTTTACCCAATGGAAATCAAGAAATAAATCTTACGTTAACCGCGGCCAATCTTTTTGGTGGAGCGTATCGGGCAAACTTGTTTTTACGAACAAATGACCCTGCTAATCCATCATTTACTGTTCCCATTCAATTCAATGTTGAGGGAGCGCCAAGCATTAGTCTTTCCCATGATACTTTGGATTTTGGCAAAACATTCTTCAATTATGCCGATACACTCACGCTACGTGTTTCAAACAGTGGTTCCGATACACTCCTTATTCATAGTATCATATCGAATCCATCGCAATTTACTGTTCTCGATTTGCCTCCATTCGTTATTGGAAGTTATCGTCATCAAGATGTCCGGGTACAATTTCTTCCAACGGAAATTGGAATGGTGAACGGCGCGTTGCAGATAACGAGTAACGATGTTACGGATTCGCTGGTCTCTGTTGTATTGAAAGGGAATGGAGTTCATCCCCCTCTTATTTCAGTTTCACCGGATTCATTTTCGGTTACGGTACGTGAAGGAGATACAACTACCAGAACTCTAACGATTACCAACAGCGGTTTAGGGGAACTTGAATGGTCTGTTGAGTCGGTGGGTTCTGTGTCGCGTTCTTTCTTTCAACTTCCCGCAGTACCACTTAATGCTTTAAGGTTAAATTCAGATGAGGAAAAGTTACATTCAAAACGCAAGACTTCCTTTTCTATAAATAAGAAAGTGAGGTACAGTGCGACTTTGGCTGATTCGTTTATGTCTCTCACAGATGTGCGAGTGGGGTTTTTAAACTGGAGTTATTACGGACAAATTATCGAGGATATAACAGCACGTGGCGCAATTGTACATCGCTTAAGTTTTCCAGTCACAGATTCACTGTTAGATACGTTCGATATTATAGTAATAGACGATTATGTAGAAAATGCTTCTATGGAAGATATTTTCAACCTTCGCGAATGGATGTACACTGGTGGTTCGCTTTTATTGCAGGCGTATGGTTTTTATGCAATTCAAAATGTTAATTTACTTCTTGAGAGTACAGGGATTTCGGAAGTAGCGCTACCTGGCTTTTTCGATGCAACATTCACCAATATCCATCCTCATAACATTATAGCCGGAGTAGATTCTCTTAATGGGAACGGTTACGGCGCGTATTTCAATGTTTCCGGTCCCGCGACTGTTATTGTTTACGATGATGTTGAACGACCACATATTGTCGTGTCATATTATGGTGCAGGACGAATTGTTACCGCGGGAAATGAAGTTACCTCTGATTTCAATATATACTACGGTTTAGCAAATGATGATACCCGCCGGTTTGCAAACCAAGCATTCGATTGGCTGGCGCACGGAGAGTTTCTATCATTTACTCCCACTAACGGAATAATTGCGCCGGGAGAAAATCAGAATGTTGAAGTAACGTTTGATGCACGGTCTGTTGAAGGAGGTAATTATCAAGCAAGAATTCTCGTTGCCAATAACGACCCCATTCGTAATCCCCAAACCATCCCTGCACGCCTTGAGGTAATTGGAATTCCGAAAATTGTCCTTTCTACCGATACGATTGATTTTCATAACGCATATATCGGATTTATGGATACGGTGCAATTTGTTATAAAGAACTCCGGCTCGGCAGATTTACAAATTCACAATATCACGAGTAATGATTCTGTTTTCACTGTTGGCGGTTCAACGTCATTTGTTATTCCGCGCCACAGTCAAAGAAGTGTCCCGGCAATATTTTTTCCTCCCGATGAAAGTTTACAAACCGGTTCATTCACTATTTCAAGTAATGATTCCAATAATTTAAGTGTTGAATTGTTTTTATTGGGACGCGGAGTTCACCCACCGCTCATAACGGTTCAGCCGGATTCACTCGTATTTGTTGTTCCACGTAATGATTCTTCTACACAAACCTTAACGATAAATAATTCGGGATTGGGAGAATTGCAATGGAGTATAGAAATTTTGAGTGGTAGTTCATCCGCAGAAAGTAAGGCAAATGATAAGCAGAGCGCAAATCTCGTTCAGAAAAAAAACAAAAATAGATTTTCCGAAACAGAAAATCTATCAAATCGTGAGGGTGAAATTACATCAGCATCAACGGACGATTGGAGGCGTTTCCTGAATACCTCTGCTTCGAGAAGAGTCTTGGCTTGGATTGGTTATGCAGATACTTCGAGTGGGGGAGAATTCGAAAATACTATCAATGCGATTGCTCAGTACTATACTGATTTCACACTTGATACAACGACAACAACTTCCTCCATTACGATTTCTTCTTTGCTTGATAACAAAGATATTTTTCTTGTACCGGAACAAAGTATCGTTAGTCTTACATCTCTTGGAACTTCATTTGCTCCGGTTCTCAGTTCGTTTGCTCAAAGAGGAAAGACAATCCTTGTGTTAGATTACGCGAATAGAGGAGCGACGACTTTTTTGAATGCAACCGGATTACTGAATACATCAAGCATTGCAACATCCTCAACCTATACCGCGAATGTTACTGATTCAACCAGTCCGTGGATAAGAAATCTTTCAGAAACGTTTTCAATATTACACGGAAATAATCATATTTCATCGAATGGAACACAAATTATCTGCGAACAATTATCCGGGAAAAACATCGTAACCCACAGAAGAGTACAGGCGGGAGATGTTTTGTATTTCGGAATGGACTTTTATGAGTACAACGATGAAATGGCGCGGCTCATTTCAAATGCAATTAAATATGGCGGTGTTGGAAATTTTATTTCGGTTTCACCAACTTCCGGCATCATCAACTCCGGCGGAAATCAAATCGTAAGTGTAAAAGTTAAATCTTCAACTTTGCCGTTTGGTTCGTACCGCGCTTTGCTTTCTATTATAAATAACGACCCATTGCATAATCCGGAAGTAATCCCCTTGCGATTGGAAATTATCACAGGAACGGAAGAAACAATGGAAAGTATTCCACGGGAATTTTATGTTTCTCCAAACTATCCCAATCCGTTCAATCCTTCAACAACACTCAAATATGGAATTCCGTTTGAGAGTGATGTATCGTTATCGGTGTATAATATTCTTGGTGAGGAAGTATTCACAAAACAAAATTCGCACTCAATGCCGGGATGGTACTCCTTCGATTTCAATTTTGACAAATTTTCAAGCGGCGTTTATTTTTATACCTTCAAAGCAAACCCTGTAAAGAAGAGCCAAAAACAATTCCACCAACAAGGGAAAATGATGCTCATCAAATAGAAAAAATTTACGTTTCAACATTGCCGCCAATTTCTTTTTATGAAATTGGCGGTTTTCTTTTTTTCAACACCCAATCGCTATATTTCCCGCCGAATTTATGCAAGACAAATCTTCTTTACCTATCGGCGTATTTGATTCCGGTATCGGTGGATTGACGGTTGTTCATTCACTTCTCAAATTACTTCCCAACGAAAACATTATTTACTTTGGCGATACTGCGCGTGTTCCTTATGGTCCGAAGTCACCGGAAGCAGTGCGCGGTTATGCAAAACAAGATGCGCATTTTCTCGTTTCGCAAAATGTGAAAATGATTGTGATTGCGTGTAACACCGTTTCTGCAGTTGCGCTCGATGTAGTGCAGAAAGAATCGAATGTTCCCGTTGTTGGCGTTATTGTTCCCGGCGCGAAATCTGCAATTCAATCATCAAGGAAAAAACGCATTGGAGTAATCGGAACGAAAGGAACAATTGCAAGTAATGCGTACACGAATGCAATCCGTCAATTTGATAGCGATGCAAAAGTTTTTGGGAAAGCGTGTCCATTATTTGTTTCCCTTGCTGAAGAAGGATTTATTAATCACAAAGCAACGGAAATGATTGCGAATGAATATTTGTTTTCTTTCAAACAAGAAAAAATTGATACGCTCGTTCTCGGATGCACACATTATCCGATTTTATCCGAAGTCATTCAAAAATCTGTTAGCGAGGAAGTTACCTTGATAGATTCCGGCATTGCTGTTGCCGAAGAGGTGAAACAACTTCTCGAAGAAAAAGAATTACAAAACAGAAGCAAACACAAACCAAACATCTTATTTTACGTGAGCGATGTTCCCGAAAAATTTACGGAAGTAGGGGAGAGATTTTTGGGAATGAAGATGGGGAAAGTGCGACGAGCAGAAGGATTTCTCATTTAATTAAAAGTTAAAATGCAAAATTAAAATTGAAGATTGTTTATCTCCCCTAAAGCCTAAAATCTGTTATCTATGAAATCTCAACCGTTAACATCAAATCAAATAACTATCGAATTGGAACAACTGAAGGAATGGAATCTTGTAGGAAAAGAGATTTCTAAAACATTTGTACATAAAGATTTTGTTCAAGCAATTGGTTTTGTGAACAGCGTTGCTATTCTTGCAGAAAAAAATGACCATCATCCCGACATTGATATTCGCTGGAATAAAGTAACGCTCACGCTTTCAACGCATAGTGCAGGTGGATTAACAGAAAAGGATATTTCTCTTGCAAAAGAAATTGAATCGTTAGTCAATTAACTCGTTTATGGAAAACGAACAAACCAACAAATGAACAAACGATAATAAAAAATGAATTTCTCGTCCATCTTTTCCAACGAATTATTTCTCGCTGCGATTCTTATCCTTGGGGGATTTCTCGCTGGAAAAACAGTAAAGTATCTCCTTCGATTTGTCGAAAAGCGTATTGCGTTTAAAACGAATACTTCGCTTGACGATAAAATTATCGGTTTACTAAAAGGTAAAACGACGACAACGTTCGTATTGATTGGAACGTACATTGCAATTACCGAATTACAAGGAACGTATATCAACGATTATAATGTTAGTCGGGTTCTGCATTACGTACGAAACGGTTATTATATTTTTGCGCTCGCTTTTGCTGCAAACTTTTCTTTGCAATTGATGAAATCGGTTGTTGAATGGTACTTCGATGAACAACTTGACACTGACAAAGAACGTGTTTCTGAAACAGTAACTCCGCTCATTGTAAAATTTCTCACGATTGTCGTTGCGTTTGGAACATCTATAATCGTTCTCGACCATTTCGGCGTGAACATCGGAAGTCTTCTGGTTTCGCTTGGCGTTGGGTCATTGGCAATAGCGCTTGCGGCACAGGAAACAATTGCGAATATGATTGCCGGAATTGTGATTATGATTGATAGACCATTTCACGTTGGCGATAGAATACAACTGCAAACAGGAGAAATCGGCGATGTGGTGCAACTTGGGTTACGCAGCACACGTATTATGAATTTCGATAAAAATATAATCGTCGCTCCGAATGCAGAACTGGTGAAAAACAGAATTGTGAATTATTCTTTTCCCACCGCGATGATACGAGCGGTAGTGCGTGTAACAGTTGCATATAATTCCGATGTGCAAAAAGTAAAAACGATGTTACTCGATTTATTTTCTTCACATCAAAATATTTTGAAAGAACCAAAACCGGACGTGAATTTAATTGACTTGACAACAATAGGAATGAATTTTGAGTGTGTTGGTTTTACAAATGATTACAAAAAACGATTTGAAACGGAAACACAACTGCGAGAAAATATTATTGAAGCATTTCGGAAAGAAGGAATTGAAATTCCCGTTCAACAAATTGTACAAATGAAATGATTGTCCGAATAGCGAATTCAAAGAGTGGAAACAACTTCAAATTTTCATATTCGTAAATTCGCAACCATTCGTTATTCGCACAATAAAAAAAATATGAACCTAAAACTTCTCAACAGAAAACAAATTTACGACGGCGTAGTTTTTGAAATTGTCAAAGATGAATGTGAATATATTTCAAGCGGAACAAAAACTATTCGCGAAGTTGCATTGCATCATGGTGGCGCGGTGATTGTTCCGTTGTTTGATGATGGAACGATTCTTCTCGTGAAACAATTTCGTTATCCATTGCAAAAAGAAATCATCGAACTTCCCGCGGGAAAATTATTCAAGAACGAAGAACCACTTGATTGTGCAAAACGAGAACTCGAAGAAGAGACCGGTTTTTTTGCAAACGAATGGAAACATTTAACTTCCATTTACACAACGCCGGGATTTTGCAGCGAACAACTTCATATTTATCTTGCGCAAAAACTTTCTCCCGCCACAAATGGAAGACAACTTGAAGAAGGTGAACAAGGAATGGAATTGATGAGAATTCCTTTGCAAGAAGCAGTTGAAAAAATTGTGAAGAAAGAAATTCTTGACGGAAAAACGATTAGTGGAATAATGCTGGCGAGTGAGTTAACGAAAAAATAATTCACTTGGTATTTTGGTATTAATGGAATTATTTAAATTCCAATTTATAATACCAATAATCTCAATAATGTCAAGTAAATAAGTTCAATCTAAAATCGAAAATATAAAATCTAAAATAGTTGTGAATCCAGTCGAAATAATAAAAAAGAAACGAGGCGGAGAAAAACTTTCACGCTTCGAATTAGAATTCTTCATCAAAAATTTTCTCAACGGAAAAATTGCTGATTATCAAATGTCCGCGCTTTTGATGGCAATATATTTTCGCGGAATGGATGACGAAGAGACAACAATTCTTACGGAACAAATG
>JAGXRH010000252.1 GCA_018335975.1 Ignavibacteriales bacterium
ACCGATTTTACAACGACTCTCCGAACATAAACCGACTGATGAACCGCAAGGAAAAAAACATAAACATTTCATCAGAGCATTGGTGGTAGTACCAACAAGAGAACTTGCCTTGCAGGTGGATGAGTCTGTTAAAAACTATGGTCGGTTTCTTCAAATAAAAAGCACAGCAGTGTATGGTGGAATAAGTCTTAACCCTCAGATTCAAGCAATAAGCAAAGGCGTTGATTTTGTGAGTGCAACTCCCGGACGATTACTCGACCTCATACAACAGAAGAACTTAAATCTTTCTTCCGTTGAAATTCTTGTTTTAGATGAGGCAGATAGAATGTTAGATATGGGATTTCTTCCCGATGTGAAAAGAATTATCTCTCTTATTCCGAAAGAGCGACAAACATTGATGTTTTCCGCAACAATGTCGAAAGAAATTCAACAACTGACATCGAGTATTCAACATCACCCAACGGTCATTCAAATCGGAGAACAGCGGAGTCCGGTTGAAACCGTTACACAACATATTTACACAATTCCGCGTGAAAAGAAAATAGATTTGCTCCTTCACATTTTACAAACGGAACAATTGGATTGTGTGTTAGTGTTTTCTCGAACGAAACGGGGAGCAGATAAAATTCAAAAACGATTGGAACGCAATAAAATAAAAGCGACAGCAATTCATTCTGACCGTTCGCAAGCGCAACGAATTCGCGCACTCGAAGGATTTAAGGCTGGTCGTTTTAATGTTCTTGTTGCGACAGATATCGCCGCTCGCGGAATTGATGTGGAAGGCATTTCCCACGTTATCAATTTCGATACCCCGGTGTATGCGGAAGATTATATCCACCGAATCGGGAGAACCGGAAGAGCATCTTCAACCGGTGATGCGTTGACATTCGTTTCGAGAGATGAAGAAGATGCGCTCAAAAGAATCGAACGATTTATTTCAAGAAGACTCGAACGAAAAAAATATCCAACCTTTGATTATAACGCAAAACACTCGGATGATGGACACGGTGAAACTGATGAAAGAGAGGAAGTCCGAGAGAGAAATTTTCAGCGAGAACCACGGCGCGAAAAAAACTTTATTCAAGAAAAACGAAAACCATTTGTACAGCGCGGAAAACCAAGTTCTCCAAGACCCTCGCATGGTTTTCCTGAACGAAGTAAAGCAAAACCTCAGAGACCTTCGAATACGTTCAATGATTCTTCGGATTGGCAAAAACTTATCATAGAAAACGAAAGTCGCATAAAGAAAGAATATGATAAGAACGAGAGAGGTGCACCGCAAGAACGGGATCCAAACAATCCACTCGGGTTCGAACAATATTTTTTAAATCGTTTGAAAAGAAAATACGAAACAAAGAATGAAGAGAAAGCTCCTTTCTGGAAGAAGATTGCTCAAAAGAAGAATAAAAGAAAAAGCCGCATTAGTCCAGTTACAAGATAATTTATACGAAAATTTCTTTTCCATAACTTTGGTATCTATTTTTAAGAACGAATGCAATTCTTAAATCCAGCGATGCTCCTGGGACTTGCCGGCGCGGCAATTCCTGTCATTTTGCATTTACTCAACCTCCGCAAACTTCGCACGGTTGAGTTTTCTACGCTTACCTTTCTCAAAGAATTACAGACGACAAAAATTCGGCGGCTCAAACTTCGCCAGTTTCTTTTGTTGCTTCTTCGTACGCTTCTCATCATTGCAATTGTTTTAGCATTTTCCCGTCCGGCAATGAAAGGGAATATTGTCGGCGCGGTTGGAACACAAGCGCGAACAACTGCCGTAATTATTCTTGACAACACTTTGAGTATGAGCGCGCGTAACGAAGAAGGAGAGTTGTTGAAACAATCGAAAGACTTTGCGGTTCGTGTTATTGATTTGATTAAAGAAGGGGATGAAGTATTTTTGATTCAAACTTCCCAACTTCCTTCGCCGGTAACTGAATCGCCGTTACACGATGCTACGATGCTGAAAACGTTGATACGCGAAACAGAAGTTAGCCAGCGTTCGTTTTCATTCGACGACGCATTTTCACTGACGAAGCAACTTTTGGATAAATCACAAAACACGAATAAGGAAGTGTACTTTCTTTCCGATTTTCAAAATACGAGTTGGCGAAACAGAAAAGAATCCACGCAAAAATTATTTGATGAAAATGTTCGCCTGTTTGTTGCATCATTTTCCTCGAAGCAATCGAACACATCGCTTGATACTGTTGCGATGCAAACGACAATCATCGAACAAAATAAACCAATCACGATTTCTCTCACGGCAAGAAATTTTGGTGAACAAAAATATGATGATGTTGCACTCAGTCTTTTCTTCAACGGAAAACGAGTTGCCCAAAAAAATATTGCTCTCGAATCGTGGGGAAGCCGAACGGAAATATTTTCTCTCTCACCGAATGCGACCGGCTGGATAAACGGTTACGCAGAACTTGAAAGCGACGCTATTGACGAAGACAACCGAAGACATTTTTCCTTTTATGTTCCTGAAAAAATATCTGTAGCATTTGTCGCTGAAAAAGAAACCGATATTCAATTTCCGTTACTTGCATTGAAAGCAAGCGATGATTCAACGCAGTCGCTGTTCGATGTTCAAACAATTTTTCATTCGCAATTGTCGCGTGTGAATTTAAGCAGCGTTGACGTGCTTGTCCTTTCCAATATGAGTTCAATTTCGAAAACGGATGCAGAACAATTATTGCAATTTGTTCGACGCGGCGGCGGGATTGTATTCTTCCCGGGAGATAATTCCGATGTTTCAAATTTAAATTCCGGTTTCTTTGAGACATTTAAAATTTCTCCTGTGCAGGGATTTTTACGTTCCCAAAATACCAGTGTTGTTTCTACTCTTGAAAATATTGATTACAATCATCCTCTGTTTTCCGGCGTGTATGAAAATGAGAAAACAAAACAATCGCAACAATTGATTGAGTCGCCGGAAATATATTCGATGCTTCAGCGCACAACCGGAAAAGAAGGAACAACAATTATTTCATCTCAAAATAATTTTTCTTTACTCAGTGAATATGCAATCGGCAGTGGAAAACTTCTCGTCTATTCTGTTTCGCCAACGCTGTCGTGGAGTAATTTACCATTGAAGGGAATTTTTGTTCCGCTCGTTCATCGCTCTGTTTTGTATTGCGCAATCGGGACTGAACAATCCTCAACATTTCTTGTCGGTGAACAGCCAACGTTAAAAATTTCACGACGCAAAATTACTGATGGAAAACAACTCGCTATAGTCAGTGATGACAGCACGGAGGAAATTGTTGAAGGAATGAAAGAAAACGGAAATTCAATAGTGAGCGCATCCATTCCTCAAAGAGAAAAAGCAGGAAATTATTTTGTGAAATCAATCGAAAAAACTATCGGAATGTTTTCCGTGAATATTGATGCGCGTGAATCTGATTTACGTTCAATCGCAGAGGATGAAATGAAACAATTTTATACTTCAAGCGGAATTGACCCGGCATCGGTTTACCAATTGCAAAATATTGAACGTGTTGACGCTTCAATTATGCAATCGCGTTACGGCGTTGAGTTATGGAAATTCTTTATCGTCTGTGCGCTTGTTTTTGCTTTACTGGAAATGTTTGTTGGAAGAACCGGAAGAAAAGAAATAACCGGAGTGACAGAATAATTGAAAAGTAGGTTTTCCTGAAATGCAAATTGGAAAAATAAATATTGACAACGCAATTCTTCTCGCGCCGATGGAAGATGTTACCGACATACCGTTTCGTCTTGTGTGTAAACGTCTCGGAGCGGATATTGTGTACACAGAATTTGTCAATGCGGAAGGGCTTGTACGCAATTCGCAAAAAACAAAACGCAAAATGTTTTTTACAGAAGAAGAACGCCCGTTTGGAATTCAAATTTATGGCGGCAATGAATGTTCAATGGAAGATGCTGCAAAAATGGCAGAAGAACTTGAACCGGATTTGCTTGATATAAATTGCGGATGCTGGGTGAAAAATGTTGCGGGGAAAGGCGCGGGCGCTGGGCTTCTTCGTGATTTGCCGAGAATGGAAAAAATAATTTCTTCGGTGGTGAAATCAACCAAACTTCCTGTTACCGTTAAAACGCGGCTCGGTTGGGATTCGCAGACAATCAATATTGTGAATGTTGCAAAAATGATTGAAGATTGCGGAGCGAAAGCATTGACAATTCATTGCAGAACACGCGCGCAAGGACATAAAGGCGAAGCGGATTATTCCTGGATTCCCAAAGTGAAAGAAGCAGTGAACATTCCGATTATCGTCAATGGTGGAATTGATTCGCCGCAAAAAGTAAAAGAAATTTTTGAAACAACCGGTTGTGATGGTGTAATGATAGCAAGTGCGGCAATCGGAAATCCGTGGATATTTCGCGACGTAAAATATTATTTTGATACAGGAACGTTACCGGAACAGGTTTCGATTGATGAACGAGTCGAAATGATGCTTTCCCATTTACACACTTCTGTTCAACATAAGGGCGAGCGAACTGCAGTGATTGAATTTCGAAAATATTACTCGGGATATTTGCGAAACACTCACGGAATTTCATTGCTTCGGAGTGAATTGATGAAATTCACCGAACTGCAACCGGTAATTGATTGTATTCAAAATTATTTTTCTCGCTTTCCCGAAAAAGAGAAATTCGAGAAGGTGGATTTGGTTGAAGTAAATTAACATTCTTCTCCTTATTTACCTTTGAAAAACGAAACCGTTTTAAGTATATTTTTCCCGTTAAAAAAACAAGTTCGACGAAATACACATTATTATTGAAAGAAAGACAAACCTATGGAAGGAAATTTTTCTAATCGCGTTCAGGATGTAATTCGATTAAGCCGTGAAGAAGCGCTTCGTCTCGGTCACGATTACATTGGCACGGAACATTTGCTCCTCGGAGTTATTCGTGAAGGTGAAGGTATCGCCGTAAAAATTCTTCGAAACCTTGGCGTTGATTTATATCGCTTGAAACGTTCAGTCGAAGATAGCGTTCGTACATCAGGTGGAACACTTACTGTCGGCAACATCCCGCTTACGAAGCAAGCAGAAAAAGTTTTAAAAATAACCTACCTCGAAGCAAAGTTGTATAAATCCGAAGTAATCGGAACGGAACATTTGCTTCTTTCACTTTTACGCGATGACGATAATATTGCAGCGCAAATTCTTCATCAATATAATATCCATTATGATACCGTTCGCGCAGAACTCGATAATATTCTTCAGGGAAAACCGACCGCTCCTCCGAGTACAAAAGAAAAGAAACAGGAAAAATCAAAAACGCCAGTGCTTGATTCTTTCGGAAGAGATCTGACAAAACTTGCCCGCGAAGATAAACTCGACCCGATTATCGGAAGAGAAAAAGAAATCGAACGTGTTGCGCAAGTTCTTTCCCGAAGGAAGAAAAATAATCCTGTGTTAATCGGTGAACCTGGCGTTGGAAAAACTGCAATTGCCGAAGGATTAGCTTTACGCATAATCGAAAAGAAAGTTTCGCGCGTGTTGTATGAGAAGCGCGTTGTTGCATTGGATTTAGCCGCACTTGTTGCCGGAACAAAATATCGCGGTCAGTTTGAAGAGCGAATGAAAGCCGTGATGAATGAGTTGGAAAAATCGCGCGACGTGATTTTATTTATAGATGAGTTACATACAATCGTTGGGGCTGGCGGTGCGTCGGGTTCGCTTGATGCTTCGAATATGTTCAAACCGGCATTGGCGCGCGGAGATTTGCAGTGCATTGGCGCAACAACGTTAAACGAGTATCGCGAGTTCATCGAAAAAGATGGCGCACTCGACCGTCGTTTTCAAAAAATTATGGTTGACCCGACAACAGTCGAAGATACCATCAACATTCTTAAAAACATCAAACATAAATACGAATCGCATCACGGAGTTCGTTTTACAGAAAAAGCGATTGAAGAATCTGTCCGCTTGAGTGATAGATATGTTACCGACCGTCATCTTCCCGATAAAGCAATTGACGTGATGGATGAATCAGGAGCGCGAATTCATCTCGCAAACATTCAAGTTCCGAAAGAAGTGGTAGAACTCGAAGAACAGTTGGAAGCAATTCGTTCAACAAAAAATCAAGTTGTGCGAAACCAAAATTTTGAAGAAGCAGCGCGGCTTCGCGACTTAGAGAAGAAATATCTCAATGATTTAGAAAACGCAAAACGCGAGTGGGAATTACGTTCCGAAGAAACGGTGTTCACCGTTACCGAAGACCACGTTGCCGATGTCGTTGCAATGATGACAGGAATTCCTGTTAATAAAGTTGCGCAATCGGAATCCGAAAAACTTCTCAAAATGGCAGACGCATTGAAGAAGTCAATCATTGGTCAGGATGAACCGATTGAAAAACTTTCCAAAGCAATACGGCGTTCACGTGCAGGACTTAAAGACCCGAAACGCCCGATTGGTTCGTTCATCTTTTTGGGACCAACCGGCGTTGGAAAAACAGAACTCGCAAAGGTTCTGGCAAAATATTTATTCGATTCGGAAGAAAATTTGATTCGCATTGATATGAGCGAGTATATGGAAAAATTTTCCGTCTCGCGTTTGGTTGGCGCTCCTCCGGGATATGTTGGTTACGAAGAAGGCGGATTTCTTACGGAAAAAGTTCGGCGTAAACCGTATTCCATTGTGTTATTTGATGAAGTCGAAAAAGCTCATCCTGATGTGTTCAACATTTTATTGCAAGTGTTGGATGATGGACTTCTCACTGATAGTTTGGGAAGAAAAATTGATTTCAAGAATACGATTTTGATTTTAACATCGAACATTGGAACACGGGATTTAAAAATCGGCGGTGGACTCGGATTTACGAATGCCGAAACTCGCGATGATTACAAGGATATGAAATCAACAATCAATACGGAATTGAAACGGGTGTTCAATCCGGAATTCCTCAATCGTATTGATGATACCATTGTATTTCACCGCTTGCAGAAAGAGCACATAATGAAGATAATTGATTTGCAAGTAAAAGATTTGGTGAAACGAATGTCGCGAATGAATTTAAAGATTGAACTTTCTCAAGAAGCATTGGAGTTTCTTGCGAATGAAGGATACAGCGAAGAATTTGGCGCTCGACCGTTGAAACGAGTAATACAGCGATTTGTTGAAGACCCGCTTGCCGAAGAAATATTAAGTAAACGTTTTGGTGATGGCAGCAATATTCACGTCGGATTTGACAAAGAGAAGGAAGAATTGAAATTTGTTACCATCAATAGTGATGAACAAAAACTTCCGGAGGAAAATCTCGTCAGTGAACTCATCAGTGAACAAAGTTTGAGTTCGCTCAATATTGGTTCAGAATTGCAGATGAATTAGATAATCGAGGAAGTTTTGTTATGAAATATCCCGTCGTTGTTCATAAAAGTGAATTCGGTTATGATGTGCATTGCCCTTTATTAAAAGGATGCCATAGTCAAGGCGATACTCTTGAAGAAGCGTTGGTAAATATTCAAGACGCGATTCATATGTATTTAGAAATGGTAGCGGAAGAAGAATCCGGAAAATTATACGAAGTTGAAGTTGCTGTGTAATGTTGTTCACGGATATTTCTTCCGAAAGAATAGTTGCGGCTTTTTTAAAAATTAGTTTACGCATAGTGAAACAAGGGAAACATATTACGATGTCTGATGGGTGCATCGTATTTCTATTCCTCATCACAAAAGAGTCAATCCATATACCTTGCGTGCAATTATCAAAGATGCCGGATTGACAGATGAACAATTTAAGAATTTGATTTAATTCGTTAATCTGTATAAAATAAAACCCTTGTTCAGAAAAGAGCAAGGGTTTTTCGTTTTTATAACAGAGTAATTCTATTTTAAAAGAAGCGTGCTTACATAAAACAGAATCATTCCACCAAACACCACGAGCGGAGTTACGCGATTATGGGAGCGATTGATTTCGGGAATTAAATCGCTTGCTCCGACATATGTTGCGGCACCGGCAGAAAAGGCAAAGGCAATACCGACAAAATTTTCATTGATATTGGAAAAGAAAAAAACGGCAACGATTCCTAAGAATGTTGCTATCGCCAATCCTGCAGCAGCGAAAATTGCATGTTGTGTCGGACGGTTTGCGGCGAGCGTGATTGATGCAACGGTTAATCCTTCGGGAAATTTATGAAGTAGAACCGCGATGAAAACTAAAATCCCGATTTGTTCATTAAATAGCATTGCAGAGGAAATCGAAAGTCCATCGAAGAATGCATGAATGGCTAATCCGGTAACTGCGGAAATTCCTGCGAATGGTTTTACGATTTCGTGTTGATGTGTTTCTTCCCCGAAATGTAGATGTCCGACAATCGTGTGTTCAAAAAAATGGAGAAGCGAAAATCCGATGAGAATGTACAGCGATGAAATTGCGCCAACGGATTTTATACTTTCGGGAATTAGTTCAAAAAAAACTAATGCGAGAAGAAATCCCGCAGAGAGCGCAAGCAAATATTCTTGAATTTTTCCCAGCCATTTTTTTCCACGAACAACGACAATGCCGCCGAACAGTTCAGCGAGTGAAGCGAGTAAACCGAGGAGAATAATTTTTAACATTGTTTGTTAGTAATTGGTAATTCGTAATTAGCAATTTGAGGTTCAGTACCATTTTCTAATTACCAGTTACGAATTACGTTAATTTATTTTTTCAGATGTAGTGTTTCAATACACTTCTCATAAATCCTTTTGAACAAAGGGTTTTCCAGAAATCCGTTGTGCAATTCTTCTGCGAGTGGCAATGCTTTTTCGTAATCATTTTCAAAGCGAAATCGAATTTGCAAAAGAAAATACGTCGCTTCTATGTTCGTAAATCTTCCTTCCTTAGATGCGCGTGTAAGAAATTCAATTCCCTTTTCTTTGTCACCGCTTGGAAGGAACCACATCAACGGTTTTACAATTGGAAATTCTTCGGGGATTGCTTCTGCGTAATATTGATACAATCCTATTCCTAAAAATGTATCGGTGTTTTTTTTATCGCGTTCGTATGCTTCCATCATCAGCGACAATCCTTTTTTCCCGTCGAGTATTGCAGAAAGCCAACTTTTGCGATGTACTTCCAATCTTCCGCGATAACCGAGTGCGCCACCTTTGTAAAACATTGCGTTCACATCGTTTTCATTGGAATCAAGTTTTTTATCGCAGACTTCAATCGTCTTTTCAATTTGAGAAAAATATTTTTCATCGAATTGTGTGTTTTCTCTATCCATCAATATTTTCCAATATGTTACCATCGCAGAAAAAAAATATCCTTCAGGTTCGGAAGGATATTCAATTATTATTGAATCAAAAATATTTTCAGCTTCATCAAATCTGCAATGATAAATAAGTGGAATTGTATTTTCAATTCTCGTTTCCATTTTCGATTGCGAGAAAACGAGAAGCGGAAGAAAAATTACTAAACACAGATTTGCACGGAAGTACACAGATTTTGACAAAAGAAAAATCCGCGTAACATCCGTGTAAATTCGTGGTGAAAAAAACAATTTACAATCTTTCACTCAACCAACTTTTCAATGACGAAATTGCAACCCGCACTTGTTCCATCGAATCGCGTTCACGAATTGTTACGGTTTGATTCTCTAATGTTTCCGAATCAACGGTAATACAAAACGGCGTTCCAACTTCATCTTGCCGTCTGTATCTTCTTCCAACTGCACCACTGTCATCGTAGAACACGCGGAAACTCGGACGCAAATCGTGTTCAATCTTTTTCGCAATCTCCGGCATTCCATCGCGATTGACGAGCGGAAAAATTGCCGCTTTAATCGGCGCAAGTTTCGGATTGAATTTTAACACAACGCGCGTTTCCATTTCGCCATCAGCAGTCCGCGCTTCTTCTTCACGATACGCTTCAATCAAAAATGCCATACAGGAACGGCTCGCTCCCGCAGATGTTTCGATGATGAACGGAACATATTTTTCTTTCGCTTCTTCATCAAAATATTTCAAACTCTTTCCGGAAAATTCCTCGTGACGCGATAAATCAAAATTCGTGCGATTGTGAATGCCTTCAATTTCTCCCCAGCCAAACGGAAACTGATATTCAATATCGTACGCGTTACGAGCGTAATGCGCTAGTTTATCGTGCTTGTGCCATTGCAGTTTTTCTTTTCTCATTCCCAAATCGTAAAACCATTGCATACGCTGCTCACGCCAGTATTCAAACCACGTTTCATCGGTTTCCGGTTTCACAAAAAATTGCATTTCCATTTGTTCAAATTCTCTTGTGCGGAAAAGAAAATTCTTTGTGTTGATTTCATTACGAAACGCCTTGCCGATTTGCGCAATACCAAACGGAATTTTTTGCCGCGATGCTGATTGCACGTTGAGAAAATTTACAAAAATTCCTTGCGCTGTTTCCGGTCGTAAATACACAATGGCGGAAGAATCTTCCATTGGACCAATAAATGTTTTGAACATCAAATTAAATTTACGCGCATCTGTGAATGTGCTTTTGTTTCCGCATTGTGGACAGGAGAGAGCAGAGAGCAGAGAGCGGAGAGCATTATCATCGTTTGCAATTTTTGCAAATTCACTCTCTATGATTTCATCTTTTTGTTGTCCTTCAAATTTTCCGGGAAACATTTCGCGGAGAGTTTCTTTTTTCTTTTTTGTAGAAAGTTCATCCAACAAAATATCAACACGATAACGCGCTTTACAACTTTTGCAATCTACCATCGGGTCAGTAAAATTTTCAACGTGTCCCGATGCTTCCCACACGCGCGGATGCATCAAAATTGAAGCATCAAGTCCTTCGATGTTGTCGCGGAATGTCATCGCTTTCCACCACGCATCTTTCACGTTGCGCAAAAGTTCAACGCCGAGCGGACCGTAATCCCAGCAGCCGTTGAGTCCGCCGTAAATTTCCGATGATTGAAATACAAATCCCCGCCGTTTTGCCAGCGAAACGATTTTATCCATTATGTTTTCTGATTGTTTTACCATTGAAAGTAATTAAAAGTGAAAAATCGAAGTTAAAAATCTCTATTTTGATTTGTTTAAAATAATTGTTTTACAATTTTTTAATAGTTCAGATGCAACGTCTTGTGATGCCGTTCTTGTGTTGCCAAGAATTGTTACTGATTTTTTATCAGGAATACTTTTAAACACGCCATTAAAATAATAATCAGCATTTGCAGAGGCAAAGTCTTCTACATATTTTCTTTTGATTTTTACAGCATCTTTAACTCTTTCTGCTTTATTCAACAACTGGGGGTCAGCGTAAATAATTCCTACTTCGGATAAAACAAAAATTGTCGGTTCATCCCATTCTGCTGTATTATCAGCACCTAAAACATTTATCAAACGAATATCTCCGCTTTTTGTGAAAGATGCCTTTGATGAAAAAGAGGATATAGAATTATCTGACCAATCTGTTACACTAAAATCGCTTCTTTGATTGACTTTTCCAACATGAGTTGCAATCAAATCGTCAATTGAATTTATGGCAGCAATTAAAATATATTCAAGCACACCGCCAACAATAAATCTGTTTTCATAGATTGCAGTATCATAAATAGTAAGAAGTTTAGTTATTGCTTCAAGGGTTTCATTTTTTGCTGGAAGAGATAAATTGTTTTTGAACTTGCGAAAAATGTTTCTTGATGTATCAAACGACGGCATAAATAAAATAGATTAGTTTGTAATTTTGATAAAATATCTCTATGAAAGAATTTTTCTTGTTGATTTTGATTTCTTTTTACTGTAATATTTTTTCCCTTTATCAAATAACGTTAAAACATTTTCTTGTTTGATACTTAAACTTTCATCTTTAATTCTATAAACATTGTTTTCCAACCGTTCATTTGCAAACTCGTAATAATCTTTTACTATTTCAAATCCAAGATAATTTCGATTCATCATTTTAGAAACAACTGCAACTTGTCCCGAACCTAAAAACGGGTCAAAGATAATATCGCCTTCTTCACTCGAATAAGAAAGTATCTTACGAATAATTTCTGCTGGAAGTTTTGTTGGAGTTTTTTTATCTCCTGTCCAATATTCTCGTTTTATATTCCAAACATCAAGAGAATCCTCGCTTATTTCCCAAACATCTTCTTTATCATCGTAGTGAAGTGATTTTCCATTTTGATTTCTTTCAGTTTGATTGAAACGAGAAAAAGGGAAAAATTTTCTTTTGTTATCATCATTCAAACAAACATAAAGAATGTGATAATGCGAAGTAACAAATTTTCTTTTCGTAACAACGCCAAATTGATATTTCCAAATAATATGATTGATGGTGATAAAATCTAATTCATCGAGAGCAAACAAAATATCTTTTAAATAATTCCAACCGGAAAAAATGTACATACTTCCCGAATGTTTGAGAAGTCTTTTCACTTCGCTTAACCACGAAAGAGTAAATTCTAAATATTCGCTTCCAACAATTTCCGTATAACCTTCAATGACCCTTGAAGATTTTCTATTGTAATTTGTTCGTTTTGCTTTGAAATCAATTCCAAATGGTGGGTCAGTAATTACAAGGTCAATTGATTGAGAAGGAACAAGTTTCATTCCTTCAACGCAATCAATGTTGTAAATGTTATTGAATTCTATTTTGTTCATTATTTTAACCATTAGTGCTTCTTTGTGTTCTCAGTGTCTTAGTGGTGAAAGAAAAACCACTGAGGCACTAAGAGCACGAAGGTTCACTTAGTTTCTTTTCTTTTTGTTTTTTGGAACAACATTTTTCTTTACAACTTTCTTCTCCGCAATGCTAACTTTAGATTTTGGCGGAGAAGGTAAATTGCTTGTTGTAGTTAATTTTATTTGTTCAACAATTATTCCTTCATTCTTCATTTGCATTGAAAGAACAAGTTTTTTCAAATCTTGTGTAGCGAATGGTTCGCAGTTGTAATTTCGCGCAAGTTCGTGAAGTTGTTTGTTAATGAGAGTTTGCGATATTCCTGTTGCAAGTGAAACTGTTCTCGTTATTCTTTTCTTCGATGAATTTGGAATTTCTGTTTCCGTTTTCTTTATCCAATATTCTTTCACGCCGAAATTAAACAACGCCGTATCAATTTTCGCATCAAGAACTACAAGCAGTGAATCAACATTCGGTTTCGGAATTTCTTTCGTTGAAAAACTTGCAACTATTTTATTGTAACTCAATGCAAGACACAACACAGCAAGTATGCTTACTGTGATAATGCGAACGTAAATGTATTTAGGAAGTTTCATAAACTGGTTTGAGATTGGCGGTTTGTGGTTGGAGAGAATATCCTTTAAGACTCAAACCTCTAATCACAAACCTCCAACCTATTTCCCTAGAAAATTTGCTTTTCTCTTTTCGAGAAATGCTTTCGTTCCTTCTTTCATATCGGAAGAATCGCAGCACACGCCGAATAAACTTGCTTCCAATTTCAATCCTTCACTGAGCGGAGTTTCCATTGTCATATTAATTGCTTTCAGCGACATACGAATTGCAAGTTGTCCTTTCGATGCGATAGTTTGCGCGAGTTCGTTCGCAGTTTTCATTAGTTCAGAAAGCGGAACAACTTTTGTAACAAGTCCAATGCGCAATGCTTCATTCGCATCAATCGGATTTCCCGTGAGAATCATTTCCATTGCTTTTCCAACACCGACAATTCTTGGCAAACGCTGCGTTCCACCGTAGCCGGGAAGAATTGCGAGATTCACTTCCGGTTGTCCGAACTTTGCATTCTCACTTGCGATGCGAATATGACACGCGAGCGCAAGTTCACATCCACCGCCAAGTGCATAACCATTGATTGCCGCGATGACCGGTTTTCCAAGATGTTGAATCGCATCAAAAATTTCTTGTCCGTTTGCAGAAAATTCTTTTCCCGAATTTCCATCAAGCGAAGTGAGTTCGCTAATATCTGTTCCCGCAACAAACGCTTTTTCTCCCGCGCCGGTAAGAATTACAACATCAACATCGTTTGAAGTTTTGATGTGTTCAAAGAGTTGTTTTAATTCCGATTTTGAAGTTGCATTCAATGCGTTCAGTTTATCGGGACGATTGATTGTAACCGTTGCGATTTTGTTTTGAGTTGAGAAAAGAAGTGTTTGAAAATTCATAAAAAGTTATTGGAAAAAAAAATCGTGCCTTTGTGTCTTGGTGTTTAAATTATTTTACCACAAAGACACCAAGACACAAAGTAAATCTAAAATATAAAATCTAAAATGCTCTATGCTACTTCAACTCTGCTTTGGTCCCCAATCATAAAACGATGTACACGCGGTTTTCCGATTGCTTCAACAATTTCAACATCGTTACCGAGAATACTTCCTTCGATGCGGATGTTCACGTTTTCAATTTTGCATTTTGTCATCACGATGCTGTATTCCACTTCACTGTTTTTTACAAATGAATCATCCCCAACAGAAGTGAACGGACCAACGTAACTATTTTCAATCGTGCAATTTTTCCCGATGATTGCGGGACCGCGAACAATCGAGTTGATAATTTTTGCGCCGCTTTCGACAATAACTTTTCCCGCAATCGTAGAAAGCGAATCAACATTGCCGGAAATTTTTGTTTCAATGTTATCAAGCACAAGACGATTCGCCTCGAGCAAATCGTTTGGCTTTCCCGTGTCTTTCCACCAACCGGTAATTTCCGCGTAACCAATTGTAAATCCTTTGTCAATTAAATACTGATGCGCATCGGAAATTTCCAACTCGCCGCGCGCCGATGGTTTGATGCTGTTCACCGCTTCAAAAATGTGATGATTGTAAATGTAAATTCCAGAAACTGCAAACTGACTTTTCGGAATGTTCGGCTTTTCTTCCACGCCAATAATTTTTCCATTCTTGATTTCGGGAACACCGAATCGCTCCGGGTCTTTTACTTTTGCGAGCGTGAGAAAACAATCACATTTACTTTTTTCAAATTCGTCAATGAAACGTTTCACGCCGCCGACAACCATATTATCGCCGAGATAAAAAATAAAGTTTTCTTTGCCGATAAATTTTTCTGCGAGTTGCACAACTTGTGAAAGTCCGCCTGGAACAATTTGCGGAATGTATGTTATCTTCACATTCCACTTGTCACCGTTGCCGATTGTTTTTTGAACTTCAACATCGTCCGCATTGACAACAATGCCGATTTCTTTTATTCTCGCATCAACGGCGTGTTCGATTGCGTAATGCAAAATCGGTTTGTTGGCGATGGGAATGAGATGTTTGTTTTGCGTGTGTGTGAGCGGGCGAAGTCGAGTTCCGCGTCCGCCGCTTGCGATGAGTGCTTTCATAGTTTTTGTTCAGAATTTTTTGCCGACAAAAATACGAAAAGTTTGTGGATGAAGTGAATAGCACAGAGATTAAACGGATTCGACGGATTTTCACCGACTAAATCCGTGAATATCTGTTACATCTGTGTCATCTGTGTTCTATTTCTTTCTTAAAACGTTGAGAATATTTCTTTTTTCCACTTCCGAAATACCACCACGTTCTTTCGCAATTGAAATGGCAAGAATTCCAAGCTCTTTGTAAGCAGAAATGAGTTGTGGAGAAAATTTTTGCAATGCATTCAAGTGCATTTCAATTGTATTTACATCGCTGCGAGTGAAAGGACCGGTGAGCGCAGAAGTTGGTGAAGTTGAAAGAGCATTTTTGATGGAGGAATGGAGTATTGGTGTGAAAACTTCCTTCCATTGATTTGGAGATGAAAAGTTTGCAGAAATTTCTTCGAGCATTTTCAAAAGCACAACAGAAAAATTTGAAGAAACAACGCAAGCAAGATGATACAATGGTTTCAATTCCGATGAAATGAAAACAGATTTTCCGTTCATCTTTTTTGCAAGTAGTTTCATTGTCGGTTGCAATTTCTTTTCACATTCAATTCCGAAAACAATATTGTGTGAAATATTTTTCTTCAATTGTTGAATAGAAAGTGTACGAGGAAAAGTTTGAATGG
>JAGXRH010000253.1 GCA_018335975.1 Ignavibacteriales bacterium
TTTTTGATGATGGCAACTCAATACTGACTTGTTTATAACGGTACTAATCTTGTAAACTATTTAGTGTCAGTAATTTTTAGGCTACAATTTTAAAATCGATTTGAAATCCCCATTTCAAAAAACTTCGGATTTTCATATATAATCGAATCTTTTTAATAGAATGTTTCCTTAACGGGACAGTAGTGATTTGTGATATAAAATTTCATCTCGAATTTTTTCCACTGCTTCTTCTATAATTTTTAGTTTTTTTATCACCACATCTACTTGTCTGCTGCGCGATTCCTCAATGCTGCTTAGTTTATTTATCACATCACGTGTTAAGCCAATCATAGAATAAATGACATAAAAAAAACCACCACCTAACAATACCCAGTCTAGGAATTCCATAAAAGTATCTTTCGTTAATGTTAAATATAAAGTGAGATAATGTGAATCGAAAAAAAATCTTCAATGTGTCGTACTCAATATGTGGGTTAAACTTACAAAAATTCTTTTCTTCAACAACACCGCGAAACTATAATAACTGACTAATACCGATTAGCGAACCCAATGCCAATGTTCCGAACGCATAACTCCTTCTTTTTTTATCAACTACTGACCAAATAATTCCCGTTAAAAATAAAAAGACACTAAACTGTAATCGTATTTTATTGGGATGTTTATCTAACCAAGGGAATTCAATAAATAAGTAGTAGAAAAAAATTACTCCAATGATAACAAGTAGTATAAATAATGAAGAAAAAATTACAAATTTAGTTTTTCCGGATTCTTTCTTTTGCTGAGTTCGTTCTTTTTCCAATCCTTTTTCAATAAGTTCATCTTCTGCCAGTTGTTTAAGTTTAGTCTTCCTCTCATCTGTAAATTTCTGTTTCCATTCAATAAATGGGTGGGGGTTTAAGAAAGCAATCTTCTTCAACTCTTCTGGAGAGAATTCTCTCTCAACCCCATAATTCCAATGTAAATCAGTAATTATTTTCAATTCTTCCTTACTAAATCTATCAAAAATCCAACTTGCCCAAATTTCAGGTAGCTTATTTTCCTTTTCAATAATAACGGGTAATATAAAATCTCCCTCAAATTTTTTTCGTTTTTGTTCATCATTGAAAAAGGGATCAAGCAATGATACGACTCGTTCATAATACCTATTTTCACTAATGAAATCGGTTGGGGGAGCGGTAATATCCGTTGGTTCTTGCATTGAGTTTCCAGCTGCCCTTCTCATTATATATTCATATTCCTCTTTTTCGTTATGCTGTAAATTTTCAGCAAGCCTAACGATCTTCTCTTGTATTTCTTTACTCAATTGACTTTTTAGAGAAAAGAATTTATTTTTAGCTGAAATGTCGTTATCCATAACTTAATTCAAAAAACATTAAGTCTTCTTTATTTTCTTTATGGTTCATAATACTTTCCTTTTTATCTTATACTATTTGACGTTCGATATAAACTTACAAAATTTCATTTTTTCATTTTACTAAAGAACTACAACTTCTCCATCAAAAACTTCGTGAACATCGTGTACAAATGCAATCTCGCCGCTTTGTCGCCAATGCCGTGCATACGATTCGGATAAAACATTGTTTGAAACTGCACATTGTTTTTTATCATCGCATCCGCCATCGTAACGGAATTTTGCCAATGCACATTATCATCTCCCGTTCCGTGAACGAGAAGTAAATTCGATTTTATTTTTTCCGCGTGTTCCGATGGTGCGCTCTCTTTGTATCCATCGGGATTCAGTTGCGGAGTTTGCATAAATCGTTCGGTGTAAATGGTGTCGTAAAATTTCCAATGCGTAACCGGCGCAACAGAAATTCCCGCTTTAAAAACATCTTGTCCCGCTTCGAGCGCCATCAACGTCATATATCCGCCGTAACTCCATCCCCAAATTCCGATGCGCGATTTATCAACATACGGAAGCGTTCCCAGATATTTCGCCGCTTCGACTTGGTCGTTCGCTTCCCACTTTCCTAAATTTTTATACGTGATGCTTTTAAAATCTTTTCCGCGAAATCCCGTTCCGCGATTATCCACGCTGACAATCATGTAACCTTTTTGCGCAAGCATTTGATACCACCAAACATCCCGTCCTCCCCAAGCATCGGTTACTGTTTGCGAGCCGGGACCGCCGTACACATTCATAAACACAGGATATTTTTTTGCCGCATCGAAGTTATGCGGCTTTATCATCCATCCGTTTAATTCAACTCCGTCAGAAGTTTTGAACGTGAAAAATTCTTTTTGCGAATACGGATATTCATCAAATGCTTTCAACGGATTTTCTTCAATCATTCGCACAAGTTTACCGTTACTTTTTCGCAAGGCAATTTTCGTCGGTGTGTTTGCGTCGGAGTATGAATCAACAAAATATTTTCGGTCGGGAGAAAAATTTATTCCGTGATTTCCTTTTGATTCGGAAATTCTTTTCGGTTCGCTTCCGTCAAGTTCAACCGAAAACAATTGTTTTTCCATCGGTGTTGGATTTCCCGCAGTGAAATACACAAGCTCATTTTTTTCATCAACGGCAGAAACGCTTGCAACATCCCATTTACCTTTGGTGAGTTGGCGAATGAGTTTTCCGTTCATATCATAAAAATAAATATGGTTGTAACCATCGCGCTCCGAAGTCCATAAAAATCCATTTCCGTTTTTCAAGAAATGAGGATTGCTGTTTTCCGATTCAACCCAAGTTTTCGATTCTTCCGTTAAAACAATTTTCGATTTTCCCGTTGTTACATCTGCGAAATACAGCTCCAATTTATTTTGCAAACGATTTAATTTTTGAAACGAAAGTTCATTCGGCTTTCCCGTCCACTGCATTCGTGAAATGTATGTGTCTTGTGTTGAATCCATTGGTTCGCCGAAATCGAGCCATTTATTTTGCTTCGTTGCAATTTCTACCACTCCGATTTTCACAATCGAATTTTTATCTCCCGCTTTCGGATAACGCATTTGCGAAACGTTCTGATGTGTTGGAAGAAAATCGTTAATCGGAAATTCGGGAACGCGGTTTTCATCGAGTTGCCAATACGCAATATATTTTCCATCGGGAGAGAATTCCCATCCGTTGATAATGGAAAATTCTTCTTCATACACCCAATCGAAATGTCCGTTGATAATATGTTCCGCTCCATCGAATGTAAGTTGTGTTTCGGTTTTCGTTGCGATGTCGTACACAAAAATATTATTCGCTCGCACAAAGCCAATCATTTTTGAATTAGGAGAAAACTGAATATTCACTTGTTCCTCCATTGTATTCGTTACTTGAATAAATTCTCCACTTTTTATCGTGTAGAGATAAAAATTTCCTCCGCTTTTCACAGCACGCGCGACAAGCGTTCCGGTAAAAATAATCTGTTGTTCATCTTTCGACCAGAAATAATTTTGAATGTTGAACGCGCTCGTATCGTTTGCGAGTTTCAATTTCATTCCATCAATGAGAACGGTTTTCTTTCCGCTTTCAACATCGTAACGCATTACGTTTGTTCGCTTTGTCGAAGTATCTGTTTCCAAAAATGAATATGCCTTTCCATTTTCAATCCACTGCATCCCACGAATAGATTTTCCTTGAAACGACGGCGAAGAAAAAATGTCTTCGATCGTGTATTCTTTGGTGCGTTGCTGCGTGTAGGAAATTTGATTTCCAAAAAGAAAAAGGAAGAAGAGAAAGAGGATTGTGTGTTTCATTGTGGTTTTACGGTTAGTTTGTTTGCTGGTTCGTTTGTTAAAAATGCGGCGATAAAATACGAAACGATGAATCAATCTTCAACGCTACTAAAATAAAAATGGCAGCCGATGATTCAGCCGCCATTTATGCATAGACAAAACTTCTATTGATACTATTTCATCACAACCATTTTCCGCGTTTGAACAATTGTTCCGTTATCACCGGTGGTTGCTGTTAAACGGTAGAAATAAACGCCGCTTGAAAGTTTCTGCGCGCTCACCTCGGCGCTATGAACGCCGCTTCCCATTTCTGTGTTCTCGATAATTGTGGCAATTTCGACTCCTAAAATATTATAAATCGAAAGTTTAACTGTAGCATCGGTCGGTAATTCAAACCGAATCGTGGTGGTCGGATTGAATGGATTGGGAACGTTTTGGTATAGTTGGTAGGAATTTACCAGGGAATTTGTCTCTGGAGAATATTGTTCGACTCTCGGTTTACTCATCGGCGAAGAACTGCTGATATCGAAATATAACTGGTCAAATTCTGCTCCGATACGTGCATCAGCGCCGGAAGAATGTACTGCCATAAATCCGAAATAGCCATTGGTAAATGTTGTGTAAGCGGAATTTGTAACACTTCCCTGATTGATTGAAGTGTTCGCCGCAGTTGGTTGTGTTGTTGCAATTGCGCCGCTTCCACTCGTTGTTGGCAGAGTTGAAGTGTATAACGTCCACACATTTCCACTCGTTCTTGTTACACGAACCATAAAACCGATATCTGTTAATCCGTTTGGAACAGTTCCTGATGAAGTGATGATATCAGTAGCAGCATTGTTTGTTACAACTTGTAATACAATATTATCGTCACCGGTATCATCGCCAAATCGAACTCTATATCCATCAACGCCCGAAGCAGTGAGATTGGAATTATTTCCAAATAACCAAACGATGCTGTGATTAGCAACGGTTGCGGCTTGCGCTCTTCTCCCAATCCAGAATGACCACGATTGCGAAGTTCCCCATGTTGCAGTTCGTTGTGTGCGAAGGTATCGAGTTCCGGCAGAAGCGGTTGTATAATTCAATCGTAATGTATTTGAACTTGTTGCGCCTGCAGCAACATCGCTACTCGTTACCACTTGATACGCCGTTGTATTTCCTCCCCATGCTGGGCTTGCAGTAAAATTTCCATCGGCGAAAGTTTCAATCGGTGCGAGTGAGGCGGCAGATGTTGTAAATGTAAAATCGCCGGAAGTTGCTGTGTTGTTTGATGCATCAGTAGATTTCACTCTGTAGTGATACAACGTACTTGCAGTTAATCCGCTCAATGCAACGCTGTGGCTTGTAACCATCGAAGCATTTGTCGTTGAACTTCCATAACTTGTTGTTAATCCGTACTCAACGACGGAGTTTGAAGATTCATCAGTCGTCCACGTAATTGTTGCGCCGGAGGAGGAAATTCCACTTGATTGCACGTTGGAAATAACCGGTGGTGTTACATCGGGTGGAGCGCCGGAATCATCGAGGTTATATGTTTTCGGTAAACCTGCTGCTGTAACTTCATTTGGTCCTTGTGTTACTGCGCCATTTCCGGAAACGGTAAATGTGCTAACGCCGTCAGTAGTAATTTTAATATCACCGACACAATAACCGGCAAAACTTGTAAGTGAACCTGAAGGAGCGCCTTCTTCTGTTTGATACACATCCGAGGCAGGAACAGTGATACACGAAGTTGATTGTGCTTTGAGAACATGTTCAACAACATCAATGCGGGGTAAATCCCATCCTGTTGTTTGTCCTGCGCCGGTGTTAATAACAGCAACAGCGGGGCGTGATAAATTCATCCAATCGGGATTCGTGCTGCTTTCACTTCCGTGATGATTGGCATAGAGAACATCAATTCCTCCGGAAGAAATAAGTGGAAATGCGCCGCCGGGAGAAATTGCCTGAACCACTGCTGTTTCAACATTTGTCTGTGATGTTGAACGTCCTGTGCATGCGTCGGAACCACCGCCCATATCGCCTGCCCAAATAAAATCAAAACCGCCGTACTCAACAAGCACTGCAATTGAACGGTCGTTTTCATCGGAGACAGAAACTGAACCACCACCGATGATGCTTCCGTTTCTTGCTATACAAGTTAGAGTTGCTCCATTTCCTAATTGAATCACCGTTCCAACAGGCATTGCAACAAGCGCGCCTGCTGTAGTTGTTGCGGCTGTCGTATTCCATCCATCAACGCACGTGGAGGAATATGTCGAGCCGTTGTAATAATTTTTGTTGAGAATATTATATCCCGCGTTCACCACTTCATCTATGCCGCCATTGTGGTCGCAATGCTGATGGCTGATGATGGTGTAATTTAAATCCATCGCCGTGGTTATGCCGATGGACTGTAAATAGGGAACAACTTCATTGGTACCTTTTCCGGTATTCCCTGCATCTAACAACACTGTTGTGCCATTCGGTCCTTTCACAAGAACTGAACCGCCCCAACCTACGTTGATAACATGGATTTCAAGATTTTGCGTTAAGAGTTGAACAAAGGAGAAAAAGAAGAGGGAAGCGAAAAGAAGTAATTTTTTCATAAAAGAATCTTTAGAAATTTTTTGATATGAGGAAAATTTTAACGAAATAGACAATAAGACTTTCTATGTTTGATTGAAATTTGTGGTTGAATATACGGTAGAAATTATCAAATGTCAAGAGTTGAAACATTATAATTTGTTAAACCGTCAAAATTAGGGAAACATTTCCCGAATTCATTTCTGCATTTCTTTTTCTTTCGCATATATTTCCCGCCGAAAATTATTCACCATCTCGCTTTCGTTTTCGATGATAAATTTTTTTGAGGCGCGAAAAAAAGTTCTTTCGCACGCCGTTTCACTTTCTTCGTTCCGATTACCGTTCACCGATGCTCTCGGGTTTGTTCTCGCCGAAGACATTCACACAAAAGAAAATATTCCCCGTTTCGATTTTTCTGCAGTAGATGGGTTTGCGGTGAACAGCCGTGATTTGCTGAATGTAACGAACAAAAAACCGGTTGCACTTTCTCTCCTTGGAACAATTCAAGCAGGAGATTCCACCATTGCCGCGCTTCGCCCACAGATGGCAATGAAAATTCTCACCGGCGCACCCATTCCCAAAAACACGGATGCGGTAGTGATGCAGGAATTTGTTGAGCAAGACAACAACCAAATCCGTTTTTTTCATTCAATCGAAAGTGGAGAAAACATTCGCCGCGCCGGGCAGGAATTTCAAAAAGGAAAAATTGTTCTTCCCAACGGCGCTGTTATCAATCCCCCCATCATTGGTTTGCTCGCAACAATCGGAAAAACAACTGTGCGTGTTTACCGTAAGCCGCGTGTTGCAATAATCGTAACCGGAAATGAACTTGTTTCACCGTCCGCAAGAATTTCGCGAGGAAAAATACGTGATGCAAATAGTTCAACGCTTGCATCGGCATTAATGCGGCTGGGAATTACGCCGGTTTTTTCTGCCCGCGTTCAGGATGATATAACGGCGACACAGAAAGCCATTGCAAGTGCGCTAAACAAGTCCGATGTCGTTCTTACGGTTGGCGGAGTTTCTGTCGGCGAATATGATTTTGTGAAAACTGCGCTTGAACACCTTAATGTATCACCGGTCTTTTGGCGTGTCGCTATCAAACCGGGGAAACCGAATTTCTTCGGAACCAAAGGGAAAAAACTTGTCTTCGGTCTTCCCGGAAATCCGGTTGCGGTATTGGTTTCGTTTGAACTTTTCGTGAAGCCAGCATTACGAAAAATGATGGGATATACAATCACCGAACCGATGCAATTAAAAGCAACACTCTCGGTTTCGTTGCGTAAAAAAGCGGGACGAATGGAATTTGTGCGCGGTGTTTTTTCTACAAACGAGAACGGAGTTTTTGTTATCCCAGCAAAGGGACAGGAATCGCACATGCTTGGCGGGTTGGCTGTTGCAAATTGTCTTATCCACTTTCCTCAAGATGAAGAATATATTCCCGAAGGAAATGTGGTTACAATTACTGTACTTCACTGGTAACATCTTTTGAATGATGGCGAACGATACTTGTGTTGGCGTAATACTTGCTGGAGGCAAAAGCAAACGAATGGGAACGAATAAAGCGTTGCTTTCTCTGAATGGTAAACCGATGATACAGGTGATTGCGGAAATTATGCAAACAGTTTTCTCCTCAGTCATTATTATCGCTGACGAACAGGAAGAGTACGGTTTTCTCAACATTCCAATTATTCCGGATAAAATTTCAGAATGTGGTCCGTTGGGGGGGATTTATTCGGCGATTACATTTACGCAAAAGCCATGCTTTGTTGTTGCGTGCGATGTTCCTTTCATTTCACCACCGCTCATTGAGTATATCATTAACTTTCCAGGCGATAGTGATGTTAAAATTCCTGAAATGGACTCACAGATTCACCCATTGTGTGGATGGTATAGCATGCGTTGCACAGGAATATTTGAAGCGCAACTTGCGCAGCGCGAATTAAAATTACAAAACGCGCTCCAAAAAACTCGCACAGTCATCATTCCCATCTCACCCCATCTTCCGTTTTACCATCCCAATTTACTTCTCAATATCAACGATGTTCCCACCTACGAGAATGTGGTTGATACGCAAATTCTCACCAACCAGAACTCGCCAAACTAAATCCAAATCTCTTCTCAAAACTGAAACCGCTTTTTCTTCGATTTTCAGGAATGAGAAATATGGGATTTACTTGGTATTTTTTTCCCTCATTCCGCTTAAATTCGTCTATTTTTCAATACGCGCAGATTTAATTGTGAGTGGCACAATTTTTGATTGTTTACTTTATTATCAATGTATGAAGTAAGGCAAATACAAACCGAAATTCAACGTAACGCTGCACATTTTCTACTGATGGAAACGGAAGACCCAATTGAAATTTTAAAAAGTGAACACAACGAAGCTCTCGAAAAGTTGGCTTTGCTGGAAAATGCTGTTCTCTCGATTAGTACAAGCGGGTTTTCTGCTGAAGCATTTCAAAACATAGCATTAGCAATCCGATTTTTGGATTCGGAATTTCGCAATCACGACCGAAAGGAAGAGGAGTTTCTTTTTCCTCTGGTAGAAAAACATGTCAGCGGTCCTCCGGCGGTAATGCGGAGCGAACATCGTTCATTGTGGAATGCCTTCGGACAACTTTGTCAAATTGTAAGAGATGTTGAGGAGGGCAAACTCCACGGAAAAGTAATCGCCGAGTTAATCCAGACTTCACGCACGGTTATTACTTTGCTCCGGCATCACATTGAAAAAGAGAATACCGTTTTTTTTCCTTTAACAAAACGCCTGCTTACGGCAACAGAGTACAAACACCTGCAACAGCAGTTTCAATCAGCGCACTAACAAGATTTCTCTTCATAACTGAAGAAAGGAAAACGACTTATGCTTACAATGAATGATTACCTTGAAACTATCCGCACACATATTTGTTCAAAATGTATTAACCGGACTTCGAGCGGCGTTTGCACTCCTGATATCGAGCGGGATTGTGCATTGATTCAATTTCTTCCGGAAATTGTCAGAATTGTGAACTCCACGCAAAGCGAATCGTATGACGATTATGTTTCCGCATTGCGCGATATTGTTTGCGCTCAATGTAAAGAATCCCCGCAGGGAGTTTGTTCGCTCCGCGACGATGTTGAATGCGCAGTTGACCGCTATTACCCACTTGTCATCGAAGCGATTCAACTCCTCCGTGCGGCGCGTGTTGCAAATGTGGCGTAAGATTTTTTAAATTATTAAACCGTAACCAGTATTTTTTTATGTTTCAACTTAGCAGAAGTGGCGAGTATGCAATACGCGCAATGGTCTATTTGGCGACGCGGAATTCCGATTCTATTACGTCCATTGCCGAAATTGCACAATCAGACGGAACCCCCGAAACATTTCTTCGGAAAATTGTTCAGCAACTTATTCGCGCAAAGTTACTCCGTTCGATACGGGGAGTTCACGGCGGTATTTCACTTGCCCGTGCGGCGAAATTCGTTTCGTTGCTCGATGTCGTGGAAGCAGTGGAAGGTCCGATTATGCTGAACAAATGCCTCATTGGTCCCGAAGAATGTAACAAATGGAAATGGTGCCCCGTACACACCGTTTGGAGCGAAGCGCAAATACAACTGGTGAACACCTTGAAAGGAAAAACGATTGCTGACCTTGCCAGCGAGCAAAAGAATTTTAACCCACCCGGACCTGTTTCCACGGCAAAACAGGGAGCAGCATTGCGAGTCAAAAAATAGAAATAAACCAGATTGGTTTACATTTCATCATTTGCACGCTGTTACTTTTTCCCAATAAATTTTTCAGGCAAAATTTTCCCTTTTACAATAATCACCCCTTCTCTTTCTAATAACGCTTTTTGACGATTATAGTTTTCGTTACCCGGAGGAAATGAAATTCTCCGTTGCGCATTCACCACACGATGCCACGGGATATTCACGCCGGGCGGAAGATGGTGCAACGCATAACCAACGAGTCGCGCTTGCTTAGGAAATCCGCTTCGTTTTGCTATTTCCCCATACGTCGTAACTTTTCCTTTGGGAATCCGTTTCACCGTTTGCCAAATACGAAAATATGTATCGGAAGTTTTTTTCATTTTCATCGGGCTATACTTCGGGAACAGTGTGCAAAATTGCTCTTTTGCTTCTAACGAACAGATAACTTTCGCTCCGGAAATGGTAATCAAACAGGGGGAGGAAAGAATGTACTCGGTGGGCGGCCATTTCACACGCTGAAATATTCTCCCCTTTGTATTTTACAGGGAAACCACTCGTGCAGAATGAAGAGCAATCTCCTGAATGGTAAAAAAATAAGGGGACTGCTTCGCCAACGTTCGCATTAGCATTCTTTTAAGGGCATCTCTAAAAAGAAGCGGCGACAAAAAACTTTCTGTCGCCGTTAAAATTTATTTCAACAAAAGGAGTCTCTTCGTTTGGGTGTAACCGGGGACATCGTTGTGCGTTACAGTTAAACGATAGAAATACATTCCACTGGCAAAATCCGCGGCTTCTAACGGCACGCTGTACGTCCCTGCGTTGAACGATGTATTCTTTACCAGCACGGCAACTTCTTCTCCCAAAACATTATAGACGTTGAGCGTTACTGACATCGTTTGTGGTAAGCCGAAGGTGATGAAGGTGGTTGGGTTGAACGGATTCGGGTAATTCTGATACAGTGTTACTTCTTTGGGTACTCCAACAGCGTTCTCATTTACTGAAAGCACTTCTTGATGTAATATCGAAAGCGTTATGTTTTGTTGTTGTAATTGTTCATCGTTTGAGGAAAAAAGTAATGATGCATTATACCAATCATATTCTGACATCATATTTCCGTATACAACTATTTCTATTGATGTTGACTGATTTGAATCAAGCGAACCAAAACCATTATTTATTTTCAACCACGGAACTCCCGCCGTATC
>JAGXRH010000254.1 GCA_018335975.1 Ignavibacteriales bacterium
CCGGCATCACTTTCCGCGCGATACCGGGCAACAATTCGATATATCTGTCGTTCGCTGATGTGTAAACTTTCTGCTGCATCGGCAACCGTCAGTTCGTGGCGGTCAATGCGAGCAAGTACTTTGAGACGTTCTCGTTCTTTGGTGTTCATAGTCAGGTTCGTATTCATTGCGGAATTCCTTCGTGATAATTTTTGGAATTCCAAGTTCCGAAAAACCTGACATTTCTATTGGTCGTTTATACTGACATTTTTAATGGGATATTACATGGAGTCATTTCATTTCCAACCCGAGTGTTACGCGATATTCTTTCAACGGAAGGGGATAGAATTGAATGATTTGATATGATTCATTGAAAATGTTAGTCATTTCTAATTTTATAAACGGATGAACATTGTTCAGGGAAAAACGATGGAGCAATGACGCAGCAGTTGTTTGATAATCCGGAAGTTGTTTGTTATTGTGTTCATTCGTGTAACGTTCCTGCGCGATAGAGTGTTGAATTGATATTGTACTATTCTCTAATGTATAACGCGCCGAAAGATTGGTGGTTTGTTTCGGTAAATAGCGAAGTTGCTTACCATACGTCGGGTCATTCGCAAAATCTTTATTCAATTTTTTAACAGTATTGATTGTTGAATTGAACGAGAGCGAAAGTTTCTCGGTGAATAATTTCCACGTTCCGTCAATTTCTACTCCTTCCGATTTTACGCGACCAAAATTTTTCAACATTCCACTGTATGTGCTTAATTGAACCCATACAATCCTCTCCCGTGTATCAATCGAAAAATAATTTGCTTCGAGTTGTATTCTCCCGAAAATATTGAATACGGCTGTAATACCTGCGTCAAAACTCGTCGAGCGTTCCGGCTCCAAATCAGGATTGCCGAAGTAGTTGTAATACAAATCATTAAATGTGGGCGCGTGAAATGATTTTCCAAACGAAGAACGCAAACGAAGTTCTGGATGTTCGAGTAAACCAATATTTAATCCAAGTTTCGGACTTACTGCATTTCCAACGTCAGAAATATTATCATAGCGAATGGAAGGATAGAATATTGTTTCTAACGATACGTTGGAAAAAGTGGTTGCGGTAATTTCCGAGGAAAGAAAAATGCTTTGCTGATTTCGTGTAACATCTTTGAGTTCGTTGCTGTGAATCCAACTACGCGAGAATTCACCACCAACGACACCGGAAATATTTTCTGAGATGATGAAACGAGTACTCGGTTCAATGATGGCTGAACGATTGAGGTAAAAATCATTAAGGAACCACGTCGGATCGGTGAAGGTTTCATATCCATATTGAAAGGACGTGCGGAGCGTTGAGGTAAAACGTACGTTATGCTTCCATTCTATTCCGAAATTGGTACGAACATTATTATCGTTCAATCGTGCAATGCCGTCGTCAAACGCACTGAACACAGGATTCGGCGAACCCCGTTTTGCTTTTTCAATATTCACGTCAAGAAAGGAAGAAAAATTATTTTCTGGCTGCCAATACATTTTCCCGTTAACATAGAGGAACGAATAATCAGCATTGGCGCGTTGAAGGAGGTGATTTCTCGAACCGTCATCAAAAGAGAATTTGTAGTTCCCCTCCCCTGTTACTCTGCGAATGTTGAAACGATACTGAAGATTATCACTCTGTCGGATATAAGCATTTTGTTCGTATTCGTTGTGTCCGAACGAGCCGAAAGTTGTCGAAACGTTGCCGGAATATTTTTCAGTTGAGTTTCGAGTAATAATGTTCACAACGCCACCGACAGCATCCGTTCCGTACAGCGCCGAACTCCCCCCTTTTAAAATTTCTATTCGTTCAATGTTTGAGGAAGAAAGAATTCCCAAATCTACCAATCCGTTTTGCGCGCTGTTGACACGAATTCCATCAATCAAAATCGCAGTATGTTCTGCAGACATCCCGCGTAGTGAGATCGTGTTTAACATTCCGTTCCCTCCGTACGATTTCAGAAAAAGACCTGAACTACCCTGCAATGCGGAAGAAATCGAACTTCCGACTTTCGTCTCTATCAATGATTTGTTAATAACAAAAACTGATGAGGAAAGTTTACGGGCTAAAAATTCACTCCGCGTACCGGTTACGACAATCTCATCAAGTTTATAAGTTTTCGATGAATCTTTTTCTTCGGAGAAAAGAAATGTTATTGATAGAAGAAAGAGAAAAAAGTGTTTCATAGTTGAATGATGATTATAGAATGTTCAATGATTAATAAAAAATCCCCATCCTCTCAAAGAGAAAATGGGGAAATACCAAAACGAGTGTAAACACACGTGTCCATTTTCCTCCCGCGAGGATGATTGTGGAAATACACATTGGCAGGTCTCCTGACTTATCTGTTTTCTGATTCGTCTTCCCTTCAAAAATGAAAGTGACTTATTGAACCAGAAATTTCACAAAGTAAAAATTTGTGTTACAGAATTACAGTTGCGGGGCAGTGTTCGCTTTGCACGAACTTCCCTTTTCATCCCGTCTTTCGGCGGGACACCAACGTGGTTATGAAAAGAACTAAAAAAAATCGGTGTGAATATACTGACGTCATCATTCAAAACAAAAAACCCGAAGAAAAATTTTTCTTCGGGTTTGGTAACGTTGTTACTTTAGAATGGTAAGTCGTCGGGTGGTTGTGATGAATCTTGTTGTATGCTTTGACTTTCCGAGGGAGGATTACCATTTCCGCCATCCCGTTTTCCGCCAAGCATAATCATCTCATTCATTACAATTTCAGTTTTATAGTGTTTTACACCGGTGTTGTCATCCCATGTACGTGTTTGAAGACGACCATCAACGTAAATTTGTTGACCCTTTTTTAACCACTGGCCACAAATTTCCGCAGACTTACCCCATGCCACAATATTATGCCATTCCGTCTGATCTTGATAATTACCTTGTTCATCTTTAATTTGGTAATTCGTTGCAACAGAAAATGATGCAACTGCCAATCCAGATTTTGTATATCTGATTTCAGGATCTTTACCAAGATGTCCGATGAGTGTTACTTTGTTGAGACTTCTACTAGCCATTATTATTTCCCTTTCAAAAATAAATGTTGATAAAAAATGTTGGGTGAAATTACGATTATTTTTGAAATTATCAAATTTTGGTTTTACTCGTTCGTAATGACGTAAACCGTTTCCGAGGTAAGTAAATAGAGTTTGTTTTTCCACGCTGCAACGTCAATGACATCGGCAGAATCGTCATCGGAAACTAATTGCGAAAACGGAATCGTCTCTAAATGATTTCCGTCGAGAGAAAATAAAATGATTTCTGATTTTTGCGCAACGAGCACATCATCTTCAAAAACGGTAAATCCTGTTGCGTTCGTCAATATATCCTGGCCGAACACAGAAAGATAATTTCCGAAAGAATCAAAAACGACAATACGATTTTTTTCGAGAACAAAAATCCTATCGGTGCTATCAATTTCAAGTTGTAATGGGAAACGGAGTTTTCCTTTCCCCGCATCAAAGCCGCCGATAGATTGCTCCGCTTTTTCAAAATTGGAAAACTTAATTAGCCGCTTATTTTCTCTATCGGCAACGAATAATTCTCCACGGGAATTCAACGCTGCCGACGCGGGATAACCGAACCGGGCAATTGAAGATTCGTCATCCCTGGTAAATAGAGTTGCGATGTAATTTTCCTTCCGGTTAAATCTCTCTATTCTGTGATTGTTGTAATCTGCTACGATGATATCCAAACCGTTCCGCACCCAAATATCTACCGGAGCATCGAACTGTAAATTTCCCCACCCCATACTGCCAACAGTTGCGAGAGAGTCGCCTGAAGGAGAAAATTTTGTGAACGAATGTTTCGCTTTATCAACGACAAAAACATTTCCGACGTTATCCACTGCGATTGCGGTTGCTTTTTCAAATATTCCAAAACGAAAGGGAAGTGCGGCGATGAGAAGGGCGAGAAGAGAGAACATAGTATGATGGTATAAAAATAAAATGAGGAACTTCATCCGAGACGAAGTTCCTCAAAATTTGATGAAAGTATTTTTTAGAACCCGAGTTTTATCGTGAAGACGTGATTATCGGTCGGGAAGTCTTCAACCGAACGAAATGCGTAATCAAAACTGAATCGCATTCCGCTTTCCAACTCTTGTTCTACCCCGACGCCATAATTCAAACCGAAGATTGAACTTGTGTTTTCGCCGATAAGCATTTCGTATCCACTTCGAAGAGCAAACGCATCGAGAACAAGGTATTCAAGACCAAGTTTAATTTCGTCTTGCTTCGCATTGTTGTTGCGAAATGTTGAACCGACCAATAAATCGTTCTGCGCGGCAAGCGAATACTGATAGTTCAATCCTAATTCAAAATATGCTGGTATTTGAAATGGTTCGGTTTCGGGTGAATAAACGCCGCTGCCGGTTCCTACGCCGGTTCCGGGTATCTCTGTTTTTGTCTGCAAATCCGAGCCGATAAATTTCATATCCGAACCGATATTTTTGATAGCGACACCAAGTGAAAGATTGCTTGCAAAACGGTATTGAATTCCCATATCAATAGCCAGCGCCGATGCAGAAGTATTCATAATGGATTCATAAATCATTTTTGTTGTTACACCTGCGCTCACTCTATCGGTAATACTTCGCGAATAAGTTAGCCCAAAATTGTAATAGCCGGGAGAGTACGTATTTCCTGCGGTTCCTTCGGGGTCATCAACTGTTGTTTGAAGAATGTCTCCGAAATCCAACGATTTGAAACTGAGCCCGAACGCGCCAATATCTTCCAGATTTGCAGAGACAGCGAAATAAGAAACATTGATATCGGCAATGTAACTCATATAACTAAACATCGCTTCCGAGTTCGTGCCAGCGCTCAAACCGGCAGGATTATAGTAGATTGCTTCTACCCCTTTCAAGGTGGAAAGGAATGAGCCCGCTGTTGCGATACTTCGTGCGCCGACGGGAATAAGCAACTCTTCAGCGCCGGTAGTTCCCATACGTTTTTCATCTCCGGCAGGGCTTTGGAGCGTTGCGATTAATAAAATAATTGAAAGATAAATGATTCGTTTCATAATAAATCTCCTCGATGTATTAGTATTTCTGAATTTGTTTTTGCGGTAAAATTACACCAAACTTAAGAACTTTTTCACCGATACCCGGCGAAGATACAATGGCGATATACATTCCTGAAGCAACACGTAAACCATCTTCATTCTTCAAATCCCATTCAAGAAACGGTGAAGAAGCGCCTAAGGCTTTATCCGTGGTTTCCAGCGTCCGAATTAATGAACCGGCAAGAGTATAAATTTTTACTGAAACATCTTCCGGCAAGTTGGAAAATGTTACAAACGGTTCATCGGCGCGATTTCCCAAATAACTTCCGATGGAATTGTAGGCGAAAAGTGGATTGGGGTACACATTTACTTTGTCGAAAAGTTTTTTCCTATCGGTACTGGAAAGGTGTTTACCCAATTCATTCGTTTTTACTCTGAATATATCGGAGGGAGTAAACGGATAGGATATCGGTAAAGTTAATGTGCCTGCCTGAACGAAATTAGAATCTGAAGTTTTGCTTTCGAGACCAATAAAATACATTGAGCCCATATAACTATCCTTGGCAATTACTTTTTGTAAACTATCCATCAAAGTAGAATCCCATTCAACTGGAAAGGTCCACCCTCCAATCGCATCTGCCCAAACCGTTTTACCGTTAAAGGAACCTCCGGTAAACATTAACTTCGGAGTGGATGAGTATGGTTCATTAAAAATCACCAAATATTCTCTGGTGTTTGCTTCACTTAGCGTATCACTTCCAATAATATTTGTATCGGGATTCCAAATTCCATCTGGTCTTCGTTTTCTACTTTTATCGGTTTCTAAAAAACCACAAGAAAGTTGATATTCCAAATTATAGTTTTCATCTTTAACCCAAATCTGAAATGGAACATCAACATAGCCTTGCCTGAAATTCCGCAAGGTATCAGCACCGAGCGTATCTTTCATTCCTTCAGCGTAAAGAAATTTTGTATATGGACCAATATTACCAAGTTTAATGCGTTGTTCAACATAACGGTACGCTTTTTGTGATTGCCCAAAACGTATTTCCATGTTTCTTAATTTATCGAATTTCATCGTGTTACTTTGAAGAGGAGAGATGGGAATTGCTACTGTACCACCGACATCCTTGCCTGTATAGTAAATACCAGAAAATGTTGACCGGAAATCTTGATACCATTTACTCGATGTTGGAGTATGCGCAGCCGGTTTAATTTCCGCATCAACACCAATCACTTTAAACATTACCCCATCAACAACCGGGAATGCATTTGTTTCTGAACGTACATCTTCGCGAAGACTATCTACTTCCACTCGATTTGAATCTATGTTCCGAATTTTCCAATACGTAGCAAAAGTCGTTGAAACATTATCCTTATAGAAAGAGATTTCATATTCATTGCCGGTAATTTTTGTTTTTTCAATTTCTTCAAATGTTACGGTTCCTTCTGTTCCTCCTGCAACATTTGTAACACTACCTCCAATGATAAATGGTTCATTAAAATCGACTCCGGGTCGAATTCCACCACTTGAGCCATTAATAATGCTGGCGGAGTTTGCAGTATAACCTACAGTGGCGCCGCCGTCAATGTAGTATGTACCAACCGTAACATTCGGTTTCACAGGCTTCATTGCGCGCTTATTCATTGCATAGGCAACAACGGAAACGAAGTACGGTTTCCCTTTTATAATGGGTCCGCTGGTAAACGGATCGGTATCAATAACAAGACGCACCCGCCCTCTCTTTTCGGTTGAATAGACGGTACTATCCATCTGTGTCCCCTTGCGAAGTAAAACTGTTCTTTCTCCACTTTCTAAATTTTCTTGAACGATGTCTCCGTAATTATTGGCCACGTCGAAACGACCGACAACTTTGGCATTTGTTCTTCCGGCTTCCACGAGCGAGGTAGAATTCGTATTATACATTGTAACTTCATACGCTTCAAAATCCAAATCATAGTCGAACACCGGATCTTGTGCGGTAAAATCGAAATGTTCTTTCGTATCCCAAATAAGTTCGATGGAATTGTCGGTAGTTCTGACTTTCGGTTTTACTAATGGTGGAGTTGGCGCTCCGATAAAATTGGCAGCATACACTTGCTGTGATAAATTCACAATGGATTTTCCGACAGCAACGCTATTCCGTGCATCCGAGCCTCGTCCAACAACATAAGCAACCACAACATCAACCGGCTGGTCTTTTTTCAATTTGAACGGACCAATATTTTGCATTTGACGCATATCTGCCGCAACATCGTATATCCATCCGTTATCGGTTACCGGATCTCCTGAATACCAATAAACAGAATCTATACTAGTACAGGGTATTGCGCCATGAGCGCTTCCAAACGCATCGGTACACGGTCCTAATTTCGACCCATCTTTTAATCCGCCCAGCATATAATTTCTTGCTTCAAGATGTGTTGCAGGATCGCCTCTCGTTGGGTCGCTTTGCACGTAATTGACAAAGGTAGAAAGAGGGAGGTTTTTCGCGCCGGGGATTACTCGTTTGCCAAGCAACTGCCCTTGAACATCTATTGCCGTATCAAGCGCAACTTCGCCGGCATCATAAACTCCATCTGCGTCTGCGTCAATAAACGTTTCTCCTGGAACAAACACAATTGGTCCCTGAAAGAAAGAAATCATAAACGTTGGGGCTTCAACTCCGAAAGTCGGGTCATCTCCATCATTCCATGTAAAACCAATGTTGAGCGCGGTATCACAACCGACAAGGTCATCCGTGTAACCCGCACTGCCACCTAAATCAGCATCAGCCCACACTGCAAAATACACTGAATCCATTACATCTGCTACAGTACCGCGATTAATGATTCTATACCGTAGAAATAAAATATTTCCGATTGAACCAGCTGAACGAAAGCCAAACATTGATTGTTGAATGTCAATTCCTTGCGGGTTGACGTTTGTCCAACGGCGCTCGCTTGGTCTTACTGCATCATTGTAAACAGTCCATGCAGTTCTATCACCCAAAAAATCAGGAGCATCTTCCGTTGGGTCCCACAAACCGTTATTATTTAAATCATCGGGATTATACTCACCATTTCCGTCGCCATCATAATAATTCGCTCCCATAGCAACCGCTTTTTTCCATTCCTGCCAGGTATCACCAAACGGAACATCTAAACGGTCAACAACATAAATCCCCGGTGCATCTGTTGCCTGAGAGTTTACTCGGCCAGCTTTATAGTCCTGTATTCGGGATGCGCTTGCAACACCGTTCGACCACAAATTTCCGTTCGAGTAACCACTCAACATAAATCCACCGGAAAATAATACACCTTTATCAGTTGTCTGAAAGTTACCTCCCTCGACACCATCGGCAATTACGTCTGCTATAACACCTTCTGCGTTTATAGGCATAATTAAATTATTAATCCAGAAGAGGTACGCATCCGGCGCCGCCTGAGTGGAAGAAGTCGAACCTTTGAACGACCGGAGCGGCACCCCTGCCTCCTTCGCAGCAAATGTTTGAAGTGAAAGAATTACAAGAATGAAGATTGATTTTAAAATTTTGTGTTTCATAGAAACTACCTTTCAAAGAAAGTTAAAATACAAAAATAAAAATATTATTGATCAAAACCGATTTTTAATCCCAAACGAATCTGTCTTGGTATTCCAAAATTCGCCGGGTCGCGTTCAAATGCTTTAAAATCTGATGCAAAGTCATCCGGGTTCGGGCTGGATTGCATTGCCGCTTGACCGGGTGCCGATTGCAACCAACCAGTGGTGTAGGGGCTTCCAGTGGAACGATACACATCCACCACATTATCAGCATCAAAAACGTTTTCCACCCATAAATACGGAACAATTGAAAAATTTTCATACGAAAAAGATTTTTCAAGTTTAAGATTCACGAGAAAATTTCCAGGTCCGTACGCAGAATTTACATATCCTTTCGTATCCCCATAGTTTGAACTGCCAGCGAGTAAATCTTGTGTTTCGAGAGGAGTATACGGACGTCCGCTATTGAAAGAAGCGAGAACATTCATAGAAACATTTTCCAGAACACCAAGTTCATTTTTTCCTGTTACAAAACCGACATTTATTGTGCCGGTATGACGTTGATCAAAATCCAAAGGGGCAATTACAATTGGGACTTCCCCGTCTGCATTTCGGAATGTTGCCGTCGTGGATGAACTTGTCGAGGAACCCGTGCCTTCGGAAACCGAAATGGTGTAGTTCACCGACGTTGTGAAGTAACTCATTCTACGGATGTCTAAAGAAAACGCAAGTCCTTTCACTGTTCCAAAATCGAAATTGGAAGGTCCGTAATATCGAAGTGTTTGACCGCCAAGTTGACGTTGATAGAATCGTGTTGTCGTATTGGTTAATTGTTGCGTGTTTTTATAGAATGCCGTGAGATTCAACGCCGCGTTATTATCACCAAGAACTTGTCTAAACCCTACTTCGTACTGCGTTGTTCGCTCAGGAGAAACGTGACCTGTATTTACCGGAAGATTGTTATCCCGAATTAAATCCTGCAAATCGAATGGGGTTGTGTATAAATCGAGCAGGCGGGGGTTTTGAATAAATTTACCCCATTGAGCGTGGAAAACCGTTGATGCTGTAACAGGAAATCCAAACCCGATACGAGGGCTAACAAATACTTCTGCCGGAACTTTCTTAAAATCTGCGGCATCATATTTTGAGGGATCCCCAAACCCGAAAGGAAGAGCTTCATCGCGAAGAACATCTGCCTTGGAATCTAAATAATCCAACCGAACGCCGATGTTTAATACGAGGTCTTTTAATTCATATCTGTCTTGAATGTACCCATAGGCAATAAGTGGACTACGCGGTCCGATATTGTATCCTGTTGAATCGTCAATCTCATCTTCATCTGTTTCACGAAATTCTCCATTATTATCAATCCAGTATCCATACGTAAATGGATTTCTCTCTCGGAATCGTGCATCAATTGACTTTGTCCCTTTATCAATGCCAAGTCCTAATGGACCGAAAGAGAGATAACGAATTTTATCCATCCATGCGCCGCCGCCAATTTCTAAAAGATGTTCATCCTGTTGTGAGAAGAAATCTGCATCGAATGTGAGTGTGTTACTCGCCTGCTTTTGATAACTATTGAAGACTCTGCCTTTATCAAAAAAAACTCCCGACTTTGAGTCATCGCGACCAATATTCGTTCCTTGTAAGCGTATTTCCGGATTCAAGGAAGTATCGCCATAGGCAAGGATATTATCGAACCAATACCCATCGCCTCGTTCTCGGCTAAACTGTTTGTAACCCACATTTAAATTGAAGAATGTAGAAGTGGAAAAATCTTTACTAAGCCGTAAACTCATTGAGGTGTTATTATCCTCAAACCGCGGGCTATGGTGCGAATTCCACTTCGCATAGGAGTGCGTGTATTCCCTCCCCTTCCGTTGATTTATATTCACACTAAACCGCGCCGTCAAGAAATCTAAATTATGAAAAGTTTTTCCAGTATAACGCCAAACCTGTGAAGAATTATTGGGAAGTGAGGTTGAATTTACACCGATGGAAGGAATATTCAATCCAACTGCACTCGGGTCTGCATCAGCAAAAAATCCTCGTTCTGCGGAAAGAAAAACTGTATGCCTTGCATTTTCCGGAACAATCGGACCACTTAATGTCGCTGTATATTGGTTGTATCCGAAGTCGTCAGTAAAACTGCTTGTTACCGCTTCTCCGTACACACTATATTTCGGACTTCCTGAACGTGTCGTGATATTTACGATTCCACTTTGGGCTTGACCGTACTTTGCTTCATAACCTCCGACTTCAAAGGAAATTTGTTCTATAGCGCGGTCGCTCACTTGACTTCTATTTTCACCAGTCAAGGTGCTATTTTGAGGAACGCCATCAACAATGTATAATACTTCAGTTCCACGTCCCCCCCGGATGTTTACTGTTGAATTTCCATCAACGCCGCCGCTTCCTTCTGCGGAAACAACACCTGCCTGTAAACTCACTACTCGCTCAACTCCACGTACGGGAATTTGCGAAACCTCTTTTGTATCATATACTTTGACGGTATGGGTAGATTTTGCTTCAAATAAAGGACGGTCTGCCGTTACCACGACTTCTCCAACCTCTACGCCGGTTGCTTTAAGTTTTACATCCAAGTCTTTCGTAATACCGGAAACGACACGTACGCCCTCAACGACTTGAGTTTGGTACCCGAGGTAACTCACACGAACCGTATAATTTCCCGGAGGAATGTTTAATATCGCATATTCACCATCAAGATTTGTCGCTGCGCCGGATTGTGTGCTTTGTATAAGTATGGTTGCACCAATAAGCGCTTCGCCGGTTTCGGAATCAGTAATTTTGCCTTGCAGTTTTCCAACGGCGGATTGTGCAGAAACTAATACCGGAGCCATCAAGGAGAAGAAGAAAAAGAGTATGTAATGGGGTTTGAGTATTTTTTTCATAATTATTTTCCTTAAAAAATTGAATTCAAAAAAACTTATTACTAATACGTTATTTTAACACAACCATTTTTTTAACTGCAGAATGATGCTCCATTTGAATCTGGTAGAAATAAATTCCACTTGAGTGATTACTCGCATCCCATTCAACAAAATGTTCACCGGCATTCATTGTTTTCCGGTTCAAAAGAGTGCTCACCTCATTCCCAAGAACATCATATATTTTTACCGTAACTATTTCCGTTTGTGAAATTTCGAATTTAACGTTGGTAATCGGATTGAACGGATTGGGAAAATTTTGCGAGACTAAAAATTGTTTTGGTACAAACGCTTCTTCATGAACATCTAATAAAGCAAGATTATATTTTAAAAACTTTTGTGCACATCGTGTAACCAGACGAATTTCGGGTTGAATTGATGTCCCCGGAACTTCATCTTCCTGAAATTGGAGATATGCCCAGCCGTTGGGATTCCATGAGGAAATACCGACATAGCGTTCATCAATAGCGGGCGTGTTCGTAACATTTCTCACTTCTGTCCACGAAGTTCCATTATTCGTTGATGCTATAATGAGAATATCGCTATAATTCCATCCCGCTGTATCGGAAATATTCTGCTGAAAATAATCGCAAGCGATGATGAGAGCGCCATTCGTTGTTTTGCCGATGGATGGAAAATTTAATGAGTACGAATGTAAATATTGCGCTCGGTCAGTTGCAGAGAGAGTGTTCAACATAGTACCCGGTGCGTTATTCTTATCAATGACAATATTGGATAAGTTTGCGCTTTTCTTCCACAGCATTACTTTACATTTTGAATTGACGGCAACACTGGTAAAATTTCCTGCTGTATCATACAGGGCTTCCCCGATGGCAAACGTTACATACAAATCCGTTCCTACGTAAAGTGCATCAAAGCCTGTGGATTGGACGGCAAATGTATCGTTTTCAAGAACAGCAGTCCGAAAAATAGGTTGATTTGTTCCAAAGGATATTCCTTCGTTATCGGATTCCATATAATACAAACCGCCAAGAGTGCTGCTGTAGGTAATAATCGCAACTTTCCCGTTTGTTCCACTCGTGATGAGAGTTAATCTTGCATCGCCAACAGGAAGCGCAGAACTCCAATCCTCAAAAACATTAGGAGAGGTCATTCGTGATTTGTGTACTGAGTTGGCATTGACTCGACCACCAACCATAGCCATATAACCGGAAGTTGTAAATGTATTTTGCGGATGAATTGGTTGGTCACTCCCGCCACTATATAAGGGAGTTGCATATTCTGAAAAATTTCGTGCTCCCTCGGATGCATCGAGGTAAAACACCGTTTGAGTACTGCCACCCTCTAGTGGTCTTTTTTGTGTAACTATGGCAGCTGTATTGTTACCAGGATATAATTGCAAGGAACCAAATCCTGAGCGATATTGAACTGAATCACCAGCAGCTCTCGGTAAAAAAGTTTGAGTATCACTTTGCGCTGCGCTCCATGTTGTTCCACCGTCTGAACTATAGGAATACGAAATACGACGTGAAGGAGAAGTGGCGCCATCGCCTGAATCATATTTCACCGTCATCATCGAATGGATATGGTTTGGAGAGTTGGGATTCACTTCAATGAAATTACACGGCGCACCATAACTTTGAAAATCATAAAAACCCCATATACCCGTCAGCGTGCCAACACTTTTTGGCTCAAAACCGGTTGTTTGTTTTCTTTCATTTATCTGCATAGATGAACAGACATCAAACGGCTTAATGAACAAAAGGGAAAACGCGACCAAGTATATTATTCGTGGTATAAAAACCATGAGGGCTGTAGCAATTACTCAAAGCGTAAAATTATGAAATGAAGCCGTAAAAAGGGAGGAAGCTCCTCTACGCGAGGTAAAGGAGCTTCCTTCTTTGGTTAACTTATTTTGTTAATATCATTTTTTCTGTTGCAGAGAAACTGCCTGCCTGAAGTTTATAGAGATAAACTCCGGAAGCATATTTTGAAGCGTTGAATACCGCTTCATACTTTCCTGCTTGTTGATATCCGTTGTACAAAGTTTCGAGCTCTTTTCCGGTAACATCATATATTTTCAATGATACATTCATTGCGCTTGGAATATCGAAAGCAATCTTTGTTGACGGGTTGAACGGATTCGGATAGTTGCGATAGAGTGCAAAACCTGAGGGAAGACCTGATTCTCTTTCCTGAATTCCAGTCGTGATATCAAGAACATACTTTGATCCCCATATTGCACAGGGTTGAGTATCGTCGAGCATACTATCTGGAACTACTGCAAGTTGCTCAGTTTTTGTAACATATATCGTAAGTAGGTTACCAGTTGGGTTTTCACATCGAGTCGCAAGGTGCGTCGACATTTCACGACCATACCCATCATTCGTTTGAGTAAGGTTCCAAGCAGGACCCCATCCTTGCCCTAATTTTCTGCCTGCTGCAAAAATATCACCTTGGGTTTCACCTTCAGCGGGAGCATCTACCCACTTAATAGCAAAAGCAGTGCGGTCTTCAGAGATAGTCGCGAATAATTCATTATCCATCTGCGTCAATGCCGCAAAACCGGGAACAAAAGAAAGTGTTCGGCGGGCTATGATGTTTGCATCCCAACCGGAAGCGGTACGAAATACTTCGACGATATCCATAACATCTGGTGAGGGATTTGTATCAATAACGGAACAAAACCAATGTTCCATACCATTCGCATCCACAACGAAATCATGTGCTATCCGACCATCATTTGTTCCAACTTCATCATAGTTTGATAAAACTGGGATAGTTCGCCAATCTACCAATTCCCATTCAGACCACGTTGTTCCATTATCTGTTGATTTGGTAAATGCGGGTACCCATGGGCTTGCAGCGCCAAATGCGAGAGAATCATAAACGGTTGCCTCGACATAAACTGTGTTGCCAACAGTTTGACCACGTTCACCCCAGAGAGAAGTCCATTCAGTTGCGACATCCCATGTCTTTGCAACGCTCCACGTTTCACCCTGGTTTGGAGTAACCCAGAGCTCGACAAGAGCGGGAGGTCCGGTTCGTTCGGCAAGAAAATAAACATAAGGGGTAGATTCATCAGTCCAGATGTACGTTTGGGAACTGTAATCTGCATCAACTATTGTAGTAAATGGGGTATTTTGGAGAAATGGGTCAAGTCCATATCCTAGAGAGCCAAATGCTGAACCACCGGTTAAATGGGGGTAAGAATATTCAAAGATAGCATCGGCTGGAGTAGAACTATGGTTGGGGTTCGAAATTGCCGAACTCGGATATCTGCCATATTGGTCAACATCGGCATTGATTTTTCCAACGCGATTCCACGTACCAAACTCATCGGGGGATGCGCCATACCATAGTGAGCCGGTCGTGGCATTAGGGGGATTATAATTTTGTGCGCCCCGATAAATCATTGCAACATGATTATTCCATGGATCGTAGCAGAGCGGGTTAGCGTCGGCTATTGATACACCGTACACGTTTGGCATACTGTCTACCATAATCCACGATAAATCATTTGGACTATCACGGTGGGGGCTTGTTTTCCTTGCACCTGAAACATATTCCGTTTTTGCAGGGGCGATTACCTCTGCTTTAGCGGGTAATTTTTGTTTCGGGGCTACATAAGATTTTGTTCCTGCCATTGTGCTGGTGAATACAATTACAGTAACAACGAATAGTGAAAATATTTTCTTGAACATAATGTTCTCCATTAGTATTGTGATTAGATATTATATTTGAAAAAAAAACTTTCTACGCGATTTGAAAAAACTATTTTTTACTCTCCGCGTTGAATTTTGTGCGAAAATATACACAACTTCATAATCTTTGTCAAGTATTCATCAAGAAGAAAACAAAAATTTTCTCGTTGTAAAAATAATTTAACAAATGAAATTTTCGTGCGCCTGTCGGGAGTTGAACCCGAAACCTTTGGCTTCGGAGGCCAACACTCTATCCAGTTGAGCTACAGGCGCGGTGAAAAATCTGTGGACAAATTTACTTAATTTCTTTTTCTTACAACAACATTTTTGTAAAAAGAAAGCATTTTATTTTTCTTCAGATGAATACTATTCTCTCTATGCCGTACTGATTTCTCTAAATATATTTTCCCGAATTTCTTTCCCTGATTATTTTTTTTTCCTATATACACGCACTTTTTTTCACCGCTATACATCAAAAATTTATTATGAAACGTCTATTTCTCTCTATACTCTGTTCTTATATATTTATAACCTCGCTTTCATTTTCACAACAACAGAAAGAATCTGTTGACACCTCCGCGATTGCAAAAATCAAAGATGAAGGAATGAATCGGTCGCAAGCGATGGATATCCTTGGAAATCTCACCGATGTCTATGGTCCACGATTAACCGGTTCCCCGCAATTTAAAAAAGCGGCAGAGTGGGCTCGAACGAAACTCACCGATTGGGGAATAGAAAACTCACACCTCGAATCGTGGGGACCTTTTGGTCGCGGATGGACACTTAAAAGATTTTCCGCGCATATTACTGAACCCAAAATATTTCCTATCATTGCCTACCCCAAAGCGTGGAGCCCTTCGACTAAAGGAACAATTTCTGCTGAACTCATCTTCCTCGATGCAAAAGTTGACAGCACTTTCGAGAGTTATCGAAAAAAAGTGAAAGGAAAGATTGTGTTGCTCAGCGACTCCCGAACGGTAAAACCTCATTGGGAGGCGGAAGCATCGCGCGTTGCAGATTCCTCATTACTAAAAATGGCGAACGCCGATATGCCGCAAGCGCGACAACGTCAATTTCAGGATTCGCCGGAACAAAAAGCCCGCGCGATGACAAATTATAAAAAATGGATGATGTTACAGGAAGAGGGTGCTCTAGCCGTTTTTGAAACGAATCGCGGCGATGGCGGAACTATTTTTGTTCAGGGAGCAACTGTCCCCAATCATCCCGATACACCATCTACACGTTCGATTCGTTCCTTCAGCAGCAAAGCGCCAAAAATTCTTCCGCAAATTGTCGTTGGTGCTGAACATTACAACAGTCTAATCCGGCTTCTGCGAAAAGGAGAAAAAGTAAAAGTGGAAATGAATCTTGAAGTAGAATTCACGAAAGAAGACTCCGGATACAATATAATCGCAGAAATTCCCGGAACCGATTTAAAAGATGAAATTGTAATGCTCGGCGCTCATTTCGACTCGTGGCACGGAGGAACCGGCGCAACCGATAATGCCACCGGTTCGACTGCATGTATGGAAGCATTGCGTATTTTAAAAACCACCGGACTGCAACCACGAAGAACTATTCGTATCGGTTTATGGGGGGGAGAAGAGCAGGGACTCCTCGGCTCACGCGAATACGTGAAGAAACACTTCGGTGTGAAAGATGATTCAACACAAGTGATAACGTATAAGCCGGAAGGAGAAAAATTTTCTGTGTATTTCAACAATGATAACGGCACCGGAAAAATCCGCGGCGTGTATATGCAGGGAAATGATGCTTCCCGTCCGGTCTTTCGCTCTTGGTTAAAACCATTTTACGATATGGGGGCAACAACGCTTACTCTTTCCAATACCGGAAGTACTGACCACGCCTCCTTCGATGCAATCGGGCTGCCGGGATTTCAATTTATTCAAGATGAAATTGAATACTTCACGCGAACGTGGCACTCCACAATGGATGTGTATGACCGCGTTCAAGAAGAGGATTTAAAACAAGCCGCTATTATTATGGCATCGTTTGCATATAACGCGGCAATGCGTGACGCGCAATTTCCTCGTAAACCATTACCGCAACCACGCACAGGGCAAGGGAATAATTAGCATATAGTTAATGTTGTAGTGGAGTTCCTCGCGCTGAGTGAACTCCACACGATATATGACCTCATTCTTCAAAAATTTTTCTTTTCTCACCACTGCCGATATTGCAAGCCGCCTCTTAGGTTTTTTTGCGACCGCATATCTTGCCCGCACACTCGGTGTAGAAAAATTCGGCATTATCAATATCGGTTTCGCGATACTCTCGTACGGAATACTTATAACCAATCCCGGTATTCAACTCTTTGGAACACGTGAACTCACAAAAGAAAAAAACAACATTTCCGAATTCGTGGGTGAAATTGTTTCCCTTCGTCTCTTTCTTGCTTGTTGCGCCTGCCTTCTTCTTTTTCTTTTCTCGAATGTTGTTTTTGCCTCGCAGGAAATTTTTCTCGTTACCATCGTATTCCTCCTTTCCTTAATTCCGTCGGCATTTCTCCTTGAATGGGTTTTCCACGCGGAAGAAAAAATGGCTATAATTAGTGTAAGTAGAATTTCAGCGCAGGTTACGTACCTCGCTTTCGTTCTCCTGTTCGTTGCCTCACCAAAAGAGACTCCCTTCGTTGCAATTGCATGGCTGCTTTCAATAGTGGTTTCCGCCTTGTTGCTTTTTTTTCTCTTTCAAAAAAAATATTCGCTCCGGTTGCAATGGAATATTTCTTCCCTCTTTCAGCAAAACGGAAGGTGGAAAACCATTCTTCAATCATCTTTTCCTATCGGCTTGGGCGCGTGGCTGGGGCAAATCGTTGTAAATTTTCCACCGCTTGCGCTCGCATTTTTCCTTTCGGAAAAAGAAGTTGGTTTTTTTTCGGCGGCATTCAAAGTTGTTTTTTTTCTGCTCATCATTGACCGCATTTTTTTCTTTCTCTTCTACCCCATCATTATCAAAACGTTCAATCTCTCCGTCGAAAAACTCCAACAAACACTTTCTCTTTCGTTAAAAATCATCATCACGCTTGCATTACCGCTCTGTGTGGGAGGAACGTTTCTCGCGGAAAAAATAATTACGTTCATTTACGGAAACGGATTTGAACAATCTGCCGGAATCTTACAACTCATTGTTTGGTTTGTTCTTTTTACGGCGATGCACAGCATTTTTGTCGTTGGATTAATCGGTATCAATCAGGAAAAAGTTTTTTCAAAAACGATGGTGGTCGGAACAATCATCCATATTCTCTGCATCGCAATCGGAGCTTTTTTCTTCCATTCCATTGGCGTTTCAGTTGGGTTTGTCCTCGGTGAAATTATTACGATGATAATGATGTTCAAACAATTTTCCGGTTTTGTTCCGCTCAACATTTTTCAGTCGTTACCGCGACCGTTGGTTGCATCATTCGTTATGGCAACGGTACTCTCATTGACAATTTCTTTTCCGTTATTCATACAAATATTGTTCGGCATTTTTGCCTATTCGTTTCCATTGTTTTTACTCGGTGGTTGGACGAAACACGATACGGAACTCTTCCGCGTAAATTTTTAATTTTCTTTCTATGCAATTGCACGTTGGACTTTTCAAAAAACAGTTTGGCTGGGAAACTTTGATGCAACAAGTAGGCGTTCCGTATTCTCTTGTCGAAAAAGAAACGCTCGCACAAAATATTTTCCCCGTTGTTATCCTCAACGCAAAGCCGAAAAAAGAGGAAAAGGAATTATTGCTTCGCTATCTCAAAAACGGCGGCGCGCTCATCACTTCAACACAATTTCTTGAAAAACTTTTTCCCGTTCATTCAAAATTACAGGCAATCAAATACCTACTTCCCGAACCTGAATCACCTTTCAACACGAATGGACTCATTGATGTTTTTTCGTTCGGAAAAATTCCCGCAAACGCAAATACACTCGTTACGAACAAACAACGTTGCTCAACATTTATCGGCGAACTTGGCGGCGGGTGCGTTATCTGTTTTCCGTTTGACCTCGGCGAACTTGTTACCGATACACGCATTCAACGAAAATATTTTCCCGCACAATCACCGAAACTTCCCGCCGAACGCGTTTCGCTTGTCGGAAAAAACGAAATCCGAAAACTCGCCGCATCTTCACTCGAATTTCTTTTTCATCAACGCAATTTACCGTTTGTCCATTTGTGGTATTTCCCGAACAATGAACGGAATCTCTTTTCCTTCCGCATTGATAGCGATTACGGAACGGAGAAAGAAATTTTTTCCCTTTACAATTTTCTCCAAAAAGAAAACATCCGCGCGACGTGGTTTCTGCACGTACAAAGTCACCAAAAATATTTACACCGCTTTCGTGAAATGCGCGGACACGAAATGGCTTTGCATTGCTACGAACACGAAACATTTCCCACCTTCAAAAAAAATCAACGAAACATTCGATTGGCAAAAAAATTTCTCGATGAGGCGGGTATTCCGTTTTCCGGGTTCGCCGCGCCGTTTGGGGATTGGAACACTGAACTCAACAAAGCGCTCGAACAATTTCTGTTTTCCTATTCATCCGAATTCGCTTTTGACTACGATAATTTTCCTTCGTTTCCCTCCATCGGCAATCTTCCGAGTTCCGTGTTGCAAATTCCCATTCATCCCGTTTGTATCGGAAGTTTACGCGCAACGAGAATGAACGAAACCGCAATGAACGAGTATTTTGAAAATGTTCTCGCGAACAAGTTACAAAATCACGAGCCGCTGTTTTTTTACCATCATCCGAAAGATGCTCATCCGGAAGTGTTGAGAGCGATGTTCGAAAATCTCCGTAACAAAAAAATTCGCAATGTAACTTTTTCAGAATTTTATACTTGGTGGAAAAAACGCTCGGATGTTTTTTCCACACTCTGTTCAACGGAAAAAATAGAATTCGCGAACGGCATCCTTTCGCTTCCATCCGCAGAAAATGAAATCTCTTTTCGCGTTACCAATAAAAATAATCAAGCGACATTTGTTTCCGGAACACAAACAAACGGAACATCGCTCGACCAATTTTTCTGGCAGGAACAATCAACGCCGGTTCCACTCCCCCACGATATTGAACGCGCGCGAAAATTTTCCCCGCGGCTTTTGAACCAGCGATTTCGTATTTTTCTCCGCAGAAAATTGAAATGAAAATTCTTTTTGTAACAAACACCATCGGCGCGGCAGCACGGGGCGGACTTTTTATTCAAGCGACGAAAACCGCTGAATACCTGAAAGCAAATAACATTGAAGTAACATTGCACAATGCGTGGGAACATATTCATCTTACCCAGTTCGATGCGGTGCATATATTCGGCGCGGGAATCGGCACGTATCATTTTGCAAGAGAAATTCACAAGCGGAACATTCCGTTCATTCTTTCCCCCGTCCATTTTTCTTCTCATTCGGTCAAAAAAATCCGAATGGCGCTCAACGTTCAATCTTCATTTCGAAAAATTATTTCGGGAACGTGGACCGATATTGGCATCGTTGAAGAAATGTGCAAATGGGCTACGGGAATTGTGCCCAATACGAGCGATGAAGCAAAATTGTTGACCGAAGGTTTGAAGATTCCGAAAGAAAAAATTCATATCGTGCCGAATGGAGTCGAAGAACGGTTCGCAACGGCAACTCCTGATGAGTGGAAAGAAAAATTCGGAACGGAAAATTTTGTGTTGAACGTCGGCTATTGGGGAAAACGAAAAAATACGTTACCGCTCATTCGTGCGTTGAAAAAACTTTCCTTACCCGCAGTTCTTATCGGCGGATATGCGAACGACGAATACGGAAAATTATGTATTCAAGAACTCGCCGATGCAAAAAACATCCACACGCTTGATTCGCTCGAGCACGATTCTTCGCTCCTCGCTTCGTGTTATGCGGCAGCAAAAGTTTTTGTGTTACCCTCGCTGTTTGAAACGCCGGGAATTTCCGCTCTCGAAGCAGGACTTGCCGGCGCGAACATTGCCATTACAAAATTCGGCGGAACAGAAGAATACTTCCTCGCTCACGCTTCCTATCTCGACCCGCACTCTGAAGAATCCATCGCTGAAACAATCCTCTCAACATTTCAAAAAGAAAAAACAACTGCACTACGCGAACATATTCTCCAAAATTTTATGTGGGAGAGCGTAGCAAAAAAAACAGAGGAAGCGTATAAACACTTCCTCTGAAAACCAGCAACAGATTCCCTCTTCCACCAAAGGCGGATAAATCCGAGGGAAAGTGGCTATCGTGTTACTATTTCATCAGCACCATTTTCTTCACAAGAGATGTTGTTTGATTGTTTTCTATCGAGGTTGCGCTCAAACGGTAGTAATACATTCCACTTGATAGGTCTCTCGCATCGAACTCCACCGACTTATATCCCGCTTCTTCATAGCCGTTTACTAACGTTGCTACTTCTTTTCCGAGAACGTCGAAGATTTTCAACGTTACGAAAACATCTTCGGGAAGTTGATAGCGAATTGTGGTAACTGGATTGAACGGATTAGGAAAATTTTGTTCCATCTCAAAATCTACTGGTAGAAAATTACTTTCATTTACGGAGTTAATAATACCTACTTGACCATTTCTTCCTGTGTGTTGTGCAAAGATGCCGCCACGAGTAGTCCAAAAAACAGCAATCACTCCGCCGTTGTTATCTGGTTCGAATAAACGGAAGTAGGCGTCGGAAGGGTTTTGTAAGAAGGTAACTGCAGAATCCCAAATCATTTGTCCAAATTGATTATATCTTTTGGCAACTGAAACACTAGAAATGACGAAACCATGGTTTCCATCCCCGAATGCCTGGCCACCAAAATTAATACCAGAAAAATATTCACGTGTTACTATTCCTATACTATCAATATGAAAAATAGTATCATTACAAGCGTACATAAAATAAACACCATGAAATCCATCTGCTATGAAATTGCCAATATAATTACAACCTGATGGTCTTGTGAATTGAGTAGTCCATATAGTGTCTCCAACTGTACTTATTTTATGAATAACAAAATCAGGTGAACCAGAATATAAATATGCTATACTGTCGTTTTCTGTATCAATGCCAAAGACTGGTATACGGGTTATTGTTACTATATTTCCATCCAAGTCTATAATTCGACTATAATTATTACCAGTCAAGTAATAACTAAAATACAATCGCTGTCCACCTCTAAATATATAATAAGGAAAAATAACTGAGCCTGAATCAATATAAGTTTCCCACACTTGCTGTCCTTCATTATTAAAACGAACTACCTTCAAATAATTAGTATTAGGTGCACCAGGGTAATCAAAACCCCTGTCTCCATAAACTAAAATAAAGCCACCTTGTCCATCATTAACTATTCTACCATCTTTCATTCCAGTTTCTACTCCTTTAACTTTTACTCCGTTTCCCCAAAGTAAATTCCCAAACTTATCAACTCGTTGCACATAAATAGCATTGTTTTTGTATCCATCATCCGGGTCAAAGTACGCTCCTCTATGGTCGTACCAAAATATAATTACTCCTCCATTGCCATCGCTAATCCATCCCCCCCAGTATTGGTCGTAGTTTGGCGTGCTTGTTATATCGCTGCTGTCATTATGGTGTACTTGCACAGGGTTTGTCCATTGTTTGTAACCATACTCATCTAACTTCTGCGCAAATATATAACTCTGTAACGCGCCGAGTATTATACTGCTACCATCATCAAACGTTACAATACCGGGATAAAAACCAGGGCAAACATAGAGAGTGCTTTCGGCAATAGTGGAGGTGCTCCATTGGGCTTGGAGCGGGGAGCAGAGAGCAAGGAGTAAGAAGAAAAATATTTTTTTCAAGCGTGTTTTGTTAATCAATGTTTGGAGATAATTCTATTGTCAACGTTAGTAGTCGTTGCGCATGTTGTGGCTTGAAGAGGGAAGCAGGGGTTCTCTTTTCAGGTCACAGCCGCGCATCCGCTTATACGCCGACTGTTCACTGT
>JAGXRH010000255.1 GCA_018335975.1 Ignavibacteriales bacterium
GTGGTGGCGGAAGAGATGGAGGTCGCGGCGGAGACCGAGGACCCCGTCGTGAAGGCGGCGACCGAAGGCATTAACGGATTAATGCATTACAAAAGTGAAACCCGATTTCAAAAAATGGAATCGGGTTTTTTGTTTTTAAATAATTTTTTACTTCGCTGCTTTCGGCACGGAGTGTTTTATTTTTTCCCAACGCTCCGCGAATTTAAATTCTTTATAGGTCGGGCTTTTCTCGTTGTGGCAGGTTTTACAAAACGCCTCGATTTCTTTTTCGTCTTTGCGCGATGTGAGTCCTGCAGCCGTTGCTTTTCCTTTATCTTTCATCACCGATAAAGATTTGTATGCCGAGCCGGCGCCGTGACACGTTTCGCACTGCACACCCTCTTTCATATCAAATGCTTTCTCGAGCAGTTTTGCATCAACGCCCGCTCCGGAAGTGTGACATTGCAAACATTCCGGTGATTCAGCCGCAGGTTTCTTTGAACCCTTTGCCTTTGCAATGGAATCTGCCCTTGCCGACGTTAACGTTTTATATGCTTCTGCGTGTTTACTTTTCTGCCAAATATCGAGTTGCTTCCCCTGTTTGTCAGATTTATGACAGGGGGCGCAGACTTTCGTCCCTACAAATTTATTCTCCTGCTTTTCTTCCGCCACAGAAAACAGTGAAAGAAAAAAGAAGGAAAAAATAACGGTTGATATAATGCGATTAATTTTCATAAGATTGTTCCTCTCAAAATGTTGGTGTAATAGAATGTTTATTATGCTGTCCTGATTTGTCCAGCAAACTTGTTTGTAGATTGATTTTGTAAAATTTTTCGGCTGAAATAACGGGAAAGGGATATTTTCTTCAAAACAGTCATCGGAAATTGCATTAAGCTTTTTTCTCTTCCAGTTGTTTCCGTTCAATGCGTCGAATGAAAAGATAGAGCGACACAGCAACAATCGTGATAATCAGTGTCGAAACTCCCAATCCCCATCGGCGAAAATAATATTCTTCAAGAATTGCCGATGCTTCTGCTTTTACAAATGCTGTAACGGAAAATCCCTTATTCACCACCTCACGAAATTTTTCCTCATTGAAAGAATGAACCATTGTCCGTGTTTCGAGCCGTGCCTGATGCGCATCGCGGAGTTTAAATTTCGATTCGGAAATCTCCATTCCTTTTTGCTCTGCATCTTCAACAAGTTGCGAATCGGTTTTCGATTCTTTCACTAAACTATCAATCAATGCGCGCATTGTTTTTGCAACTGCGTAACCTTTTTGGTTTTGCGTTTCCGAATGACATTTACTGCATACCGCTTCCGATGATACGCCAAGTAATTTATCTGTTGCGTGAACAATTTCGTGATTGCTATGACACGTTTCGCACTCGGGAAGATTTTTTTCGTCGTACGCTTTTTTGTGCGGACTTTGTGAAAACAAATCTGCGTTCAATGCATGACACGTTCCACACACTTTGGATATAGAAGAAATCCCCGGAGGAGTTGCGCCGTGATTTCCGTGACAATCATTACACGCAGGCGCGGATAAATCTTTTTTCTGCAATAACGCAAATCCGTGAACACTGCGCGTAAATTTTTCCTGCTGGTCAGTCGGAATGTTATACTCTTTCATATACTCCGCATTGCTATGGCACTTTCCGCACGTAGAGGGAATGTTTGCCGCGTACACTTTCGAGCGAATATCTATGGACGATTGAATATCATGGCTTCCGTGACAACTTGCGCATTCCGCAACTTTCACATCGCCTTTTGCATTTTTCATTCCGTGAACGCTTGTGCGATATTTTTCCAACTGGTCAACCGAAAGCGAAGGATTATACGAACGCATATACGCCGCGTCGTTATGGCATTTTGTACACGTTGCGACGATATTCGATGGATACACCGGAGATTTCGGGTCGCTGACTTTTACAATTCCGTGAACTCCGTGGCACGTTATACATTGTGCAATATGTTCTTTTCCGTTCGTAGCAAGTTTTCCATGAACGCTTTCATTCAGCGACTCGAGTTGATTTCGTGCAACGGAAGAATTATACTGTTTAATCATATCAACATTGGAATGACATTTCGCGCACGTTTCGGAAATATCATCGCCTTTCGGAACGCCGATATATCCTTTGCTTTTATTCATCGCCTTTTCCATATCGTCCGCTGTTGCATCTCCGCCGTGACAACCGGCGCAACTAATTCCTTTTTTGAAATGCACATCGTTTGCGAAATGCTCCGATTGCTTATCGCCAATCGTAGAGTGACAAACGTAGCATTGGTCTTTTGTGTTTGCAAAAATAACCTGAAATGAAATAGCGAAAAATATTGTCAGCAATATAAACAGAGAGGAAGATGAAAAGGATTGCTGCGCTTCGCTCGTAATGACAATTGTGTTATGTTTCGTCATACCAACATTCCGACAACGGTGAGTAAAATAATATAGAACACCGCAAACAAACCTATGTATGTAACAATCCGGTTTTTTTCTCCGCGTGCAGTTTTTCTATCCCAGAAGGGAACAAGCATCCAGACTAATCCTGCGACGGAAAAAAGCAATATGCCAAGAATTTCTCCATCAATAAATAACACTTTCGAAGGAATGTATTTCAGCGTTTGAAACATAAACAGAAAATACCATTCCGGTTTTATTCCCGCAGGCGCAGAAGCAAACGCGTCTGCTTTCTTTCCCAATTCCCACGGAAAAAATACTGCGAGGATTGCGAGAAGATTTAAGACGAGAAGCCACAACAATAAATCCCGCAAAATAAAGTTCGGAAAAAACGGCATTCGTTTATTTTCGTTTCCTGCAACATTCTCAAAACCCAACGGCTCACTCATTCCCTGCCGTTGAACAAGGATTAGATGAATTCCCAGCAGCACGGTGAAAATTCCCGGAAATACTGCAACGTGAAATCCGAATAGCCGGGTAAGTGTCGCGCCGGTTACATCTTCGCCTCCGCGCAAAAAAAGCATTATCGGTTTTCCGATGACGGGAATAACGCCGGCAATATCGGTTCCGACTTTTGTTGCGAAGAATGCAAGTTCGTTCCACGGAAGCAGATAACCGCTGAAACCAAAACCAAGCGCGAGGAAAAACATCAACATTCCTGTGAGCCACGTTATTTCACGCGGCTTGCGGTACGATTTTTCAAAATACACGCTGAACATATGAATGAACAACGCGAGGACAAATAAGTTTGCAGTCCAACTATGCACCGAGCGCATCAGCCAACCAAACTGCACTTTCGACATTATATACTGAATGCTTTCGAATGCAAGTTCTTCGCTTCCCTTGTAATAGAGTAACAGCAGAATCCCGGTTACTACTTGAATTATAAACAGGAAAAGCGAAATACCTCCGAAATAATACCACACCGAATGACGATGAACAGGAACGTATTTTTTTCCCATATACTCAACGAGACTTTCGAGATGAACCCGCTCGTTGATGTAATCGTATGATTTTCGGAGAAAGCGTTTCATACTTTTTTCGAAACAAATACTTCTTCGTTCTGAACAACTACGCGGTATTCATCCAACGGTCGCGGCGGTGGACCGGAAACAACTTTTCCGTTCAAATCGTATTTTCCGTTATGGCACGCGCACCAAATGACGCCGAGTTCTTTTTTGAATTGCACGGTACAATCGAGATGGGTGCACGTTGCGGAAAATGCGCGAAACTCTCCGCTTGCAGTTCGCAACAGCATTACCGGTTTATTTCCAAAGCGAACAATGGTTCCGCTTTCTTTTTCGATTTCATTCACTTTGCCGACTTTCACGCTTTTCACTTCCACCTCGCGTTGTATCGGCGGTTTGAGATACGCGAGAATCGGATACAGAACAGAGGCAAACCAAGCAAACATACTGCCGCCAAGAATGTATTTCAGGAAATCGCGTTTTGTATTTTGGGAATTTTCACTCATAGTTTTTCAATCCGCTACTGCTTCCAATTCCTGTTGGGGCGCAGAATCCCACGGAGGAAATATTTTAAATAAAATTGCAAGAACAAAAAACGGCAAAACCAATAACAGCATTGCCATTAAAAATCCTTCCATTCCGGTGAATTCCATTTTGTAGGTTGTAAGTCCACGAAAACTTTTTGAAAACATTTGTCCGCCAATCACGACGTTCCAGCGCGTTGCAAAAATACCAAGTTGAATGAGGATAACGGAAACAAAGTACAGAAGTTTTCTCAGTTCCGCATCAAACTTCATCAACTTAATGCTAATCATAACTCCGAGCGGTATTAACATTCCCAACAAAACCTGAATAATGATGAGACTGATAAATAGTTTATTCATCACGAGTTCGCCAAGAATTTTAATAGATTCTTCGCTTTCGTACAAGCGGTGAATGAAGTCTAAAAACTCAAGTGAAAAATCAATTATCACTGCATAGAAAAGAAACGATGCCATTTTATCGAGGCACTTCATATCAATTTCTTCTTTGCGAAACGGCGTGATAATCATATACAGAAGAATCACGAGCGCGATGCCGGAAACAATTGCAGAAAATAAAAACACAATCGGCATCAACACGCTGCTCCACCACGGATTTGCTTTGATGGAACCGAAAATAAATCCAACGTATCCGTGCAGTAAAAATGCAGAGGGAATACCGATAACCGTAATTCCTTTCACCATTTTTTTATCGAAGTGAACTGCTTTTTCGCTTACATCGGTAGAAAAAAGCGTAACGATTTTGTGAACCCATTTCATCGGAAAATGTTCGTGTTCCGCTCGCAGAATTAAATCTTTGCGATACGTGAACCAGATTTCCAACAACAGTACAACCATCAAGTACCACGCATACACAAAACCAAACATCGCCATTGCGGAAGTGAAATTCGGACTGAGGAAAATTTCGTATGAGCGTTCGGGATGTCCGAGATGTAATAAAAGTGGAAGCGGCGCAATAAGAAGAAACGCAAGCGCAGTAAGCAACGAAAGTTTGTACACCGATTGCACTTCTTTCACATTGAACACTTTGACAAGCGATGCAAGAATAAACGCGCCTGCAACAAGTCCCGTGAGATACGGATACACAACAACAACAATTGACCAATGCACTTCAATTTCGTTCGGGTAAATGTAACCCGTAACTTGTTTCAGCATTTCATACATTTTTTCCGTTACCGGATTCACCATAGTCATCATCGCACTTCTCCGTCAAGTTCTGAATACATTACTTTGGGTTCGGTATTGAGCGAAGGTTTCAAGACGTGGATTTTATTCATTCGCTTAAACCTCGTAAGCGGACTTGCGGTACTTTTCACATCGCCGAATATTCTCGCTTGCGTCGGACATACTTCTACACACGCAGGAAGCAATCCTTTTGTAATGCGATGATAACAGAAAGTACATTTATCCGCTGTTTGCGTTTCAGGATGTAAATATCTTGCGCCGTACGGACACGCTTGTATGCAATAACGGCATCCAATACATCGTTTATCATCAACCAAGATTACGCCATCGTCTGTCTTAAATGTTGCGCCAACAGGACAAACTTGCACGCACGGAGGATGGTCGCATTGATTGCATAATTTCGGAACGAAGAAACTTCGTAAAATATCATTATCATGGACGGTTTGTCCTTCGCCGTTAATACGGGAATCCATGTTTTGCACAATCACTTCGCCATCTTTTTTAATGGTGTACCGCTCCACCCACGTGCGGAAAAAGAAGGGGTCTTTCGGAACACCGTTTTCTTCTTTGCATGCTTCAACACAACGTCCGCAGCCGATACATTTATCAATTTGGATTCCCATTCCGTAATAATGTTTCGTCGCATCGTAATCTTTTATATCTGCAACGGCTACTTTTAACCAACCGCCAAGTACTGTATATGCTGATGTAACGGCAAATGCTTTGGTAAAAAAATCTCTTCTGTCCATATTATTCAACCTCCGGCATATGAGGATAGTGACATTGCCAGCATAAGTATTTTTCTCCGTGTGTGGTAAAATCTACTTTTGATGTTTCTTTTATTTCCGATTGCGCAGCGTGACACTTTCCGCAGAAATCTCTATCGGAAGGAATGGATGCTTTAATGGCACGCGGCGTTACTTTATGTTCTTGCGGAACTTCGTGGCACGTTGTACATTCAAGCAGGACGTGAGCGGAAATCGCTTTCGTTCTTGCAATTTCTGCGTGACATGCTTGACATTCTGATGGAACGGACGGCGGTTTCGGGTCGTGCGGGTTATGACAGGAAACGCAGGGCTGTAGTGGGTTATGCGCAATAGGGTTTATTTGTGGAAAACCGGTTGGGCGAGACGGGTCGAATGTATGGCAACGCACACAAAACTCTCTCAATCGTGGTAAAACGGGTTTTACTTCAGCAGGGTTTTCGGTGTGTTCTTTCGCTGTGCCATGACACGTTTCGCAAGAAAGATTTTTATGGTAACCCGCTTTTTTAACGTTGTATTCTTCGTGGCAATCTGCGCAAATTTCTGAGCCGGCGAATTTAACAGGTAACGATGTTACTCGTTCGATGGTAGATTTTTTATGAAGTTCCGTGTCCTTCAATTCCGGCGGAAGAAGGAAACGAATGAATAACATTCCTCCCACGATAACACCAAATACGACGATGAGGCGAAGGAATTGTTCAGGAAACTTGTTGAAAAATAGTTTCAGCATACTTTTCAACCGTTTGTTATTTATCTGGACTCATATATCTGAATGTATAATTTGCTTAATTACACAACAAACTACGTGCCAGAAAAATGTTTGTCTTTTCTACGAAAAATGATAGTAAGACACTCTTATCTTCTCAATATTGAAAAAATTCGTTCCGTTTAGGAAAATTGTTTAGAATGAAACTCCAATTATTGCAAACACAAAAAAAAGACGATTTCGTTTTTTGAAATCGTCTTTGCTCTTTTTGTCTTTCCCGCCCTGTTTGAAACGGGATAAACTCCAGCGGGAATCTATATTTCGGATGGAGTTGGATTCCGCATCTCCGAAGGAGTCCTTTGGACAAGTACGGAATGACAATAGGGCATCTCTAAAAACCATATTTTTTAAACACAGAGAGCACAAAGTATTTTCACCAAGAACACAAAGAGCAATACATTCAATACTTTGCGACCTTTGTGCCTGCTTTGTGTCCTTTGCGTTTAAATTCATTTTTGAGTTATTAGAGATGCCCAATAAATAGTTACTTCATCAGCAAAAGTTTTTTCGTTTCCGTGAACTCTCCTGCGGCTAAGCGGTAGAAATACATTCCGCTTGGAACGTTACTTGCATTCCAATCCACATTGTAAGTTCCTATTTCTAAATGTTCATTCACAACGGTTGCAACTTCTTCTCCGAGAAGATTGAAAACTTTCAAACTCACAAAACCGGAAACAGGAATTGCAAAGTTAATTGTTGTCGTTGGATTGAACGGATTGGGATAGTTTTGGGCTAAACTAAACTCCTTCGGCGTATCATTGGTTTGTTCATTGACGCCAACGGATTTTGAAATAACCGTTGAAATGTTTTGTATCCCCGCGTTTTGGTTCCACTGAAAATTATTGACCGAAACTATTGTTGAATCAAAATTTTGTAAGACTTTAAATTTCAACGTAGCAAAATTACCCGAAGAAGTATGAATATTTCCGCTCGCCCCAGCAAATTTTGTATTACCTAAAATATCATTGGCTATAAAAGAATCATTTACTGTCACACCCGTTGAATTTAAACTGATGAGTTTTAACTTTTGTCTATCATAATCCAAAACCCCTTGATATGACAAAATATTCACTCCAGCGGTAAGAGCGGCAGATATAGTAACTGTGTCTCCGACTTGATAATATGTAGCGGATTGCATTTGCAAGTTTCCCGAAGCCAAAAATAAATTTCCCTGCCAAGGAAGCGAGTCAATTAAATGCACAATGTAGCGTAAGATTAAAGAAGCATCCATTGAAGTAATGTTGTCGTCCAAACTTACTTCTCCATTTGCAAGCCCTTGACATTCGAGCGTATCGAGCCCGACGATATGTTTCAAAATTTTTGATGCGTCGTATGCTTGAACACTTCCATTTTCGTCAACATCGCCGTAATGAGGAATCGCTTTGATGTTCACGCCGCCGTTTGTTGTTGTTACCGAAGTTGTTCCCGTATTGAATGTTGCGGAACGGATTTCAATCGGAGCGAAGGTGCATATATTTCCCGTAACGGCAAACTTCAACCAAAACAACACGCCGCTCCCCGAAATATCTTGCGAGCCAGCCGATGCCGTGAGAATTTCATTCCCGACTTCATTGAACGATACCGACCATCCCGCATTTCCGATTAAACTGTTGTCCGTAACGATATAAAGAAAATGCAATCCCTCGCTGTAACCGCCAAAGTTAATTTCCGAAGAACTGAACGAAGTGTTTACAGGAAACTCAACATTTACCGGAACGAGGATTGTATCGAAAGGGTGAACAGATTGTTCTCCAACTATCAAGTCTATATTTGTAGTTGGATTTAATACCGGAGACCATGAGGGAGATTGGTCATTTGCAGAATTATTAGTTAATCGCACCAAATTTGTCCCGTCGCTATCGATGGTATAAATTTCATAGTTACCGTGAAAAAGATCTGTAAATAAGACCATCTTCATTCCATCTGGCGACCACGAACCAACACCCGGGCTTATACAGCAATTGCCACCATCAAGCAACAAAGTATTATTTGAGCCATCCACATCTATTACATAAATACCATTCCAAGCAGAATACGCAATTCTTGAACCATCAGGAGACCAAGTAGGACTGCCACACCATGTTAACGTATTAGAGAGCAATGTTGGATTAGATCCGTCAGAATTCATAATGTAAATACGCGCGTCTCCACCTCTCCAAGAACTAAAGGCAATCTTCGTGCCGTCAGGAGACCACTTCGGTCCACTTTCGTTCGGGTTAGGATTATTGGTTAAGTTAATTGGATTAGTGCCGTCAGCATTCATTACGAAGATTTCACCATTACCAGTTCTATCCGTAACAAAAACAATTTTAGCGTCATCTGGAGACCATGCTGGTTCGTTATCGCTCGCGTTATTATTAGTTAAACGCATTTGATTAGTTCCATCACTACTCATAGTGTAAATTTCATTGTTGCCATCTCTATTTGAGACGAAAGCAATCTTTGTTCCATCGTGAGACCAATTCGGAACTGCATCTGTGGAATCATTAAAAGTTAACCTCCGGATATCAGAGCCATCCGGATTCATTGTATATATTTCCCAGTTTCCATCTCGGTCTGACGCAAAAGCAATTCTCGTAGTCGAGCTTGTTTCCGATTGAAAATTATACACATCTCCACCCCAAATATCTGTGCTGGTCTGCGAGGTTAATAAAAGGTTTCCATTGACATCGTAGATTTTGAAATAACCGGTAAACGGGAATGAGAGTGAACTGACATCAAGGATAGCGTTTGTTTGACCAGCATTAACCGTGTCCAAAGTTTTGAGATTGCCTGTTTCATCATAAAGATCAGCTCTTTGACCTGATTGCAAATTGTTTATTGCAATCTGATACGATTTGAAAACCTTGATATTATCCACGTACCAAGTATTGCTATTACTGCAACATATTCCAAGCGACATACCGGTAAGTCCCGATGAAAGACTATTATCTGTTGCATTTATTTTGAGTGTATGGTCAAAATAGATTTGCAGAGAACTTCCGATAGCACGAACTTCCAAATTATACCATGTGTTAGCGGAACTTGGTAATCCATACAGTGGTGAAACGATGCCTGTACCTATTCCTCCGACATTTTTGTCTAAAGTAAGTATTCCACCATAATACGGTCCATATTTTGCATTATAAAAGTTGTTGGTATCAACCGCTCTAAAATGCATATAAATACCTTCCGCTGTTGACGGGTTCGTGAACATCACATCTGCTTGATAAATTAGACTTGATGCCACGCCGCCCATTGAATAATCGTTCGAACCGTTATGACCTGACTCAGAATAGATTATCGATGGCGATGGATTACCAACGGTATTACTTTGTGCCCAAGGTCTGTCGTTTCCGCCGGGCAAATGCCAGAGTTGAAAACTATCGGGGAACTCGCCGACGTTGTAAAAGACTTTCCCACTCGATGATAAAGCAAGAGAGTTTTCAGCCATCCCTTGATTACACAACAAAAGAGAAATTACGAATGTTAAAGTGAGAATATGTTTCATTGTTTGAATCCTTAAAAAAGTGAAAAAAAATTAGTTCTTAAATTGAGTGTATTACCTTATTCCTGCACACCGCCTTCAACAATTTCCGTATGGTTCAAAATATATTTTACCATCCAGAAACCGAAGAATGGAGCGGCAATTCCAAACGTGATGACGATGAGGAAAAACCATCCTAATAAATTGAGGAAGATGTTTCCGTAACTTAATTTGCATAAGAGATGCGACTTCATTGTAAAGGCCTTTCAAATAATAATTGAGAAAAAAGTGAATTAAAGTTTACCTCCATACTATTTCTACATTTCTTCCTTCACCAGAAAAGTTTTTCCGCCAAAGGCGGATAAATAGAAAATATTTTGTCTTAAATCTCCATCGCTCAAATTTTCTTCTCAATTACTCGAGTTTTTAAGCTTGAACATTGGAGTTCTAAGTGAGAACGTTTTTTTGTGACGTCAGGAATTTTTTCCAGACGTTTGTTACCTTCCGTGTCGGGAAGAAATTCTTGACACCACTTATTATTTTTTTTTTACTAAATCCCGTAGGTCCGAAGGAGTCCTTCGGACCTTTGGGATTATTTTTTCGTTCTGCTTGTTTCAATAAAGCGTTTGCTTTCCTCAATGCAGATTCCTCGCTTCGCATCGGAATGACGAGGTGTCTGTAATTCCGCTTCATTTCCCCCCCCCGATTAAAAAGCGTCTCGTCATTCCGAATCTCCAACTTTAGTTGGAGTGAGGAATCTTACCTTTCGTTTCCTCTCTTCTCAATAAAGCGTTTGCTTTCCTCAACATAGATTCCTCTCCCGCTTTGCGGGATTCGGAATGACGAGGTGGAGTGAAGTCGTTGTTAAAAGATGGAGTCCACTTTGAAAGTGGGCTCCATCTGCTACTTACTTCTACAACGTTACATCCTGCCCGACGGCGATTTGCACGGTATCACTCCACTGACCTACTTGCGCATCGTCCAGCATATAAATGCCACGATATTTCCATAAAGCAAGTTGTGTAATCGGCATCGTATCTGTATAGTTCGGAATGGTATCAAACGCCAGAAAAACCCACTGCCCGTCGCCGCGGTTTACCTGAATGAGTATCCCGCTTACATTCATCGGTTTCGTCCAGATAATATCCACGTGTCCGTTCACATACGCGAGTTTCAATGTCGGTTTTAAAAGCGATGGTGCCATTGGCGGAGTGTCTTCCGCTCCGATAATATCCAAATCGTTCCCGATGGCTTCGGTGTAGTTTTGGTGATTTTTAATTCTCTGCACCAGAAGCCGCACACGGGTAAAAATCCCCGGAGCCACCAATGTTGCCGGTAATCTTATTTCCGGATTCGAAGGAAAATCGCCCGCCGGTGAGCCAAGCGGAGCGTCGCGCATCAGGTTTTTATAACTGACGGCTTGCTCTTTCGCCGATGTCAAACTGGCGACAAGGTTGATAAGCAGACTGAATTCGTTCGCATCGTTGGATGTTGAAGTAATCTCGTCGGGGGAAACTCCCACTGTTGCCCCGTGAGTTGCCAATTTAGAGCTGAAATTATTGAGCCAGGTTACTTTTTCCTGGTCGCTTCTGGGGAGATAGAAATTTTTTGCCATAGTTTTTGTTTTTTTGGTTAAATTGATGAATTTTCAATGTTTTTTGTTCATTTTACAACGTTGACGGAAGCCCGGTTACGTCTGCCCATTCATTGCTCAAGAGTGACAAAAGCCCGGTTAAGTCTAACGATTCTTTGAGCAACGCTGACAAAAGCATAATCAGGTTTGCTCACTCATCGGACAACGGTGACGAATCCACGGTCAGACCTGACGATTTACCCGTCATCGGTAACGGAAGCACGGTCAGGTTTGACGGTTCATTGGGCAACGCTGGCGAATGTTCGGTTACGCTTGCGCAACCATTAGTCAGCATTGACGAAAGCCCCGTCAGGTCTGCCCATTCATTGCTCAACGGTAACGGATGACAGGTAACGCTTGCGCATTGAACGGTCGTCGTTGATGGTTCGCCGCTCAAGCATACATATTCGCTCCGCAATATTGCGCATTGAATTTGCAAAGTTGCTGATTCATTCCGCAACGGTGTATATCGAGTTTGCATCGTTGCAGATTCATTCTGCCGTGGAGCAAAATGAATTTGCGCTTTTGTAAACTACACGTATAATATTTCCACATAGTTGCGTTTGCCAGAAAAGTTTTTAGAAAATATTTTTACAAAACAAAAAAACCTTCAAGGTTTGGGAAACCTTGAAGGTTTTTAATTGCAAAGAAGATTTGTTAGGGGTATTGTTTTTGAGAGAAAAGTTTATTTTTCGTTGGTGTATTCACAAACTTCTCTCCATCCCAATATTGCACGTTGTGTTTTACTTCTTCCCAATATTCCGGCGTAAGTTGGAAGTTGATTTTCCCTTCTTTCAACAAGAGTTCGTGTGTTTTAATATAAGAGTCGCCGGGGGCAACAGTTTTTATTTCCATATTTGTTCCGATGGTATAAAGAACAGTAATGTTGTGTCTTTCAGATACTTCTGCATCCCGTGTATTAAAGATTATATTGTTATCATTACCGAATCGTATGTATTCAATCAAATTGTACGGGTTCTTTTTTTCAACCACGTTCCCTAATTTTGTTCTACGCAGTAAAAGATAGTACAATTCATTTCCTTGTTGTATCGAAGAGGGGTAGAATTCTTTTGTTGCAGGACCACATCCCGAAAAATGCGAAGGATTTAACGCGATTGCATACAAGCAATTGTAAGCGTTATTAATGCCCGCAATGAATATTTCTTTCTTCCCGTCGTTATCAATATCATTCATTAAGATATACCCCATTGCGCCAACGTTCCAAAATGTTTGCATAACGTTACCATCTCTGGGATTTAATTCTAACAACTTTCCGGGAAAATAAATACTGCTTTGGGCAAGTACAAAGAGTTGTTTTCGTTTCAGTTCTTCGTTGTAGAACACCACCATATCGTCAAAACGCCAACGGTCATAAGCGGTAAATTGTTTTTCACCAAAAGCGACAGACTCTCCGCCGGTATTTTCCCAGCGAAACGTTCCATCAAAGTTGTAACAATTCAACGATGATTTTGTTTGTTTATCTATGTTTGCTGCTAATAAAATTTCGCGTACTCCATCGCCATCAATATCTTCTACTACAATAAAGCGTTGGTACCCTTTATTATTGTCACGCTCTCCGCTCATCACATCGGGAATTCCTACTGCACTTTTTGTCCATAATGTTTCACCCCCATTATTGTACACAAAGAGAACACTGTTTTGAACTTTTGCGTGTGATGGGTTTGTATCTTTCGGCATTGGCTTTATAGAAACATACAGCAGAGCAAATAATCCGAATGCAAATGACATCGAGCCGCCAAACTGTACGGGATGGAAACGGGCAAACTCGACAAATCGTTGCAGGAGCGGGCGTTTCGGTTCTACTACTGCGGCATACCCTTGAAACACTTCAACTTTATTTTTCGGTTCTTCGAGTAAACGGCGTTGCGGTACTTGTTGAGAAAAAATTTGTGCAGCGAGTTCTTCTTCCCGTTGTGTCGGTTCAGATTTAAGTTGTTCGTCAAGTTCGGAGTAAAATGCGCGGAGTTGTTCAAAGTTCTTCCGGCAAGCAAAACATTCCCCAACGTGCGTTTCGAGCGAGAGAATTGCTTCGGGAGAAAATTCACTGCGCGAAAGAAAATACGTTTCGAGTTGTATGTCGGTTAAATGGTTCATTCTTGATTGTTAGTAATAGTCCTATAAACCTTCAAGGTCTTAGAGACCTTGAAGGTTTAGGAAAGACTCAATAATTATATTTCCACGTAGCAAGCGTTTTCAGAAAAAAATTACACATCTTCATCAAAATAGGATTGAAATTCTTGGCGGAGCAATTTTTGTAAATAATCCATCTTCTTCCCAATGCGCTCGTAATAGTTGTAGTCATTCATTGATATGTAGTCAGTAAAATATTCTTTTAACGATAATTGTTCTTGAGAACTTCTCCCGTCTTCCACCCAATCACGCAACGCGCAAAAAAGTCCCTCCGCTTCTTTCTTCGTCAGTTTTCCCGAAAGAAGGTACATTGTAAAGATTTTTTCTTTTAGCGTATTGAACACTTTATGAATGGCATCTTCTAATTCAAACTCAGTGGCATAGCCGTTTGTAGATGGAAATTGGAATTCATCATCTTCATCGTTTTCTTCACTACGGGTTTCAATTTCAGATGGAAAACCTCTTTTGAATAAATAGACGACGATATTCAAAGGAAGTACGCGCGAGTGAACATCTTGTTCAACAAGAATGGAATGAAGTTTGAGCAACAAACTTTCCGTTGTACGTTTGCCATCGAGTGTAAGAAGGAATTGCCGCTCTAATTCTTCAAACGGGAATCGTGAAAGATGGAGAAGCGGGTCTGTGTTGGAAGGAGTAAGAACAGTACCGGAAAATTCTCGTGATGATGTAAAATGATTCGTTCTTTTTATGGTCTCGGTAATATTTCGTTTGATGTTTGCGCCGGCAGAATCGAACATTGCAAATAACCGGGCAAGATGCACATCGGCAAAACGAAGGATGAAGGATTTATAGAGAAGAAAAATTTCTTTTATCGAAGTATTTTCAAGCGAGGCGGAAAGTTTTGAAAGGCATTGTTGTATGCGGATAAATTCGTTTTGAGCATTTCTAGCGAAAGCATCAGCAATACAATCACACGCCAACTCTTCTTCCGTAATCCCTGCCTTTTCGTAAAGATGAGAATAGGATGTGCGATGACTATGCAGATGCGCCTGTATGAGAGCAATAGTAAAATGAACAAGCGCATTTTGCTCACTGTACGAAAGCGTCCCTTGTTGCAAGGCAATGAGATTCGTTTTGAGATTTTCTAATTGACGTTCATTCACACTTTTTCTTATCCGAGCCGATAATTTTCGGCAAAAAAATAGTGAAATTGAAACGGATATTCAAGAGAAATTACAAATTCCTCTCACAAATACTCTATTGCTCTTTATGACATTCGCTGCAATTCATTTCTTTCCACGCATCGCCAATATCAACAGGATGACGATATTCAACACCGCTGAGGGAAAGGTGAAGTGAGTCATTTTCATATTGCTGCGCGAGGATTGTGTGACAGGTATTGCAATCGCGTGAAAGCACTCTTCCATCGTCGCTTACGTGCTTTCCGTCGTGGCAGCGAAAACATCCTTCCGTGTACATATGCCCGATATGGTTGGGAAATCGTTTCCAACTCACCTGCATTTCCGGAAAATAATTTCTGCTGAAAATTGTTTGCACTTGTTTAATTGCCTGCTCGATGGTTTCTTTTTTCGATGAAGCAACTTCGGGATAGTTTGTTTTGTAAAAATCTTCGATGACTAATTTTATACTATCCATTGCAGATTCTTTTGTGCTGTAAGGAAATTCCAACGCTTTCACGCAAATACTTTTTGCCGAGGGAAGTTTCGGGTCAATCCAACCGAGTGATAATGCCGTGTTCACCGATTGAGCAGGATGATGATAGATATGCGTCGGGCGATTATGGCAATCAATACAATCCATTTTGCGCCGTTCAGCATTTCTCAATTGTTCTTCACTCACGTCAATTTCCTTGTTGCGAAATACCGTAACACTTCCATCCGGTTTTTTCGATTGAATCCACGGAATGACTTCGCGTCCTGAATCAATGGCGGCGTACGTAACTTCGTGCGCAATGTTCATGTGCCAGTGAATTCCCGATGTTGGTCCCGCTTCAATATTTCCGCCGCCGGTTTTCATCAGCAAATTTAACGTCCATTTCGTGTTTTGTTCATCGGAAAGATAATAGCTCAACACATGCTGTTTCTCGCTGAAAAAGTTTTTGGGCCAATGACATTGCTCGCACGTTTCTCTTGCCGGGCGCAGATTTTCAATCGGTGTTGGAATTGGTCTCGGATATTTATTGAATAATGTTGCGTACACTTGATATGCGCCGGAAAGTTTTGAACGGACAAACCATCCCGCGCCAGGACCAATATGGCATTGTGCGCAGCCAACTCTCGCGTGCGGAGAAAATTGATACGCAGTAAATTCCGGCGACATCACTTTGTGACAGGTTTCGCCGCAAAACTCATCGGAGTCGGTGTATTCGTACGCTTTGAAACTTCCGAAGGCAGAAAAGCCGATAAGAAGAATTGTGCCGAAGACAAAAAAAGTAAGCGCAGTACGATGACGCGGATTGTTTAAATCAATAGTCGGCAAATTGAGGCCGTGCGGCTTTCCTAACTTCTCACGGCGATGTTCGCGCATTATTCCAAAGGCAATGAGAAGAAGACCGATGATGAGAATTGCGGGAAGAACGACAAATGTAAGAATTCCCAAATACGGTTTGGGATTTTTTGCCAATGCTTCAAGCACGGTGAGAAATACAATCAACCCGAAACTGATTGATGCAATCGCCGAACCAGCAAGAGTGATGGGATTATAAAATGATGCGGGAAATATTCTTTTCATTATGTGTTACCTGTATGTAAAAATCATGGCGTAAATTATCCAAACAACAATTGAAAAACCAATAGTTAAGGCAGTCCACCCAAATACGCGAACGGCTTTTATGACAATCGGTTGATACGGTTCGACGAGATATTTTTCCAACTCGCCTTTCGCAACGAGTTCTTCATACTCTTCGGGCTTATCGTTTTTGAATTCTTCCACGTCCATTCTTCCTGTGAACACGACAATATCCATAGGAAATTTTTCCGGTCGCAAATGCGTATTAAAAAAATGCACCGTGAAAATAAAGCCGACCGCGAGCAATGCTTCATCGCTGTGAATTATCGTCGCAACATTGATAAACCAGCCGGGAATGAATCGCGTAAAAAACTCCGGAAACCACAACATCAATCCTGTTGAACCAATGACAAAAATTCCCCAGAACACGGCGAAGTAATCGAACTTTTCCCAGTATGTCCATCTGCCGTAATTCGGGCGTGGACCTTTTCCCAAAAACCATTTTAGGTTTCCAACAAAATCGCGCCAATCTTTTCTGTTGAACATCATAGAATTTTTTCCGAACAATAATTCTTTCAAGGAAAGATGTTCGTGCCGTTTCATTCGGAACAAATCAATGATATGCGTAACAAAAATTCCGAACATCATTACCGCCGCGAAACGATGAATATTTCCGGCAGATTCAAATCCGCCAAAGAGGTGGGAAAGAAGTACCGCCCAACCCGTGTACGAAAATTTCAATATCATTCCCGTGAGCGAAAGCGAAATGAAACTCACAATCATAATTATATGCAACGTACGATTAAGCCGCGTGAACCGGAGATATTGTTTTTCTGTTCCGTTATGTTTCATTTTTTTTCTTTCTCAATTCTCTTTGCATTTGCAACGCTCGCGGCAACCAAAGCAATGTGTGAATTCCGCCAATGACAAACGTTCCAAGCAAGAGCGATGTCATTCCCCAAAACGTCCAGAACAACCACGGATATTTTTTCGGGTCATGGTGTGTTGCGTGCGAAAGATAACCGGCAAATTTTCTTGTGGCTCCTTCGTGACATTTCTGACATGTTTTCAAAACGTTGTCGTGACTCAAATGCGACTTTGGGTTAGTGATGCGAAGAATATCGTGCGAACCGTGGCAATCGTAACACTTCGCAGTTTTCGTGTAACCAAGTTGCGAAACTTTTCCATGATATGTATCAAAGTATGTTTCCGCAATATCTTCGTGGCACTTTCCACATTTCGTCATTATATCAAGTTTAAATCCTTGCTCATCAGCACGACGAATCGTATGCGCAGAATGACAATCATTGCAAACAGGAAGCGGTTTATCTGTTTTCGTTATTAATGATGAGTGAACACTTTTTGCAAATTCATCTTCAATTCCGTGATGACATTTACCGCACGTTTTCGGAACATTGCTTTCGTTCACACTCGAATTTGAATCCGTTTTCGGAAGAACACTATGCGCCGTATGGCAATTTGTGCAAGTTGCAGTTACCGTCAATCCGCTTTTCAACAAACCTTTTCCATGAATACTTTCTCGGTAATGTTCGATGATTTGATGTTGTTCGCCCGTGTATCGTACTGCGGCTTTCTGTCCTTCGCGATGACACGTTGCGCACAACTTCGGAATATTGGTTGGAAATGTTTTTGATTTTGCGTCGGTTTTTCCAAGAACATTATGCGTTCCGTGACACTCTTTACACGTTGGACCGTTCGCATCATTTTTTGCAAACAACTCTCCGTGCGTACTTTTTTGATATTGCTGACCAACTTCTTCGTGACATGATGAACATTCAACTTTTTTGGTAATTGTTTCACACGGACGAAGATGCGATGCGTTTACTTCCGAATGACATTGACTGCAAGAAATTTTTGCATGTTTAGAATGTTGCTTTTCTTCAAAGTTCACAAACAACGTGCGACCATCTTTCGACGAAGTGAGGTTCGGATTATCGTGGCAACGCATACAATCGCTTTCCGACATTCCTTGGTCGTAAAATATTTTTCGCACTTTATGCGGCTGATGGCAATCAATACACGCAGGAAGAACATGCTCTTGTTTTTCCCACAATTCCCCTTTGATAATTTTTCTGTGAACAACTTCAATTTCCGCGTGACATTTTGTGCATGTCGTTGCAATATTTTTTCTTGCAATTGAAGAATTTGCATCAGTGTGTGGAAGAATCGAATGTGCAGTATGACACGAAGCGCAATTCGGTGCAACGATTAAACCTTTGTGCAACAATCCTTCGCCGTGAATACTTTCGGAAAAATTTTCGATGATGTGGTCTTGGTGAATTGTCCGCTGTTCCGTTACTTTCGTTCCTTCCTGATGGCATTTGCCGCAGGTGAACGGAATTTTGAGTGGAGAAATCGGTGACGTTCTATCTTTAGCAGAAAGAATATCATGTTTGCCGTGACAGTCAAAACATTGCGGCGCAAGTTTATCACCACGCGCAATCGCTTTTCCGTGCAGAGATTTTGCGTGCTTCTCCTGTTCATCGGAATGACAATTTCCGCAATTCACTTTTTGCAATTCTTCATCGTGTGGAAACTCTTTCCCTTCCAAATCAGAATGACAGTTTATGCATTGAAGGGAACTATGAACGGAAAAAGAAAATTTCTTTTCACTAATGAAAACAGAAATCGTTTTTCCTTTTTTAGTTCCGGTGAGTGAGTTATCGTTATGGCAGGAAAAACAATCGCCGTTCTCCTGCGAAAATGTTTTCCCGAAGAAAATTACAATACAGACAAATAGAGGAACTGCTCTGGAAAAGTGAGAAAATATTTTTCTGTTCAAACGTTTAAACATCGTACACCTTTTATTTCGCAACCTCGCTGATGTTTTGTTGTAAGGATGGCGCTTCGATTTCTATAAAATCATTGCCGTTTTCTTTTCGATGAATTTCTTCCAATTCCAAAGCGTGTTCTTCCGCCATTTCCTGTTCAGAAAGCGTTCCTTTCAACCACGCTACATTCATCGGGTACGCATCGGGATTAAAAATGACAAAGTAAATATGCCAAACAATGATGGCGAGTGTTGCAAGCCATGCTTCGTAGAAGTGAATTGTACGCGCAATATCCCAGCCAAGTTTTGTCAGCAATCCCATAAACGTATTATCGAACCACATAATAAATCCTGTTACCGCCATAACAATTGTTCCCCATACCAACGCCCAGTATTCACTTTTCTCGATGTAACTGAAACGACTAAACTTCGGTTTGATGTTTGAAAAACCGAGATTGTATTTCATTACGGCAATTGCATCTGTTACATCAGTATAACGTGGAAGTAAATCATACACAAGTTTTCTTCCTCGCTCACTAAAAGAAAGATAACCGATGTGATACAAACTTGCCGCAACCATTACAACACCGGCAATACGATGAACTAAACTTCGCCATTCAAACATATCGTTGCTGAGTTTGCGAATTAAAATAACCCACCACGCTTCGGGATAGTGAAGCATAAATCCGGTAATAACGAGAAGTGTAAAACTTACAAGCAGTGAGGCGTGTTGCAACCGTTCATTGAGTGTCATTCGCAAATATAAACGATGACCAACATGTTCCTCTTCGATTGAACCGCGGCGTACGCGAAGTTTACGTTTTGCTTTTTTGAAAAAGTCCAATGCGTTATGCAAAAACATTCCGCCAACAGTTACGACAATGATAATGAGATACAGCGTTGCAATCCAATACAATATCGGTTCTTCTGTTTTTCCGAGCGTAACGTGAACTTTTCCTTCGGTAAATTTTTGATTCGCGCCTTTATGACAATGTCCGCATGTTTTTGCTAAATTCGCTTTACTGATTGTCGAAGTAGAATCGCTCGATGGTTTTATGTTATGCGCGCTATGACAACTTGCGCAGTTCGCCGCTTCCAAATCTCCTGAGCGATTAGCAAGTCCGTGATAACTATCGGAAAATGTTTTAAATCTATCGCTTGCAAAACCAAACTTATCGGAAAGTTTTACCGAACTATGACACGGCGAACAAACTTGCTGCGAAACATTTCCTGCAGCTACGCGAGAATTTGGGTCAGTCGGCGCGAGAATGTTGTGTTCACCGTGACAATCCGTACACACCGGCGCATCTTTCACTCCGTTTTTCATTGCAATACCGTGAATGCTTTGCTCGTACTCGCTTGCAATTGTTTCGTGACACGGCGAGCACGTTTCTGCAATATGCGATTTTCCAACGCGAGAAGTTTGTTCGCTTCCTTTTTTCATTTCGTGACTGCCGTGACAACTTACGCAATTCGCCGCTTTACCATTTCCCTTCAACAATGCTCTTCCGTGAACGCTCTTTTCATACGCCGCAATAAATTTTGCTGTTGGAGAAGTTCGCGATTTCACGTCGGGATTATCCAAATGACACGCGAGACACATTTTCTCTTGCTTGATTTTCAGTTGCGCTAACGCAGAATCGCCTTCAGTTCCATTGTGTGTAATTTCATTATCGTGACAGGAAATGCAACTTGGCGCGCCTTGAACATTTGATGCAAACGCTTTTCCGTGTTCTGATTGAACAAATGGTTCTGTAACATCATAATGACATTCGCCGCACGACAAAACTATTTTTTCGTGAGAGAATTTTGAATTAGCAACCTTTGGCGAAACAACGTCGTGTTTGCCGTGACAATCTTTGCACGAAACATCCGGCGTTTCTTTCGCCTGAATTGCTTTTGCGAGTTGCGGATGAAATTTATGTGTCAGTTCAACATCTTTGTGACAGGTTGAACAATTAACTTCCGTAATTCTTTGTTTGTGGGGAATATTTTCAGCGTCAAAACCAGTGTGGCAAGCAGTGCAAGAAAGTTTAGAATGAGAAGACTTTTTAAGAATTGTTTCATCAGTAAAGAGCGGAATTGTTTTTCCGTGACTTTCTTTTGTAAGCGTGTTATCGCTGTGACACGTCAAACAGGTTTCGTTTGTTTGGGCAGAAAGAGAAAAGTTACAGAGAGCAAGAAATGCCACCCAAATTCCAAACCTCACCCACGTTGAAAAGTGGAGTTCTTTTTTTGAGATGGAATTATTTTTGAACTGAAGCATTTTGGAAAAACACAGAGGATATTAGGTGCACATGTCTAAATTGTTGTCAAACATAAGGGCATCTCTAAAAACCACATTTTTTAAACACAGAGAGCACAAAGTATTTTCACAAAGAACACCAAGAACAATACATTCAATACTTTGCGACCTTTGTGCCTGCTTTGTGTCCTTTGCATTTAAATTCATTTTTGTCTATGACTCGTAGAGAGTTATTAGAGATGCCCATAAGAGATTTTCAAATAAATCAAATACAATTATTGTGCCGAGATATTCATTCTTTATTCACACGGCTGCAGCACTGTTTTCGTTTGATTTTTATTAAAAATACCAATAGAGGTGTAAAAAATAACCTCATTAATTTGGGACGAGGTACGGAGAAATTTTCATTACTGAAATATAGAGAGGAATGATTTGTCAAACGTGAGAGAAAAAAAATCGAAAAATAAATATGCGAAAAAGAGGAACCTACGCTCATCGGAAACTAAAAAAACACAAATAGTTTCCGATTTAAATTTTTTTACTATCTTTTATCCACTTTTTTCAGAATACATCAAGAAAAAAGTAACTTTAGTCAAAAATGGAAACTGTATAAACTTTTTTTGTTTCCATTAACAACTTTTTTCCAAGAACATTAGTCTTAATACTAAAAATACAATTTACGATGTCTACAGACTTAGAAATACGAAATAGAATTTTAATTACCTCGTTCAAACTTTTTCTTCAACTCGGAATCAGCAAAGTTACGATGGATGAACTTGCGAATGAGTTGGGGATGAGTAAAAAAACGCTCTACAAATATTTTACGAACAAAGAAGCGATTGTCCGCGAGTTGCTCGAATGGAAAATGAAGGAAAGTGAACAATGTTGTTCCGCTATAATGAACAACAACGACAACAGCCATGTTGAAAAAATAAAAAAAATTATGACATTCGTCGGAGAACAGTATTCACAACTTACCCCGCAATTCCTTTCCGACATCCGACGCAACTCTCCGGAAATCTGGAAAGAAATTGACAAATGGCGTACTAAACAAATAATGCAAGAATTTTCTCGGCTTGTAAGCGACGGGATGAACCAAGGAGTATTTCGTAACGACATCAACCGAGAAATTATCGTGATGATGTATGCCGGGGCGGTACAGTATTTAATTAATCCGGAGGTTCTTTCGCAATTTTCGTTTTCTGCCGCTGATGTGTTTGAAACGATTATCAAAATTATGTACGAAGGAATTTTTTCCGACGATGCACGCGAAAAATATAAAGAAAGCAATTCCGTGTTAGATGGAACGATGGCTCTATAATTCATATTTATTTACTACACATATTCAATCTATGAACTCCATAAAATATTTTTTCTCAATCATATTCTTTTTTTTCTCTACAGTTTTATTTGCAGAAAAAAAATCGCTGACGCTTGAAGAAGCCGTCCAACTCGGATTGCAAAACAGCAAATCGCTTCATTCATCAAAAATGAAATTGATTGTTGCCGAGTCGAAACGTGATGAAACAAATGCGTCGCGTCTTCCTTCGGTAAAATTTACCGGAGCATACACACGATTGAGTGAGGTTCCATCTGCATCATTTCCGAATCCGCTTGCGGCGTTAAATCCATCGCTGCCAAAGTCTTTTGAGATTTCTCCTTCGGTGTTCGATAATTATTTGACGAAACTTTCGGTAACGCAGCCGTTGTATTTGGGAAATAAAATTTCTTCGGCGACAGAAATTGCGGAATATTCTTCGCAAGCAACGAATGAGGACTTCAACAAAGACAAAAAAGAACTCGTATTTGCTATTCAACAATCGTATTGGAATTTGTTCAAAGCGATGGAATTCAAAAATCTTATTGATGAAAACGTTGTGCAAGTGCAGGCGCATTTAACCGATGTTCAGAATTTTTTGAAACAAGGAATGGCGACCACGAACGATGTGCTCAAAGTGCAAGTGCAACTTTCTAATATTCAACTCTTGCAAGTTGATGCGAAAAATAATGTTCAACTTGCGATGATTGCGTTGAATAATGTTATGGGAATTTCACTCGACACGGAACTTGAACTTTCCACAAACATAAAACACGAACCGAAAACTTTTTCTGACGTGAATTCTCTTGTTGAAAAAGCAATGCAAAATCGTCCGGAACTTCGCGCAATGGATTTCCGCGTAAAAGCAAGCGAATCCGCAGTTACACTTGCAAAATCAAATTGGTATCCGCAAGTTTTTCTTATGGGAAATTACAATTACGCGCGCCCGAATCAAAGAATTTTCCCGACAAAAGATGAATTCAAAAATACGTGGGATGTGGGAATCGGAGTTTCATTTGATGTGTGGAATTGGGGACAAACTTCCCAACAGACAGCGCAAGCAAAAGCGCAACTTGAACAAGCGAATGATGGTGTTGGTTTGTTGAAAGATGGAATCACACTCGAAGTAACGCAAAACTATTTGAACGTTCAGCAATCAAAAGAAAGAATTTCTGTCGCGGAACAAGGCGTTCAGCAAGCAGAAGAAAATTATCGCGTAACCAATGAAAAGTTTAAACAAGGACTTGCGCTCAATTCCGATTTACTTGATGCGGAAGTTGCGTTGTTGCAAGCGAAAACAAATTTAACACAAGCGCAAATTGATTATGAGATTTCCGAAGCAAGATTGGAAAAAGCGATTGGAGAAAAATAGCACACAGATGACGCAGATGAAACGGATTTCCACCGATTTAAATCCGTGCACATCTGTCAAAATCTGTGTTATCCGTGTTCTATTACTTAACCAAAAATTTTCACTATAATTATTTCACAAGGAAAACCTACTATGAAAAAAATTAAAATAACAGCAATTAGTTTGATTGCGCTCGCCGCAATCGTTTTAATATTATTGAACAACAAATCGAAAATGGAAGCGAAATCGCGGAATGATATTTTGCGAGCGTATCCCGTTTCGGTGATAAATGTCTCGAAGCAAAAACTTTCGGAATCGCTTTCGCTGGTAGGAACAATTGTTGCAAACAACGATGTCGCAATTGTTTCTGAAACGCAAGGACGAGTTACTCACGTATTTGCAAACGTCGGCGATTATGTTTCTGCAAACTCGCCGCTTGTGCAAGTTGATGATGAACTCAAACAAGCGAATTACGCAACAGCCGAAGTGAATTTCGAAAAAGCGAAAAAAGATTTTGAACGCATCGAATCGCTTTCCAAAGATAAATCCGTAACCGATGCGCAACTGGACGGAGCGCGGCTTGCGATGAAATCTGCCGAAGCGCAATTCACCGTTGCAAAACGAATGTTGAGCGATACGAAAATCACATCGCCGATTTCTGGAATTGTTTCCGCGAGAACGGTTGATGTTGGAACAATGATTCAAAACGCAAATGTGATTGCAAACGTTGTGGACATTTCCAAACTAAAAGTAAAAGTAAATGTTGCGGAAAAAGATGTTTTCAAATTGAAAGTCAACGACGAAGTTGAAATAACTACCGATGTCTATCCGGGAATTATTTTCAACGGAAAAATTGCAACGCTTGGTTCGAAAGGCGATGACGCGCATACCTATCCTGTGGAAATATCTTTGCCGAATAGTAAAGAGCATCCTCTCAAAGCCGGAATGTTTGGAAGAATTTCGTTCATATCAAATCAAGAGAATGAATCTCTCACAATTCCACGCGATGCGCTCGTTGGAAGTTTGAAAAATCCACAAGTATTTATTGTGGAAAATGGAATAGTAAAATTGCGAAATATTATAGTTGACAATTCAAGTGGAACAAACATTGCAATTCGTGATGGTTTGCGCGAAGGCGAAACGATTGTCGTAAACGGACAAAATAATTTGCGCGATGGTGTTGCAGTAACAATTATACAATGACATGGTTTGAGGTTGGTGATTGGAGTTTTGAGGTTTGAGAATTTCGTGTTTCAATTTTTCTCAAACCCCAAACCCCAAACCCCAAATCCCAAACCATATAAACAAGTAACTCTAAACTTTAAAATTTTTATGACATTAACAGAACTTTCCATCAAACGACCAACATTTATCGTCGTTATATTTTCCGTGCTTACGGTGTTGGGAATTTTTTCATACAACCAGCTCAAGTACGAATTGCTTCCACGCATTTCGCCGCCGTTTGTTATGGTTGCGACAATTTATCCCGGCGCATCACCGAAAGAGGTTGAAACATCCGTCTCAAAAATTATTGAAGATGCGGTTTCGAGCGTTGATAAAATAAATGCTGTGCGCACCACTTCGTCGGAAGGCGTTTCATTTATCGGCATCGAATTTCAGCAATCGGCAAATGTGGATTTGGCATTGCAAGACGTTCAGCGAAAAGTTGCCGAAGTAACATTTAAATTACCTGTTGATGTAAAAGCGCCGACGATTACAAAATTTGCGTTGGATGAAATTCCCGTGTTGCGCGTTGGCGTAACAAGCACAATGCCATCGAAAGAATTTTATCAATTGTTAAAAGACCACATTCAGCCGCGCATTTCTAAACTTTCAGGAATCGGGCAAGTAACATTGATTGGCGGACGAGAACGCGAAATAAAAATTAATCTCGATGCGCAAAGAGTTCGCTCGTACGGACTTTCAATTTTACAAATTACGAATGTCATTAAAATGTCGAACTTGGATTTTCCAACGGGAAAAATAAAAGAAGGCGCCGAGCAATTTGTCGTACGTATTGCAGGGAAAATAAATTCACTGGACGAGTTACGAAACCTTGTTCTTGCAAAATCAAAACAGGGCGGCGACATAAAACTTTCTGATGTTGCAGAAATTCAGGACGGTGAAAAAGAACTTATCACTGCAAGCAGAATAAACGGAAAAAGTTCAGTCGGAATTTTTGTGCAAAAACAATCCGATGCCAACACTGTTGAAGTAAGTAAAATCGTCCGCGAAGAATTGAAGAATATTGAATCGGCATACGCAAGCATCAATTTGAAATTCGATGTCGCGCAAGATGGTTCGCAATTTACGACAGAAGCTGCAGACGCAGTGAAATACGATTTAACGCTTGCAATATTTTTTGTTGCAATCGTTATGCTTTCGTTCTTGCACAGCATTCGCAACTCGGTAATCGTTATGGTTGCAATTCCCGCGTCGCTTGTTTCCACGTTCATTGTAATGTATGCGCTCAATTACACGCTCAATATTATGACGCTTCTCGCAATGTCGCTCGTGATTGGAATTTTAGTTGACGATTCCATTGTTGTTCTCGAAAATATTTATCGCCACATCGAAATGGGAAAAGAAAAACGCGAAGCATCACTCGTAGGACGAAATGAAATCGGCTTCTCCGCGCTTTCGATTACGCTTGTTGACGTTGTTGTCTTTCTTCCGCTTGCTTTGGTAAGCGGCTTGATTGGAAATATTATTCGGCAATTTTCTGTTGTCGTTGTCGTTTCAACACTACTGAGTTTATTTGTTTCGTTTACGATTACCCCAATGCTCGCATCGCGATTTGTGAAGTTGGAACATTTCACCAAACGAACATTAATGGGACGTTTTGCCTTATGGTTTGAATCAATGTATCACAAACTTTCGGCGAATTACATCACCGTTTTGAAATGGAGTTTACGTAGTCGTGGAAAAGTTGCGTTGCTTACGACGGTAATGTTCCTCGCATCATTCTCGCTTCTTCCACTTGGATTTATCGGAAGCGAATTTATCACGCAATCGGACAGAGGCGAGTTTGCGGTTACGATTGAACTTCCTCCCGGTTCAACTATTGAAAACACAAATCACGTAACGCAGCAAGTCGAAAATATTCTTTCT